>NZ_JBVHHL010000015.1:0-161362 GCF_055561075.1 Streptomyces sp. NPDC022910
GGAGATCCGCGACGACCTCCACGAAGCCTTCCTCACCCTCGGCTGCAGCATCATCTGCTGGCGCCGACTGAAGACCTCTTTTTGCTAGGAGTCCTAACAGGGCCTGCCACACCCCGGCCTCCTGCCAGTCCCGCAGCCTGCGCCAGCACGTACTGCCCGAGCCGTAGCCCAGCTCCTGCGGCAGGAACTCCCAGGGGATCCCGGTGTACAGCACGAACAGGATCCCGTTGAGCACCTGCCGGTCATCCAGCCGTTTGCGCCCCGGATACCGGGTGCGACGTTCGATTACCGGCAGCAGCGGAGCGATCCGCTCCCACAGCCCGTCCTCGACCTCCCACGGCCTCCGCTGCCCCATACCCACCCCGATCCATCGGATGTGGGCACAACGTTGACTGACGGCCTGTCATTCCAAGGAAACGACCGGTCATTTTGCTAGGAGTCCTAAAGAACGGCAGCTAGGGGAGCCGAAAGCTGCCCCACACCTGCCCCACACGGACTGGTCAGCACCCGTATCAGGGTGAGACATACTGGGAAAAAGCGCCCATAGCGACCAGGTCGCGCCCGGGAACGACGAAAGGGTCTGTGTCCAGCATTGCTGCTGGACACAGACCCTTTCGGTCGTGTGGCGGCGCCAGGATTCGAACCTGGGAAGGCTGAGCCGGCAGATTTACAGTCTGCTCCCTTTGGCCGCTCGGGCACACCGCCGGGGTTGCTGCCTCGGACCCGCTTTTCCGCGGTGCTCCCTGGCAACGACGTAAACGATACCTGATACGCAGGGGTGCTTCGCCACCCAATAGATCGGCACTCGGAGGGGAGCGGGTGGCTAGGCTTAGCCGGATGCAACCCGGATCGACGCCGGGCCAGGCGGCCGCGCTCCCGCACGCCGATACGCACCCCGATCCAACCCGATACAAGGAGCCACAGGACATGGCCGACTCCAGTTTCGACATCGTCTCGAAGGTCGAGCGGCAGGAGGTCGACAACGCCCTCAACCAGGCCGCCAAGGAGATCTCGCAGCGCTACGACTTCAAGAACGTCGGCGCCTCTATCACCTGGTCCGGCGACAAGATCCTGATGCAGGCCAACTCCGAGGACCGGGTCAAGGCCATCCTCGACGTCTTCGAGTCGAAGCTGGTCAAGCGCGGGGTCTCCCTGAAGTCACTCGACGCCGGTGAGCCGCAGCTGTCCGGCAAGGAGTACAAAATCTTCGCGTCGATCGAGGAGGGCATCTCCCAGGACAACGCGAAGAAAGTCGCGAAGATCATCCGCGATGAGGGTCCGAAGGGCATCAAGGCGCAGGTGCAGGGCGACGAGCTGCGCGTCAGCTCGAAGAGCCGCGACGACCTCCAGGCCGTGATCGCCCTTCTGAAGGGGAAGGACTTCGACTTCGCGCTGCAGTTCGTGAACTACCGGTAGGTCGTCGAGCGGTACGAGGAAGGGTGGGCACCCCGGACCGGGGTGCCCACCCCTTTCTGCTGCTGGCTGCGGCTTCAGGCGGTGCTCAGCGGCGTGAGTCACCGAACAGGATGCGGTAGATGATCAGCAGCACCAGCGAGCCGCCGATAGCGGCCGCCCAGGTGGCGCCGTCATAGAACTGCTTGGCGACCGGGTGGTGCAGCCAGCGCGCGGAGATCCAGCCGCCGATGAAGGCACCCGCGATGCCGATGAGAGTGGTCCCGATGAACCCGCCGGGGTCCTTGCCCGGCAGCAGGAACTTGGCGATGGCGCCTGCCAACAAGCCCAGAATGATCCAGCTGACAATGCCCATGCCGTGAACCTGCCTCTCCGCGCTGTGCCTGTGCTGTGCTCCTGCTCCGGCCAGGCTGTGTTCATGCGTTGACGCTGCTTGTGTTGCTGTCGGTCGCGCTCGACCCTGCGTTCGTGCGGGCCGTCGCTGTCGGGGAGGACGCCTCGGCTGCGGCCACGGTTGCAGGGATCAGTAGGGTTCGCCTCATGACACAGTCCAGGGCACAGCAGCCCGGTGGCGTGGGACTACGACGGACCCTCGGGGTCGGAGACGCCGTCGTCATCGGGCTCGGGTCGATGGTCGGGGCCGGGATTTTCGCGGCCCTGGCCCCTGCGGCGCGGGCGGCCGGGTCCGGGCTGCTGATCGGGCTCGCGGTCGCCGCCGTGGTCGCCTACTGCAACGCGGCGTCCTCGGCGCGACTGGCCGCCCTCTATCCCGCCTCAGGCGGTACGTATGTGTACGGGCGTGAGCGGCTCGGAGCGTTCTGGGGGTATCTGGCCGGCTGGTCGTTCGTCGTCGGGAAGACCGCTTCCTGCGCGGCGATGGCACTCACCGTGGGCACGTACGTCTGGCCGGGGCAGGCGCACGCCGTGGCCGTCACGGCCGTCGTCGCGCTGACCGCCGTGAACTATGGCGGCATGCAGAAGTCGGCCCTGCTGACCCGGGTGATCGTCGCAGTGGTCCTGGCTGTCCTCGCTTCCGTGGTCGTCGTATGTCTCGGGTCCGCGGCGGCCGACGCCGCACGGCTGGATGTCGGCGGCGCCGACGGCGCCGGGGTACTGCAGGCGGCCGGGCTGCTGTTCTTCGCGTTCGCCGGGTATGCACGGATCGCCACGCTCGGCGAGGAGGTACGCGATCCGGCGCGCACCATCCCACGCGCGATCCCGCTGGCCCTGGGCATCACGCTGGTGGTGTACGCGGGGGTGGCTGTCGCTGTCCTTTCCGTGCTGGGTGCAGGTGGGCTCGGGAACGCGGCGGCGCCACTGGCCGACGCGGTACGGGCGGCGGGCGTACCCGGTCTCGCGCCGGTGGTGCGGGGAAGCGCCGCCGTGGCCGCGCTGGGCTCGCTGCTGGCGCTCATCCTGGGTGTCTCACGGACGACGCTGGCCATGGCGCGCGACCGGCATCTGCCCGGTGCACTGGCGGCCGTGCATCCGCGGTTCCAGGTGCCGCACCGGGCCGAGCTGTCCGTGGGCGTCGTGGTGGCTGCACTCGCCGCAACGGTGGACGTGCGGGGCGCGATCGGTTTCTCCTCCTTCGGGGTGCTGGCGTATTACGCCATCGCCAACGCCTCCGCCTGGACGCTCGACTCGGCGCCGGCATCGCGCGTCGTTCCGGCGGTCGGGATCCTCGGGTGCATCACGCTGGCATTCGCGCTTCCGGGAGTCTCGGTGGGCGTCGGCGCGGGTGTCGTGGGCCTGGGGGCGGTCGCGTACGGCGTACGGCGATGGATGGCCGCGCGGTAGCCGCCGGCAAAGGCCCCCGCGCAGCCGACGCCACACGAACGTGCCCGGCTACGAGGCCCGCGCGGCGCCCGTGCGTATCGGGAAGTCCGGCCACGGCGGCAGGTCCGCGCCGTCATGGGACTCCTCGTACCAGCCGGTGCCGTCGAGCCAGGCCTGCAGCCAGTCAGCCAGGCCGGGGGCGTCCACGTACCAGGCGTGGTCTGCGTCGTCGGCGTTCGGCTCGTAGAGCAGGACCGTGCCCTGCGGGGTGCGGCAGTCCACGCAGGCGTACATCCCGCAGCCCCAGTGGGATATCGGCAGGACGCCTTCGGGCCAGACCCAGTCGGGGTCCTTGCGGCCGCTCTCGCGGTTCGCGAAATACTGCGGGACGGCGGCGGGCTCGCTGGACGGCGGGCTGTCGAGCAGGGGCAACAGGCCGTACTCGGGGCCGAATCCGCCATCTCCTATCCGCAGGTACAGCGCGGCGAGCAGTGGGGGCAGGGAGAAGCCCAGGGCTGCCTCCGCGCGGCCGAGGACGGCCTCCGCCACGGGCTCGGGAAGCGAAGGCCAGCCCCATGGCCGGGCGTTGCGGGCCTGTTCCGCCACCCTGTCCAGCAACTGCTCGTTCTCGGTCATGGGTTCATGATGCAGCGTGCCACTGACACTCGGGCGGCCTGTGGACAACCGTCGGCCCCGGCCCTCTCATGCGTGAGGTCCGCGCTCCCACCCCGGACCGGCTCGGCGGTCAGCGTGTCGCGAACGGCTGGTCCGTGGGCACGATTTCGCGGCCCAGAGGGAGCAGTGAGACCGGGATGAGCTTGAAGTTGGCGATGCCGAACGGGATGCCGATGATCGTGAGGCACAGGGCGATGCCCGTGACGATGTGGGCGAGGGCCAGCCACCAGCCCGCCAGGATCAGCCACAGGACATTGCCGAGGCAGGAGGGCGCGCCCGCGTCGCGGCGCTCGACCGTCGTATAGCCGAAGGGCCACAGCGCGTAGAGGCCGATACGGAACGCGGCTATGCCGAACGGGATACCGAGAATGGTGATGCACAGGAGCACGCCCGCCAACAGGTAGCCCAGGAACAGCCAGAAGCCGCTCAGTACGAGCCAGATGACGTTCAGGATTGCCTTCACCGGTGACGACCTGCCATCTGCTCGAGCCGGGCGATGCGCTCCGCCATCGGCGGGTGAGTGGAGAACATCTTGGCGAGTCCCTGACCCGGACGGAAGGGGTTCGCGATCATCATGTGGCTCGCCGTCTCGATGCGTGGCTCGGGCGGCAGGGGAAGCTGCTTGGTACCCACCTCCAGCTTGCGCAGGGCGCTCGCTAGGGCGAGCGGGTCGCCGGTCAGCTGGGCGCCGGAGGCATCCGCCTGGTACTCCCTGGAGCGGCTGATGGCGAGCTGGATGACGGTCGCGGCGAGCGGGCCAAGGATCAAGATCAGCAGCATGCCGAGGATGCCGGGGCCCTCGTCGTCGTCCGAGCGGCCGACGGGGATCAGCCAGGCGAAGTTCACCAGGAACATGATCACCGAGGCGAGGGCCCCGGCGACCGACGAGATCAGGATGTCGCGGTTGTAGACATGGCTCAGCTCGTGCCCGATGACGCCACGCAGTTCACGCTCGTCGAGGAGGCGCAGGATGCCTTCGGTGCAGCACACGGCCGCGTTGCGCGGGTTACGGCCCGTCGCGAACGCGTTCGGCGCCTCCGTCGGCGAGATGTAGAGGCGGGGCATGGGCTGGCGGGCCTGGTTGGAGAGCTCGCGGACCATGCGGTACAGCGCAGGGGCCTCGAACTCGCTCACCGGTCGCGCACGCATCGCGCGTAGAGCCAGTTTGTCGCTGTTCCAGTACGCGTACGCGTTCGTGCCGAGTGCGACGACGACCGCGACGATCAGGCCCGTACGCCCGAAGAAGCTGCCGATCAGGATGATGAGTGCGGACAGTCCCCCGAGGAGTACTGCGGTCCTGAGCCCGTTGTGCCGGCGGTGCACGGTACGCCCTCCAAGTGGTGCGGCAGGGGAACCCTTTGTCTGCGAATGCTGTTGACTCCACTTCTCAGTGGACCCTCCCGCACTGGTCAACGCCAGGCGGGGAGCGCAAGTTCCCTTGTGTCGGCACCGGAGCGCGTGGGCCGTCCGGGTGACGCGGCAGTTCCCCACCCGCGCGTGGAGGGTCAGGTGTGTCCGCGCGCGTGCAGGCGTCCGTCAGAAGAGGCCGGTGGCGGAGAAACGGAGCACGAGCTGGGGCGCTCCGGAGAGGGCGATGCCGAGGACGGCGGTCAGGGCGATGGCGGCCGTGAGCGGGGCCGGGACGCGGTACTTCTCGGGCTCGCCCTCGGGGGCGCGGAAGAGCAGGGCCGTCCACTGGAGGTAGTAGAAGAGCGCGATCACCACGTTGACGGCCATCACCACGGCAAGCCAGCCCAGCCCCGCGTCGACGGCCGCCGAGAAGACGGTGACCTTCGCGAAGAGGCCGATGATGCCCGGCGGGAGGCCCGCCAGGCAGAGCAGGAAGAACGCCAGGAACAGGGCGGCGAGGGGGTTCGACGCGTACAGGCCGCGGTAGTCGGTGATGCGGTTCAGGGCCCTGGAACGGCCCACGAGTGCGGCCACGGCGAACGCGCCGAGGTTCACCGCCGCGTACATCAGTGCGTAGGCCACGGTGGAGCCGATCGCCTTCTGGGCGTCCTTGGAGTAGGCCGCCGCGGCGATCGGCACGAGGAGGTAGCCGGCCTGGCCGACGGAGGACCAGGCCAGCAGGCGTACGGCGCTGTACGCGCGCGTGGCTTGCTGCCGGAGTGCGCCGACGTTGCCGACGGTCATGGTGAGGGCGGCCAGTGCGGCGAGTGCCGGGCCCCATACGCCGGAGTAGGACGGGAGGGCCACGACGGTGACCAGGATCAGGCCGGAGAAGCCGACCGCCTTGCCGACGACCGACAGGTAGGCGGCGACCGGCAGGGGCGCGCCGACGTATGTCTCGGGTACCCAGAAGTGGAACGGGACGGCGGCTGTCTTGAAGGCGAAGCCGACGAGTGTGAGGACCACACCCGTCTGGGCAAGCACGTGCAGCTGACCGTCCACGTGCTGGATCCGGTCGGCGATCTGGGTGAGGTAGAGGGTGCCCGTGGACGCGTACACGAAGCTGATGCCCATGAGGCTCACCGCGGTCGCGGTGACAGAGGACAGGAAGAACTTCAGGGCTGCTTCGGAGGACCTCTTGTCGCCGTATCGGATGCCGACGAGGGCGAAGGCGGGCAGGGAGGCGACCTCCAGGGCGACGATGAGGGTCGCCAGGTCACGGGAGGCGGGCAGCAGGGCGGCGCCGGCCGCCGAGGAGAGCAGCAGGAACCAGAATTCCCCTTCGGGCAGCTGCCTGTTGGCGTCCTTCAGGGCGGTGACGGACAGGAGGGCCGCGAGGAGGGCGCCGCCGAGGACCAGGAACTGGATGACGAGGGTGAAACGGTCCGCCGTGTAGCTGCACACGTGCGGGTCGCCCGCCAGGCAGAAGGTGGCGCGGTCGCCGTCCAGGAGGGGCAGCAGCATGAGCGCGGCGGCGGCGAGTCCTGCGACGGAGACCCAGCCGAGAAGGGCCTTCTTCTGCTCGCCCAGGAAGAGGTCGGCGACGAGGACGACGAGAGCAACGACGGCCGCGATGGTGGGCGGCGCGATCGCCAGCCAGTCGACGGACTGGACGAGGGAGCTCATCGGGTGCCTCCTGCGAGGAGCTGTTGCACGGCCGGGTCGGTCAGGCCGAGGAGGGCCCCGGGCCACAGGCCGGCGACGACGGTGAGGGCGACGAGCGGTGTCCAGGCCGCGAATTCGTATGTCTGGACGTCGGCGAGTTTCGTGGCCTCCGGCGGTACGACGCCCATGCACACGCGCCGTACAACGACGAGCATGTACGCGGCGGTGAGCAGTGTGCCGAACGCGGCGATAGCCATGAAGGCGAGGAAAGCCGGGCGGCTGAGGTCGGTGGCGGGCTTGAAAGCGCCGAACAGCGCCAGCATCTCGCCCCAGAATCCGGCCAGGCCGGGCAGTCCGAGGGAGGCGACGGCGCCGAAGGCGAGCAGCCCGCCGAGGCGGGGCGCCTTGGCGTACAGGGCGGCGCCGGTCTGCTCGGCGAGGGTGTCGAGATCGGTGGTGCCCGCGCGGTCCTTCAGTGCGCCGACCAGGAAGAAGAGGAGGCCGGTGATGAGGCCGTGGGCGATGTTGGCGAACAGCGCGCCGTTCACGCCGGTCGGGGTCGTCGTGGCGATGCCGAGCAGGACGAAACCCATGTGACCGACGGACGAGTAGGCGATGAGCCGCTTGAGGTCGCCCTTGGCGCCCCGCTTGGCGAGGGCGAGGCAGGCGAGGGATCCGTAGATGATCCCGACGACGGCGAAGGCGGCGAGGTAGGGCGCGAAGGTGTGGAAGCCGTTGGGCGCGATGGGCAGAAGGATCCGGACGAACCCGTACGTACCCATCTTCAGCAGGACACCGGCCAGCAGGACCGAGCCGACGGTCGGCGCGGCGGTGTGGGCGTCGGGCAGCCAGCTGTGCAGCGGCCACATCGGCGTCTTGACCGCGAGCCCGATTCCGATCGCCAAAACCGCGATGACCTGCACGGATGTGGTGAGTGACCGGCCGTTGTCAGTGGCGAGTGCCACCATGTCGAACGTGCCCGCCTTGAGTCCGATCAGGAGCAGGCCGAGCAGCATGACGACGGAGCCGAGCAGCGTGAAGAGGATGAACCTCCAGGCCGCACGGGTCCGCCCCTCACCGCCCCAGCGGGCGATGAGGAAGTACATCGGGATGAGGACCATCTCGAAGGCGAGGAAGAAGAGCAGCAGGTCGAGGACGGCGAAGGTCGCGAGGGTGCCGGCCTCGAGGACGAGGAGCAGGGCGACGAAGGCCTTCGGGGACGGGCCCGCAGGCATTTTGAAGTAGGAGTAGAGGGCACAGAGGAAGGTCAGCAGCGCGGTCAGGACCAGAAGGGGGAGGGAGATGCCGTCGATGCCGAGGTGGATCCGCACGTCGAGCGCGGGGATCCAGCTGATGTCGGTCGTGGCCTGCATCTTCGACGGATGGCCGTGGTCGAAGCCGAGCGCGAGAGCGATCGCCGCGATGAGCACGGCGCCGGTGACCGTCACACCGTGCCGGAGCACGGCCTGCTCGGGCGACTTCCCCTTCAGCCCGGGCGGGGCCGGCAGGAGAGCGGTGAGCGCGCCGATGAGCGGCACGACGACGATGAATGCAAGAAGGAACTGCATCACGGACTCGCTGATATCGATCACGCCTGCTCACGCTCCCGTGGCGACGAGGAGGGCGGCCACCGCCAGGACGACGGTGCCGGCGAGCAGCGCGCTCACATAGGTCTGCACATTGCCGGTCTGGGCGCGTCGTACGGCGGCCCCGAGCAGGCGGGGTAGGGCTCCGGCGCCGTGGACGTACGTCTCGACGACTTCGCGGTCGAGGAACCGGACGAGGCTCGCCGCGGCCAGCGCCGGACGGACGAAGAGCACGTCGTACACGCGGTCCAAGTGGAAGCCGACGGCCGCACGGCGGTGCAGTGGGCCGAGCAGGAGACGGCCGGGATCCGCCGGGTCGGGTGCGTAGGCCACATCCCCGTACGCGGGAGCGTGGCTCGCGATGGCCTCTGCCTCGACCAGGCCGGCGTCCGCCTCCGGGTGGGCCGCGACCGCACCCAGCGGTATGCGGGCCGCGAGCGCGGTGGTGTGCCGCCACGCGCCGTACGTCACGAGGCCGCCGACCAGGGCGAGGCCCGTACCGAGGACGGAGGTGGTGAGCGTCGGCGTCAGGGTGCGGCCGTCGAACCAGTCGGGCAGCACCGCGTACGCGAGTCCGAACGCCAGCGAGGGGACGGCGAGGACCCACAGCACGGCGTTCATGACGAGGGGCTGCTTGCCGTGGTCGGGAGCCTCGACGCCGTGGCCACGGAAGGCCAGCAGCCACAGGCGGGTCGCGTATGCGGCGGTGAGCAGGGCCGTGACCAGGCCGGTGACGAGGACGATCCAGCCGGCGGCGACGGGTGCGTGCTCGGTGTGGCCGGTGGCGACGTGCTCGGCGGCGCCGAGGACGGACTCCTTGGAGAAGAAGCCGGCGAAGGGGGGAATCGCGGCGAGCGCGAGGAGCGCCACGGTCATCGTCCAGTAGGCGTCGGGGACACGCAGGCGCAGGTCCTTCATACGGGACATGGCGGCGAGCGAGTTGGTGCCGGCGGCGTGGATGATCACGCCGGCGGCGAGGAACAGCAGCGCCTTGAAGGCGCCGTGGGACAGGAGGTGGAAGACGGCGGCGCCGCGGTCACCGACGGCGAGCGCGCCGGTCATGTAACCGAGCTGGCCGACCGTCGAGTACGCAAGGACGCGCTTGATGTCGTCCTGGGCGAGCGCGGCGAGCGCCGAGCCGGCCATCGTGACGGCGGCCATGACGGCGAGGACCAGCATCGCGGCCGAGGAGGCCTCGAAGACCGGGAGGAGACGGGCGATGAAGTAGACACCGGCGGCGACCATGGTCGCGGCGTGGATCAGGGCGGAGACGGGGGTCGGGCCCGCCATCGCGTCGGGGAGCCAGGTGTGCAGCGGGAACTGCGCCGACTTGCCCGCCACTCCGGCCAGGAGCAGCAGGGCGATCAGGGTCGGGTAGTGCAGTCCGCCGCTCGCGACGGTGCCGAGGACCTTCGTGAGGCGGAAGGAGCCGGCGTCGGTGCCCAGCGCGAACAGTCCGATCAGGAAGGGGACGTCGCCGAGCTTGGTCACCAGGAAGGCCTTGATGGAGGCGGCGCGGGCCTCCGGGGTCTCCCAATAGTGGCCGACCAGGAAGTAGGAGCAGATGCCCATGACTTCCCAGCCGACCAGCAGCACGATCAGGTCGCCCGAGTAGACGACCAGCAGCATCGCGGAGGTGAACAGGGAGACGAGAGCGGCGTACGAGGGGTAGCGCGGGTCGTCGCGCAGATAGCCCGTGGAGTAGATCTGCACGCAGGAGGCGACGACGCCCACCAGGACGGCGACGAGGGCGGCGAAGCCGTCGATGTGCAGGGCGAGTTCGATCGGGACCGAACCGGTGGGCGTGAGCTCGGTGGCGGAGTCGATGGCCGGTCCACCGCCCTGACCCGCGGCGACCAGCACGGCCAGCACGAGTGAGACAAGGCTGGGCAGGACGGCGAGCGGGCGGACGAAGCCGGGGGCCGTGCGACCGAGCAGCAGGCCGGCCGCGGCGCCCAGGAACGGAAGAAGGGGGACGAGAACGGCGAGGGTGGTCGTGGTCACGCGGTGGCCTCAGCCTTCTCAGCCGCGGGGCTGTCGCTTTCGTGGCCCTCGGCGGTGTCGCGGAGTCGGTCGATGTCCGAGGTGCCGCGGTTGCGGTAGACGGCGAGGACGATCGCCAGGCCGATCCCGATCTCGGCGGCGGCGATGGCGATGGTGAACAGAGTCAGAGCCTGGCCGGAGTGCAGCGTTTCGCGGGCGGCCCTACTCAGCCATACGTCGAAGGCGACGAGGTTGAGGTTGACGGCGTTGAGCATCAGCTCGACCGACATCAGGACGAGGATCGCGTTGCGGCGGGCGAGGACGCCGTACAGGCCCGTCGAGAAGAGGAGGGCGGAGAGCACGGCGGGATAGGCGAGGTGCATCAGCGGATGCCTTCCTTCTCGCTCCGGGTGCCCGGGACGGTCGGAGGACTCGCGGTGGTGGTCGCCTCGTTCGCCTTCGCCTTGCGGGAAAGGACGATCGCGCCGACCAGGGCGGCGAGGAGGAGGACGGAGAGGGCCTCGAAGGGAAGGACCCAGCTCTGGAACAGGCTCGCGCCGGTGACCTTGGTGGAGCCGGATGCGGCGCCGTCCAGATCGATCCAGGTCGTACGGAAGGCGTCGACGACCACCCAGACCAGGGCGGCCCCGGCGGCGACGGCCACGGTGAGGGCCGCCCAGCGGTTGCCGGAGTCGGCGTCCGGGGAGCGGCCGATAGGCGCCTTGGTGAGCATCAGCCCGAACAGGAGGAGGACGACGACGGAACCGACGTAGATGAGCACCTGCATCCACGCGATGAACTCGGCGGTGAGCAGGAGGTACTCGACGGCGAGGCCACCCAGGGTCACCACGAGCCACAGGGCGGCATGCACCAGCTGCCTGGTGGTGACGGTGATGAGCGCGGCGCCGAAGGTCACCAGGCCGACGAGGAGGAAGGCGATCTCCACGCCGGTCGGGGAGAGAAAGCCGTGCGTTTCGGTGGCGGCCGTGGTCGCCACAGCGGAGGCGAGGCTCACGACTCTCCTCCCTGCGGACCGGCGGGCTCGGTCGGCTCGGCCTGCGCGGCGGCCAGTTTCTCGGCGGTTTTGCGGGCCGCGGCGATCTCCTTGGGTTCCTCGGCACCGGGATCGAGGGCGGGCGGGGCCGGCACGGTCCACATCCACTCGCGGAGCTTGTCGCGCTCGTGGGTGAGGTCGCGGATGTCCGTCTCGGCGTACTCGAACTCCGGGGACCAGAACAGGGCGTCGAAGGGGCAGACCTCGATGCAGATACCGCAGTACATGCAGAGGGAGAAGTCGATGGCGAAGCGGTCGAGCACGTTGCGGCTGCGCTCGCGGCCGCCGGGGGCCGCAGCCGGGATCGTCTCCTTGTGGGAGTCGATGTAGATGCACCAGTCCGGGCACTCGCGGGCGCACAGCATGCAGACCGTGCAGTTCTCCTCGAACAGGCCGATGACGCCGCGGCTGCGGGGCGGGAGGGCGGGCTGGGTGTCCGGGTACTGCTCGGTGACGGACTTCTTCGTCATCGTGCGGAGGGTGACGGCCAGGCCCTTGGCGAGACCGGAGCCAGGAATCGGCAGGCGGGGCCGCCCGGAGGGGGTCTTTGAGGAGCGGTGGTCGGGCGACGGTCGGGACACTAGGAGATCACCACCTTGACGATGCCGGTGACGGCGATCTGAGCGAGGGACAGGGGGACAAGGAGGGTCCAGGAGAGCTTCTGGAGCTGGTCCTCGCGCAGGCGGGGATAGGTGACGCGGAGCCAGATGACCACGAAGGCGAGAATCGCGGTCTTCAGGAGCGTCCACAGCCAGCCGAGGCCGTCGGCGCCCCAGGGGCCGTGCCATCCGCCCAGGAAGAGGACGGTGGTCAGACCGCACAGGACGATGATTCCGGCGTATTCGGCGAGGAGGAACAGGGCGAAACGGAGGCCGGTGTACTCGGTGTACGCACCGAAGATGATCTCCGAGTCGGCGACAGGCATGTCGAAGGGCGGGCGTTGCAGCTCGGCGAGGCCGGCGACGAAGAAGACGAGCGCGCCGACGATCTGCCAGGGCACCCACCACCAATGGAAGGCGCCGACGATGCCGGGGAGCGAGACGGTGCCCGCAGCCATCGCCACCGAGGCGGCGGCGAGCAGCATCGGCAGTTCGTAGGCGAGCAGCTGGGCGGCGGTGCGGAGGCCGCCGAGGAGGGAGAACTTGTTGGCGGAGGCCCAGCCGGCCATGAGCGAGCCGAGGACGCCGACGCCCATGACGGCCAGCACGAAGAAGATGCCCGCGTCGACGACCTGACCGACGGCGCCCTCGCTCGGGCCGATCGGGATGGCGAGGAGGACAAGGAGGTACGGGAGAAGCGCGACGGCGGGGGCCAGCTGGAAGATGCGGCGGTCCGCGCCCGCCGGGACGACGTCCTCCTTCTGCGCGAACTTCACACCGTCGGCGACGAGCTGGGCCCAGCCGTGGAAGCCACCGGCGTACATCGGGCCGAGGCGGCCCTGCATGTGGGCCATGACCTTGTGTTCGGTCTGGCCGATGATCAGGGGGAAGGTGAGGAAGACGACGAACACGACGAGGAGTCGCAGAGCGACGTCGAGAGCGCCGTTCACTGCGTGCCTCCGGAGGGGTCGTCGGGGGTGGGGGTCGCGTCGGGGTTCGCAGACTCAGGAGGCCGGGCTTCACCGGGCCGGGCGTCACCGGGCCGGGCGTCACCTCCGACCGCTTCGGCCTCGGCTTCAGGCGCGGCCTCGGCTTCAGACGCGGCCTCGGCTTCAGGCGCCGGTACGGCTTCAGGCGCCTGCTCGGGTTCCGCCCCTGCGGCGGCGCCCTCGGCTCTCGCCCCGGCCTCCGCCGTGGCGGGCGGTTCGGGAGCGGGCTCGGGCTGGTCGAAGGCCGGGCGGGCGTGATGCCAAGGGGCGTCGGAGCTGCGCGGCGCGGCGGCGGGCCTGACGTCCGCGTCCTCGGATTCCCTGGCACCCGCACGTTGGGAGGCGGAACCCTCGGACGCGCTGCGCGCACGACGCGGACCGGCCGCAGGAGCCGCCGGAGCCGGAGAAGCACCCTTCTGCCCTGCGCCCTGCGCACTCTCCGCCGCACGCTGCGAAGCCGAACCGTCCGACACACTCCGCGCTCGACGCGGACCCGCCGCCGGAGCCGCAGCGCCGCCGCCGGTCTCCGCTCCCCGCTCGGACACCGAGCCCTCCGACGCGCTCCTCGCCCGACGGGGTGCGATCGGGATTTCCGTGGGCCCGCCCGTGGCGGGAGCCTGACTTGCCGAGCCCTCGGCTGCCGTGCGGGTGCGCCGGGTCGGGCGGTCACCTCCCGTACGGCCCGCGGCTCGGGAAGGGCGATCACCCGCCGTGCGGCCCGCGGCTCGTGCCGGGCGGGCGGGGGCAGGGGGAAGCTGGCCCTTGAGGGGGCCCCACTCGTTGGGGTCGGGGACGCCTGGGGGCAGCATCTGACGGCGCTTGGGGCCGCCGTGGTCCGACTCGCCCGGTTCCTTCGCGCCGGGCCAGGCCTTGGCGACCCGGGCGGCCAGGACGAAGTCCTTGCGCAGCGGGTGGCCCTCGAAACTGTCGGGCAGGAGAAGGTGGTCCAGCCCCGGGTGGCCCTCGAAGGTGACGCCGAACATCTCGTGGGTCTCCCGTTCGTGCCAGGCGGCGCCCGCGTAGACGCCCACGGCGGAGGGGAGGACGGGAGCCTCGTGCGGGACCGTGGTGCGGACCAGGAGGCGGTGGACCGGGGACAGGGCCACCACATGGGCCGAGACGCGCAGGCCCGTGCCCGGTTCGTCGACCGCGCTCAGCCAGTCGAAGTACGTGCAGCCCAGGTCGTCGCGGGCGACCCGCAGCGCCTCGGTCCAGCCCGTCGGGGGTACGTCGACCGTCAGGACGTCGTACGCCTCCTCGGCCGTGGCCTCCGGGCCGAAGAGATCCTCGGCGGGTGCGGGCAGCCAGCCGGCCGTGGTCATCGATCCACCCCCGAGCCCGTGCCCGAGCCCGCGTCCGGACCCGAGGCCTGCGACGTACCCGGAAGCGACGTCGGGGACGGCGGCTTGACCAGGCCGCTCTGCAGGGCGCCCGTGGACGGCCGCGTCGCGCCGTACCGCTCCCCGAGCGACTCGCGCGCGATCTTCTCCTGAAGCTTGAGGATGCCCTGGAGCAGCGCCTCGGGGCGCGGCGGGCAGCCGGGGACGTACACGTCCACCGGGATGATCTGGTCGACACCCTTGGTGACGGAGTACGAGTCCCAGTAGGGGCCGCCGCAGTTCGAACACGCGCCGAAGGAGATGACGTACTTCGGCTCGGGCATCTGCTCGTACAGGCGTTTGATGGCCGGGGCCATCTTGTCCGTGACCGTGCCGGACACCACCATCAGGTCGGCCTGGCGCGGGCCGGGTGCGAACGGGATCACGCCCAGCCGGATGAAGTCGTGGCGGGCCATCGACGCGGCGATGAACTCGATGGCGCAGCAGGCGAGGCCGAAGTTGAAGACCCACAGGGAGTAGCGGCGGCCCCAGTTCAGGACCACCTTCATCGGCTCGGGCGCAAGGCGGGCCAGCGTGCCGAGCCTCCCCCTGCCTTCGGCGGGGGGACTCCCAGGCTCCGGCAGCAGCACAGGCTCCGGAGTCGGCGGAGTCGAGGGGTTCACGTCCATGCCAGGACGCCCTTCTTGTATGCGTACAGCAGTCCCACGGCCAGGAAGCCGAGGAAGATGAACATCTCCACGAGCGTCGTCGCGCCGTAGCCGGGGGCGGCGAAGACCGTCGCCCAGGGGAACAGGAAGATCGAGTCGACTGCGAAGATCACGTACAGGAACGCGTACACGTAGTAGCGGACCTGTGTATGCGCCCAGCCCTCGCCGACGGGGTCGACGCCGCACTCGTACGTCAGAAGCTTTTCGGGCGTGGGCACAACGGGGCGCAGCAGGCGGCCCGCGCCGAAGGCGACGGCTACGAAGAGCACGCCGATGACGGCGAGCAGCCCGACGACGGAGTAGGACTGGAAGTAGCCCGCCGCGACGGCGATCCCGGCGGTCCTCGCGCTTCCGGTCTCCGCCATGACAACGACGGCGGTCGGATCCGGCACGTCAGCCCCTCGCTCCCTGACCTCGTGACCCTGGTGAATCTTGTGTTCGACGTTCTGTACGCACGGGAGTCTAGGCCCTGCTAAAGAAAGGGTAAGCAGCCCGTCGCGCCTCGGGACGCGCTGGTACTCGCCGTGTGGTTCCGATCCCGTGGCCCTGGTGCGGCTCCGCTCACGCATCGGCGGATACCGCCGGGGTGGGGTTTGCCCCAGTGCACTGCGGCGGTCCGCCTCATGGCGCCCCGGCGCACCGTCTTGGCAGGCTGGCGGACATGACCGAACAAGGCCGGAAGATATGACCGAACCCTTCACGAGCCCCGGCGTCCCGGACGGCGAGCGTCCGCCGCCGCGTCTCGCCCTGGACGGGTACACCTGGCGGGAGATCGCACATCTGCTCGCGAATCTGCCCATGGCACTGGTGGGCTTCACGTATGTGGTGACGGTGCTGTTCACGGGGGCGGGCCTGACGGTGACCGTGATCGGCTTCCCGATGCTGGCGGCCGGGCTGCTGGGCGCGCGGCAGCTCGGCAAGCTGGAGCGGGCGCGGGCCAGGGTCCTGCTCGGGGTGCGGGTGGAGGAGCCGAGCCCGCTGCCGTTGCGCAGGGGTGGCGGGTGGCTCCGGCGACTGTGGCTGGCGCTGAAGGACCCGGTGGGCTGGCGGACCGTCCTCTACGACTTCATCCGGCTGCCCTGGGGGATCGCGACCTTCACGGTGACGTTGGTGTCGCTGTTCGTCCTGTGGCCGGTTCTGCCGTTCCTCGCGCGCGGGCTGACGAACGTGGACCGGGCGATGGTGCGCGGACTTCTGTCCCCCTCCGACGAACTGGAGCGGCGCATCGCGGAGCTGGAGTCCGACCGCGGGGTGGTCGTGGACACGGCGGCGGCGGATCTGCGGCGCATCGAGCGCGATCTGCACGACGGGGCTCAGGCCCGGCTGGTGAACCTGGCGATGGGGCTGGGTCTGGCCAAGGAGAAGCTGCTCGAGGACCCGGACTCGGCGGCGGCGATGGTCGAGGAGGCGCACGGCGAGGTGAAGCTGGCGCTGCAGGAGCTGCGGGACCTCGCACGGGGCATCCATCCGGCGGTCCTGACCGACCGCGGTCTGGACGCGGCCCTGTCGGCGGTCGCCGCGCGCTGCACCGTGCCGGTGAAGGTGACCGTGGACCTGGAGACGAGAGCGGCCGCGGCGATCGAGGGCATCGCCTACTTCACGGTCTCCGAGCTGCTGCAGAACATCAGCAAGCACAGCGGGGCGAGGGCCGCCTCGGTCGACGTCTGGCGCAGGGACGAACGGCTGCTGATGCAGGTGCGGGACGACGGCCGCGGCGGCGCCCGCCTCGACGGCGGCACCGGTATGGCGGGGCTCGCGGAGCGGCTGGGCGCGGTCGACGGACTGTTCGTCGTCGATTCGCCGGTGGGCGGCCCGACGGTCGTCACCGCGGAGCTGCCGTGGCGGGACCGGGGGGCCGGGGCGCGGCGGGGGTAGCGGGTACGCGAAGGAGGTCGTGGAAGCGGTCGTACATGGGGACCCACGACCGCTTCCGCCGTACCCGGGCACGCGTACGGGCACGCGCCCGCTCCCGGCGTTCCAGGAGGCACCCGGTCCCTCCCAGCGTGCGGGGAACGGCTGCCGATCGCACAAGACCGGTCCCGGCGTGCGGGCGCACGGCTCGCTTCCACCTGCGCGGGGGCACTTTCGTGTGCGTCCGGCGTGCGGGGGTGGGGAAAACCCCCGCTTCAAGACGCCGACCCGCTCCATGGGCGCATGCGGGGGGAGACAGCAGGGTGGAGGTACGAACCGGCGCCCGGGTCGAAGGACCGACCGCGCCGGGGTGGACGACGAGGAGAACGGACGACGCCGATGGCCACGCAGTACGGGCAGGGGTACGGAGAGTGGGGCGGCCCTGGATCCCAGGGCGCCGAGGGGCGCCTGCACCGGCTCCCGGCCGCTCTGCGCGCACCGATCGAGGGGCGCAGCTGGGGTGAGCTGTGCTACCTGCTGCTGAGCCTGCCGATCGGGATCATGATGTTCACCTACAGCGTCACGATGTTCTCGATCGGAGTCGGTCTGCTGGTCACGTTCCTCGGGATCCCGGTGCTCGCGGCGGCGCTCGCAGGGTGCCGGGGGCTCGGGGCGCTGGAACGGGCACGGGCACGGGGTCTGCTGGGGCTCGAGGTGGCCGATCCGGAACCGCCGGCGATGAAGCGGCGGGGCCCGGCGGGCTGGATCGGGGCGATGCTCAGGAGCGGTACGTCGTGGCGGCACATGCTGTACACGGTGCTGCAGATGCCCTGGGCTGTGTTCTCCTTCACCGTCGGGGTGACCTTCTGGGTGTGCGGCTGGGCACTGCTGACGTATCCGCTGTGGTTCTGGCTGTTCCGTGTGTACGGCGGTCACGGCGGGATTCAGCTGTACGGCGACGAGACGCATCACGTCTACCTCGACAACCCGTTCGAGATCACGGTGACCGCGCTGGTGGGGTTGTTGATCACGCTGGCCACGCCGTGGATCGTACGGGGCCTGACGACCGTGGACCGGCTGCTGGTGCACGGGCTGCTCGGGCCGTCGCGGCTGGTGACGCGGGTGGTGGAGCTGGAGTCGGACCGCGGGGTGGTGGTCGACACGGCGGCGGCGGATCTGCGGCGCATCGAGCGCGATCTGCACGACGGGGCGCAGGCCCGGCTGGTGGCGCTGGCCATGGATCTGGGACTGGCGAAGGAGAAGCTGGCGGAGGATCCGCAGGCGGCGGCAAGGATGGTGGACGAGGCACACGGAGAGGTGAAGACGGCGCTGCAGGAACTGCGGGACCTCGCCCGCGGAATCCATCCGGCGGTGCTGACGGACCGGGGGCTGGATGCGGCGCTGTCGGCGGTGGCCTCGCGGTGCACCGTGCCGGTGCAGGTGGAGGTGGACCTGCCGTCGAGGCCGGCGCCGGCGATCGAGGGGATCGCCTACTTCACGGTGTCGGAGCTGCTGCAGAACATCAGCAAGCACGCCCGGGCGTCGCGGGCGACGGTCGACGTGTGGCGGGTGGAGGACCGGCTGCTGTTGCAGGTGACGGACGACGGGCTGGGGGGCGCGGACGCCGCCGCCGGGTCGGGGCTGGCCGGGCTGGCCGGGCGTCTCGACGCCGTGGACGGGATCCTGCTGGTGGATTCCCCGGCCGGGGGACCGACCCGGATCACCGCCGAACTGCCGTGGCGGTCGGCCTGACCGCCACGGGCGCAGCACACTCCGGCACGCCGCCCCGTTCGTTCGTCGAACAGGGGGCTCGGCCGTATGGGGCACGCCCTCGCAGGCATCTCCTCCTTGCGGACGCCTTCCTTCTGCCGACGCGCTGAACACGCCCGGCCAGTCTGTCCGCAGGCCCGGTGAGAAACCGCGGACAGCGGGATACTGAGGAGCCGAGGGGCGGTGAGACGACGGGCCGCCCAGGACACCGCCGGACGCGCAGGACAGCGCGCCCGGAGACGGAAGGCTCGGGGGGCCGAGGATCGTGGAGGACAGGGTGCGGGTGGTCATCGCCGAGGATTCAGTGCTGCTCAGGGAGGGCCTGACCCGGCTGCTGACCGACCGCGGGCACGAGGTCGTCGCCGGTGTCGGGGACGGGGACGGGCTGATCAAGACCATCACCGAGTTGGCGGACCGCGGCGAGATGCCCGACGTGGTCGTCGCCGACGTACGGATGCCGCCGACCCATACGGACGAAGGGGTCCGGGCCGCGGTCCAGCTGCGCAAGGCACATCCCGGACTCGGCGTGCTGGTGCTGTCCCAGTACGTCGAGGAGCGGTACGCCACCGAACTGCTGGCCGCTTCGAGCCGCGGTGTCGGCTATCTGCTCAAGGACCGGGTCGCCGAGGTGCGCGAGTTCGTGGACGCCGTGGTGCGGGTGGCCCAGGGGGGCACCGCGCTGGACCCGGAGGTCGTGGCGCAGCTGCTCGGACGCAGCCGAAAGCAGGACGTGCTGGCCGCGCTCACCCCGCGGGAGCGGGAGGTCCTAGGACTGATGGCCGAGGGGCGGACGAACTCCGCGATAGCCCGGCAGCTCGTCGTGAGCGACGGAGCCGTCGAGAAGCACGTCAGCAACATCTTCCTGAAGCTCGGCCTGTCGCAGAGTGACGGGGATCACCGGCGTGTTCTGGCCGTCCTCACCTACCTCAACTCCTGATCGCTGACACTGTTTCAGACAGCGGGGTCGGGATGCTCTCGGGTCGAGTGTCCCGCCGGCTCCGCGCCGGCCACCGCCGCGGAGCCGGCAGCGGCCAGTACCCCGGAAGCACCAGAACCAAAGGATGAGCAGGGAGCGTCTTCAAGAGCATCGTCGGGGGCGGGTAAATCATGACAAGTCAGGGCGTCGGGCCGTCTCACCATGGTGTCCATCATGCGAACGACCGAGGGAAGGCGACCCTTACCGACGTAGGGTTGACCATGGGAAGGCCGGCGGGACGGCCGCACCCGGTCAGCCGCCTCGAGGGAGGTCCAGTTCAGTGACCAGCCAGGTCAGCAGTCCAGCGGAGCAGGCCGACGGAGCCGTCGTAGGAGAACAGCGCAAACCGGCGGGCGCGAAGGACGTACACAAGCTCGACCGGGTGATCATCCGGTTCGCGGGAGACTCCGGTGACGGCATGCAGCTCACCGGAGACCGCTTCACCTCGGAGACGGCGTCTTTCGGCAACGACCTGTCGACGCTGCCGAACTTCCCCGCCGAGATCCGCGCCCCCGCGGGCACCCTGCCGGGCGTCTCGTCGTTCCAGCTGCACTTCGCCGATCACGACATCCTGACCCCCGGGGACGCGCCGAACGTACTGGTGGCGATGAACCCGGCCGCCCTGAAGGCGAACATCGACGACCTGCCCCGCGGCGCGGAGATCATCGTCAACACGGACGAGTTCACCAAGCGCGCCATGCAGAAGGTCGGCTACGACACCAGTCCTCTGGAGGACGGGTCGCTGGACGGCTACAACGTCCATCCCGTACCGCTGACCACCCTCACCGTCGAGGCGCTGAAGGAGTTCGACCTCACCCGCAAGGAGGCCGAGCGCAGCAAGAACATGTTCGCGCTGGGCCTGCTGTCGTGGATGTACCACCGGCCGACCGAGGGCACCGAGAAGTTCCTGAAGTCGAAGTTCGCGAAGAAGCCGGACATCGCGGCCGCCAACATCGCCGCCTTCCGGGCCGGCTGGAACTTCGGCGAGACGACGGAGGACTTCGCGGTCTCGTATGAGGTCGCGCCCGCCGTCAAGGCATTCCCGGTGGGCACGTACCGGAACATCTCCGGGAACCTCGCCCTGTCCTACGGTCTGGTCGCCGCCTCCCGCCAGGCGGACCTGCCGCTGTTCCTGGGCTCCTATCCGATCACCCCCGCCTCGGACATCCTGCACGAGCTGTCCAAGCACAAGAACTTCGGTGTGCGAACCTTCCAGGCCGAGGACGAGATCGCGGGCATCGGTGCCGCGCTGGGCGCGGCCTTCGGCGGCTCGCTCGCCGTGACCACGACCTCCGGCCCCGGCGTGGCCCTCAAGAGCGAGACCATCGGTCTCGCGGTCTCCCTGGAGCTGCCGCTCCTGGTCATCGACATCCAGCGCGGCGGGCCGTCCACCGGTCTGCCGACCAAGACGGAGCAGGCCGACCTGCTGCAGGCGATGTACGGGCGCAACGGCGAGGCGCCGGTCCCGGTCATCGCCCCGCGCACCCCGGCCGACTGCTTCGACGCTGCCCTGGAAGCGGCCCGGATCGCGCTCACCTACCGCACGCCCGTCTTCCTGTTGTCCGACGGCTATCTGGCCAACGGCTCCGAGCCCTGGCGGATCCCGGAGGTGGATGAGCTGCCGGACCTGCGGGTGCAGTTCGCCCAGGGTCCGAACCACACGCTGGACGACGGCACCGAGGTGTTCTGGCCGTACAAGCGTGATGCGCAGACCCTCGCCCGGCCGTGGGCGATCCCGGGGACGCCGGGCCTGGAGCACCGCATCGGCGGCATCGAGAAGCAGGACGGCACGGGCAACATCTCCTACGACCCCGCCAACCACGACTTCATGGTGCGGACGCGCCAGGCGAAGGTCGACGGAATCGTGGTACCCGACATCGAGGTGAACGACCCGCACGAGGCGAAGACCCTCGTCCTGGGCTGGGGGTCCACATACGGCCCGATCACCGCGGCTGTACGGCGGCTGCGGGCGGCCGGGGAGTCGGTCGCGCAGGCCCATCTGTGCCACCTCAACCCGTTCCCGCGGAATCTCGGCCCGGTTCTGAAGCGTTACGAGAAGGTGGTGATCCCCGAGATGAACCTCGGTCAGCTCGCCATGCTCATCCGGGCGAAGTACCTGATCGACGCCCACTCGTACAACCAGGTCAACGGCATGCCGTTCAAGGCCGAACAGCTCGCCGCGGCTCTCAAGGAGGCCATCGATGGCTGAGACGACCACGGAAGGCACGGGCACGATCGAGGCGCTCTCCCTCGTTCCCAAGGCCGTGGCCCGGCAGTCCATGAAGGACTTCAAGTCCGATCAGGAAGTGCGCTGGTGCCCCGGTTGCGGTGACTACGCGATCCTCGCCGCCGTCCAGGGTTTCATGCCGGAACTGGGCCTGGCCAGGGAGAACGTCGTCTTCGTCTCGGGCATCGGCTGCTCGTCCCGCTTCCCGTACTACATGAACACGTACGGCATGCACTCCATCCACGGCCGCGCGCCCGCGATCGCGACGGGCCTCGCCAGCTCGCGCCGCGACCTGTCCGTGTGGGTGGTCACCGGTGACGGCGACGCGCTGTCCATCGGCGGCAACCACCTCATCCACGCCCTGCGCCGCAACGTCAACCTGAAGATCCTGCTGTTCAACAACCGGATCTACGGCCTCACCAAGGGCCAGTACTCGCCTACCTCCGAGGTCGGCAAGATCACCAAGTCGACGCCGATGGGCTCGCTCGACGCCCCCTTCAACCCGGTGTCGCTGGCGATCGGCGCCGAGGCGTCCTTCGTGGCACGCACGGTCGACTCCGACCGCAAGCACCTGACCGGGGTGCTGCGCCAAGCCGCCGCCCACCCCGGCACCGCCCTGGTGGAGATCTACCAGAACTGCAACATCTTCAACGACGGCGCATTCGACGCCCTCAAGGACAAGCAGACCGCCGAGGAAGCCGTGATCCGCCTGGAGCACGGGCAGCCGATCCGCTTCGGACCGGAGGGCTCGCGCGGTGTCCTACGGGATGTGCGGACCGGCGACCTGAAGGTCGTCTCCATCACCCCGGAGAACGCGTCGGACATCCTCGTCCACGACGCCCACGCCGCCTCCCCCACCACGGCGTTCGCGCTGTCCCGGCTGGCCGACCCGGACACCCTCTACAACACTCCGATCGGCGTCTTCCGCTCCGTGGAGCGGCCCGTCTACGACACCCAGATGGCCGACCAGCTCGACACCGCAATCGAGCAGAACGGCAAGGGTGACCTGGCGGCGCTGCTGGCCGGCAAAGACACCTGGACCGTTGTCGGCTAGGACACCGACACCGCGCGGTTCACGAGGCCCGGGCCTTCAGCGCTCGGGCCTCGTCGTATGCCTGGCGCGCCTCCTCGACGTCGGCCATGCGCTCCCTCGTCCACAGCGCCAGCGCGCTCACTTGCTCGGCCGCCTCGCGGCCCAGGTCGGTCAGGGAGTAGTCGACTCTCGGGGGGATCACCGGCTTGGCGTCGCGGTGGACCAGGCCGTCGCGCTCCAGGGTCTGCAGGGTCTGGGTGAGCATCTTCTCGCTGACACGGGCCACTCGCCCGATCGCCCGGCGCAGCTCGCTGAAACGGTGGGGGCGCTCGAGGAGCTCGATCAGGACGAGAACGCCCCAGCGGCTGGTGACGTGCTCCAGGACGAGGCGGTAGGGGCACATCGCCGAATCGGTGTCGCCTCCGTCGGCGACTGAGCTGCTTACTGCCATGACAGTACCTTACTTCAAAGTGGGTACTTTCCTCTAGTTAGTGCCCCTCCTAGGGTGAGTGGCACACGCACCCCACAAGGAGATCCAAGTCATGAGCATCGTCGTCACGGGAGCCACCGGACACCTCGGCCGTCACGTCGTGGAGCAGCTGCTGGAGAAGGTTCCGGCCGAGGAGATCACCGCGGTCGTCCGCACCCCGGAGAAGGCCGCCGACTTCGCGGAGCGCGGCGTGCGGATCGCGGTCGCCGACTACAACGCGCCCGAGACCTTCGACGGCCTCTTCTCCGCCGGCGACAAGGTGCTGCTGATCTCCGGCAACGAGTTCGACAAGGGACGGGTCCAGCAGCACAAGGTCGTCCTCGACGCCGCCAAGGCCGCCGATGTCGCGCTCCTCGCCTACACCAGCGCCCCCGGCAGTCTGACGGCCGCCCTCGCCGACGACCACCGGGGCACCGAGGAGGCGATCCTGGCCTCGGGCGTGCCGCACGTGCTGCTGCGCAACGGCTGGTACAACGAGGTCTTCACCGACCAGCTCGCGTCCGTGCTGCAGTACAACGCCGTCACCCAGGCCGCCGGTGACGGCCGGGTCAGCTCGGCCTCCCGTGCCGACTACGCGGCCGCCGCGGTCGCCGTACTGACCGGCGAGGGCCACGAGAACAAGACGTACGAGCTGGGCGGCGACGAGGCATGGAGCTTCGCCGAGTACGCGGCCGAGCTGAGCAAGCAGACCGGCAAGGAGATCGCGTACAACGCCGTCTCCGTCGAGGCCTTCACCGGCATCCTGACCGGCGCCGGCCTTCCCGAGATCTTCGCCGCGATCCTGGCCGGCGTGGACGTGTCCATCGAGAAGGGTGAGCTGGTCGTCACCAGCGGCGACCTGTCCCGCCTGGCCGGCCGTCCGACCACGCCGATCGCCGAGTCGATCAGGGCCGCGCTCAAGGGCTGAACCTCCCCCGGCGGGTCCTTGCGTTTCCAGTCGCGCCTGTCATGACCGTATGGCGATACGGGCATGACTGGCGGGGCCGCTCGCGCTACCTTCATGGGTGCTGCACGGGAGCAGTCGCGCGAGAAGGAGGGGCCCGTGGCCGAGAAGTCGAAGGGTGAGCGGCAGACAGGTCTGCTGAACGGCTTCGCGGCGTACGGAATGTGGGGGCTCGTCCCTCTCTTCTGGCCTCTGCTGAAGCCCGCCGGGGCAATGGAGATCCTCGCCCACCGGATGGTCTGGTCCCTGGTTCTCGTCGGCGTCGCGCTGGTGGTGATGCGGCGCTGGGCCTGGGCGGGCGAGCTGCTGCGGCAGCCGCGCAGGCTCGGGCTGGTCACGATCGCAGCGGCGGTCATCACCGTGAACTGGGGCGTCTACATCTGGGCCGTCAACAGCGGCCACGTTGTGGAGGCCTCGCTGGGCTACTTCATCAACCCGCTCGTCACCATCGCGATGGGCGTGCTGATCCTGAAGGAGCGGTTGCGGCCCGTCCAGTGGGCGGCGGTCGCAGTGGGCTTCGCCGCCGTCCTCGTCCTGACGATCGGCTACGGCCGCCCGCCGTGGATCTCACTCTGCCTCGCCTTCTCCTTCGCCACGTACGGCCTGGTGAAGAAGAAGGTCGGTCTGGGCGGCATCGAGTCCCTGGCGGCGGAAACGGCCGTCCAGTTCGTGCCCGCGCTGGCGTATCTGCTGTGGCTCGGGACGCACGGCGAATCGACGTTCACCACCCATGGACCGGGGCACGCGGCGCTGCTCGCCGCCACCGGTGTCGTCACCGCTCTGCCTCTCGTCTGCTTCGGCGCCGCCGCGATCCGTGTGCCGCTGTCCACGCTCGGTCTGCTCCAGTACCTGGCGCCGGTCTTCCAGTTCCTGCTGGGCATCCTCTACTTCCACGAGGCGATGCCGCCGGAGCGCTGGGCGGGCTTCGCGCTGGTCTGGCTCGCGCTGGCACTGCTGACCGGCGACGCGCTGCGTACGGCCCGCCGGGCAGCACGCGCGCTCAGGGCCGGGATCGGCGCGCCCCGCGCCGTCATCGCTGCCGGAACGACGGGCACGGCCTCGAGCGCGGACGATGTGGCGGCGGAGTCGGATCGGCCGGTGGACGCCCGGCCGTAGCCGGCGGCCGCCCTGTCGGCACCCCGGTCGACGTGAGAGGGGCCAGGCCGTGTGCGGCCCTGGCCCCTTCGAGTCACTGAGCGTAGGGGGGTGCGCCGCCGACGGCGTTGCGGGCGCGTTCGGCGAGGCGGCCCATACGGGTGCGGGCGCGTTCCAGTTGGTCCAGGTCATCCGCGGCGGGGCCCCCGTCGGCGGCGAGTGCGCTCCACACGCCGATGAGGTCACGGCCCAGGTGCAGTCCCTGGATCGGGTCGCGGACGGCACGCCAGGCGGCGGCCGCGCTCTGCACGTTCCCGTACGCGCCGCGCGGGTCTCCCAGGCGGTGGCGGAGCCGGGCCAGGTCGAGCGACAGATGGAAGGACCGCAGGGGGTCCGCGGCCAGGTAGGCGACGTACGCGGTGAGTTCGCGCAGGCGCAGCACGTCGTGATGGTCGCCGCCGAGGGCCGCGGTGGCCTCGGCCACCGTCTGCTCCGCCAGGGCGGCGGCCTCCTCGATGCGGCCCTGCTTCACGGCCGCGTTGATCCGGGCCATGGGCTCCGCGATCGGCCCGGCCGCGCCGCCGGGCGGCACGGCACCGGACTCGGGCGCGAGCACGGCTTCGGCCACGGAGTCGAACTCCCGCACGGGCGGTTCCTTGACCTCGTCCTCGATCTCGGCGAAGGGAACGGTCCTCGGGGGCAGGGCGGGCTTCCAACCGGGGGCGGAGTACGGATCCGGTTCGGCGTCCGCGTCCGTGGCCGGAGGCACGGCGACTTCGGGAGTCTCCACGGTCGAGGGAGCAGGCGCGGGCCAGACGGGCGGCTTCGCCGTGACGGGAGGCGGAGGCGGTGTGCCCGGAGCAGTGGACGGCTCGCGGGGCGCGACCGGGCCGGCGGACGGGGAGAGCGGTGGGACAGGACCGGGCTGCGGTTCGGACGGCACAGCGGGTCCGGAGGGGATCACCGGCGGCGGGCCGAACGTCCCTGTGGGCGGCAAAACCGTGCCAGGGGCGGAGGCGCCGGGCAACACCTGGGCCGGCCCGGACGTCACGCTGATCAACGATGCCTCCTCAGGCACGGCCCACAGAACAAATGTGGAGACCGCGCCCCCCGGTCGTGCCGGAGCACCGTCCTGGGCGGGGCCGACGGACTCGGGCCGGGGAGCGGGGTCGGCCGAGGGGACCGGGGCGGATCGCGGTGCAGGCTCGGGCCCGGCCGGAGAAGCGGTGGCGAAGCCCTGCGGCGCGGAGGCGGCAGGCTCGACCACAACGGCAGCGGCAGCCTGGGGCGGGGACGCGGGCACCGACGGCACCGGGGCCTGCTGCGGTGCCGAGGCCGGAGATTGAGCCGAGGCAGGCACGGACCGCTGAGACACCGCAGCACGGTCCGGTACGGGCGCCGACGGCTGTGACACCGGAGCGCGGTCCGGTGCGGGCGCGGGAGGCTCAGCCGACACCCGCACCGACGGCCGTGACACCGGAACCTGCTGCGGTGCCGAGACCGGAGGTTGAACCGAGGCAGGCACGGACGGCTGTGACACCGGAGCGCGGAGCGGTGCGGGCGCGTACGGCCGTGTCGCCGGGGCGCGGTGCCGTGCCGGGGCGGGAGGTCGGCCCGGCGTCGGCGCGGGCGGCCGTGTGGGGTCGGGTGTTGCCGAATCCGCCGACGCGCGCAGGACGTGGGTGGGGGCCTCGACGCCGAGCGACTGCGCGGTCCCCGGATGTGTGGGGCGGGACTCCGCCGCAGCGGGCGCCTGCTCGGCGGGACGTGGTGCCGACGGTGCGTTCGCGTCCTGGCCCGCTCTCGGCGGGAACGCCGGGGCCGTCGTACCCGGCGTCGGGTTCTGGGAGGCCACCGCTCGCAGCACGTGCGTGGCCTTGTAGCGGCGCGGAGTCTGCGGCTCGGCCTCCGGTGCGTCCGCCGCCCCGGGCGCGCCCACCCGCACCGGTTCCTCCGTGTACTCGCTCGAGCCGTCCACGTACACCCGGATCGGTACGACGAAACCGATCCGTTCGTCGTGGACCCTCGCCAGGACGGGGTGGCCGGTGGTGAGGGCGAGGCGATGGAGGTGGTCCAGGACGGCTTGCTGGAGCGGTTCGCCCGACCCGGCGACCACCGGAATCCCGCCCACGGTCGCCCCCGCACCCGGCGCCGCCGGTACATGGACCTCGATCGGCGTCACTCCGGCCACGGCGCCCTCCTCGGAGACGGCCCCGGCAGCGGAGCGCCCCCGCCTGTGTTCGCGGCTGAGTCGAGACATCGTTCCCTCACTCGGATCGGTCGGTCGAGGAAAGGGCGGTGTCGGCGGAGAAAGAAGGTGCCGCGGTGTCCCCACAAAGAGCGCACATGCGCCCAGCGTACGCGGGCCGACCGCAGCGCCACCGACGCCGTATGCATGCGTCCCCGCAGACCCGAGCGACCGACTTCGCCACGACGCCCCGCCCGGCGCCTCGGCTCCCGCGGGCGGCCGCCACCCCGGCAACCGGCCTGACCGCGCGGCCTGTTCGGCCCGCCTTCGGCGCCTCCACGGCGCTCCCGACCCCGTGCGGCATCGACTCCTCCGGGTCTCCGGCTCCGGACATGCGTACGGAGACGTACGTACGCACCCGAGTCTCCCGCTCCCGTACGGCATCCCGCGTCACCGCAGCGTCACAGACTCGTCCCAGGAACCCTTGCCCCGTTACCGATCCCCGTACCGGACGTGAAGATCGAGGTGCGACGAGCGAGCGAGGAGAGTGGCGATGCAGAGGATCGCGCAACAAGGGTCCGACGGTCCCGAGGTCTGGCTTCGCGGGCCCGTGGCCGCCACCGGACCGCGGCCGAGAAGTGCCCAAGGCTCCGTGCTTCCGCGTCAGTTCGCTTGGGTGGCCACCCACGGCGGAGCCGGCGTCTCCACCCTCGCCAGTGTCTTCGGCGGCTTCGACGCGGGCCGCGGCTGGCCCCGCCCCGACCAGGGCGAACCCGCCTCGGTGCTCCTGGTCGCGCGCACCCATGCGACCGGTCTGCAGGCCGTCCTCGACTCCCTGGATGTCTTCCGTCGCGGCGAGGCGCCACCCGGCCTCGACCTCGACGCCGTCGTGCTGGTCGCGGACGCGCCCGGTCGACTGCCGCGCCAACTCGGCAAGCACGTCAAGATGATCGAGTCGACGATCGACGTCTACCGCGTACCGTGGGTGCCGGCCTGGCGCACCGGCGACCTGAGCGGACCGTCGCCCCGCGAGTGCAGGCAACTCGCCCGGCTGACAGGTGCGTTCACGCCGTCCGGCGGCCGAAGGCACCGGTGACCATGCGCTGGAGCGTCCACGGGGAACGCGCGCTGTACGACACGCCCTGGCATGAGGCGCCGCTCACCCACTTCCCGTACGAGACCGCAGTCGTGTGAGCCCTACGCGGTGATGTCCTTCGTCGTGAAGCGCGCCCAGGCCGCCGACCCGAAGACCGCAGCGTACAGGGCCTGCAGGCCCAGATTGCGGGTCAGGTCGTCCCAGTAGACCGGGTCGCGCATGAGGTCCGCGAAGGACAGCCAGTAGTGCGAGAAGAAGTACGGCTGCAGTGCGTGCAACTGGGGGATCTGGTCGAGGATCTGCACCGTGATCAGCAGGCCGACCGTCGTCGCCATCGCCGCGATACCGCTGTTGGTCAGGGTGGAGACGAACAGGCCCAGGGCCGCCACACCGATCAGGGACGCGGCGACCACCAGCGCGATCAGCAGGGCACGGCCGAGTCCGTCGGCGAAGCTGATCCGTGTGCCCGAGATCGTCGTCAGGTCGCCCAGGGGGAAGAGCAGCGCGCCCATCGCGAGCGCCGAGACCGCGACGACGAGGGTGGCTACGAGGCAGAAGGCCATCGTGGTCGCGTACTTGGCCAGGAGGAGGCGGGTACGCCCGGCAGGGGCGACCAGGAGGTAGCGCAGCGTCCCGGAGTTCGCCTCGCCGGCGATCGCGTCGCCCGCGATGACGCCGATCGCCATCGGCAGGAAGAACGGGAGCGTGGCGGCGAGCGCGGTGAAGACCAGGAACAGGCCGTTGTTGGTGATCTGCGTGATGAACGCCGGGCCGCCGTCGCCGCCCCGTGCGCCGACGCCGGAACCGTCGCTCGACTCGATCTTGACCGCGATCCCGACCAGGATCGGCACACCGGCCAGCACGGCGAGCAGAGCGAGCGTGCGCCAGCGCCGGAACGTGGTCACCAGCTCACTGCGCAGCAGGCCGAACGTCCACAAAGGGCTCGTTTTCCGGGAAACCAGGGCCCGGCTCGCCCCGGCCTGCTCAACCTGCGACATCGAAGCCCTCTCCTGTCAGCGCCACGAACGCCTCCTCCAGGGAGGGGCGTTCGACGCCGAAGCCACGGACACGAACTCCTGCGGTGACCAACGCGGCGTTCAGGTCCGCCGGTTCACGGTCCGGGGGTTCACCCGTCACCCGGCCCTCCCCCACCACCACGTCGGCCACGCCTTGTTCCTTCAGGACCCGGGCCGCGTCCGTCACGTCCGGGGTCGTCACGACGAGGCGTCCGCGCGCCCCGGCCGCCAGCTCCGCCACCGCGCCCTGCGTGATCAGCCGACCCTGGGCCATCACCGCGGCGTGCGTGCAGACCTGCTCGATCTCGTCGAGCAGGTGGGAGGAGAGGAAGACGGTCGTGCCGTCGGACGCCAGCTCCCTCACCAGGGAACGGATTTCGCGCATGCCCTGCGGGTCGAGACCGTTGGTCGGCTCGTCCAGGACGAGAAGGCTGCGGGGCTGGAGCAGGGCGGCGGCGAGTCCGAGGCGCTGCTTCATGCCCAGGGAGTACGCCTTCGCCTTCTTGCCGGCCGCCGCCGTGAGGCCGACCCGGTCCAGCGCGGAGGCGACGCGGGCGCGCCGGGTGCGCGGGTCGGCGGTGGGGTCGGCGGCGTCGTACCGCAGGAGGTTGTCGCGGCCGGAGAGGAAGCCGTACAGGGCCGGGCCCTCGATGAGCGCGCCGACGTGCGGGAGCACGGCGCGCGAGGCCCGGGGCACGGGCTGCCCGAGGACGCGCGCTGTGCCCGAGGTGGGCTCGATCAGGCCCATCAGCATGCGGATGGTGGTCGTCTTGCCCGAGCCGTTCGGCCCGAGGAAGCCGAAGACGCTGCCCGCCGGGACGGTCAGATCGAGCCCGTCCACGGCGAGCTGCCCGCCGCGGTAGCGCTTGGTGAGGGCGCGGGTGGCGATGACCGGGGCTTCCGGGTCGCTCGTCACGCGTCCTCCCCCGCTTTCGCTTCCGCGGCGGACAGTTCCTCCATGGGCTCTCCTGCTCGTGCCGTCCGTACAGGGGCTACTTGCCCGCGTTCGCCGCCTTCACCAGCGCGTCCTTGGTGACCGCGCCCGCGTACACCTTGCCGTCGTCCGTGATCAGGGCGTTGACCAGGCGGGTCGAAAAGACAGTGCCCGAACCGAACTTGCCCTTGACGTGGTCGCCCAGCGAGTTCATGAAGCCGGAGATCGCGCTGCCGTCGGACGACGAGCCCGAGGGCACTCCGCCCTCGCTGCCGGTGTCGGCCACGACGATCGTGTTCCAGCCCTCGCCGATGGTCTTCGGCTCGGGGCCCTGGGCTGCCTTCTCCATGTCCTTGGGCCGCGCCTTCCCCGTGCCCTCGGGCTGCGCCTTCTGCTCCGCCTTCAGGTCGTCGCCCTGGGTGACCTTCGTACCCTTGGGCGGCGTGAAGTCGAATGTCGACGCGGCCGGCTTGGCGAACGAGACCTCGGTGAAGCCCGCGTCCACGACGGCCGCGCCGCCTGTCGCCGGAGTAAGCGTGAACTTCAGCGGCAGCCCGGTCTTCGCGTCCACCGCGATGCTGATCGCGCCGACCGTGGTGCCCGACTGCTTCGGCTTGATGAGCAGCTTGTAGGCGTCCCGGCCCGCGACCTGGGCCGTGCCGTCGACCGTCACGGACGTCGTCGTGTCGGCGGCCTTCAGGGCCTCCTCGGCGAAGTCCTTCGGCGTGGCCGGTACGTCCTCGGGCGTGGCCTTCTCGCCCTTGTGGTCGCCCGCGCCCGTCGAGTGGTACGCCTGGTTGGACGCGCTGTCGTAGGCCCACACGTCGTCGCCGTTGCGGATGACGCTGTATTCTGCGGCCTTCTCGATGAGCGAGAGCTTCTGCTTGTCCTGGCCGTCCGTGGCGACGCGTACGGTGTGCGTTCCGGAAGCCAGTTCGAGCAGCTTGGCGCTCGGGGCGGCGGCCGAGCCGTCCTTGCCCGCCGCCCCCTGGGAGAGCGCCCCCGAGGTGAGGCTGCTCTCCAGACCGCCCAGGTCGGGCAGGCCGAGGTCCGTGCTGATCTTCACCGTGCCGGACAGCTGCTGGACGTCCGACTTGGCGATCTTCTCGATGAGCTGCTGTGCGCTGATCTTCGGCAGGTCGGGGTCGCCGGATCCCGCGAACGCCGGGACCAGCCCGATGGTCGCCGCGGCCACTCCCACCACCGCCACCGGGACGACGTACCGCGCGGCCGTGCGCCGCCCGTCGCGTACTTCCTCGACCTCCCCGGCGGGTTTGCTGTCGTCGGATTCGTACGGTGCCATGTGTGCCTTACCTCCGTCGTCGGCGGCGGCTGTCGTCCGTGCAAGCGTCCACCCCTACGCCGCCATTCTCACCCGAACTCCTGTGAGGTGGTGTCTTCAATCTGACCAAATCGGCCGGGGAGAAGCGTCAGCCCGCGGGCTCAACTCCGCGTAATCCTGGGGTATGACATGGCGGGGCGGCGCCTCCCCCGACCCGTAGGGGTCGGGGGAGGCGCCGCTCTCAGGGACCGTCGAGTTGCGGAACCCGCGAATCAGTGCTGCACGAAGACGTAGTCGGCCTGGTACGGGACGCCCACGACGGTCCCGGGGGTGCAGGAACCGGTCGGCGCGACGCCGCCGACCGTGTTCAGGCGCAGTATCTCGGCAGTGTCCGCGAGCAGGCCGTGATGCCTACCGGACTGGGTGGCCTTGAGGTCGAGTTCGGGGATGTTGGTGTCGCCGTTCGGGGTCTTCGTCAGGACCGCGCCGGTGACGGCACTGCGGTCGGGAGCGACCCACTGCGGCATATCGGAGTCGGGCTTCACGAAAGAGTGCCGGATGTTGCCGCCGAGCAGTGCGGCGACATCGCGCCGGGTGAAGGCGTAGCCGCCGGCGGCCGGCTTGCACTCGTAGATCTGCTTGCCCCTGACCACCGAGGCCTGGAAGTTGTCCAGGGCGTGGCGGAAGTCGAAGGCGGTGGTGACGTTGCGGAGCTGGCCGCGGACGGCCCCGCCGGGGAACTCGGCGGTGTGCAGGTTGGCATAGAAAGCGCCGGGGTCGCTCTTGAGCTGCGACAGCAGCGCGGCGTCCGCGACCTTCACGCTGCCGACGACGGTGTGGCGCTTGATGCCCTTCTTCAGCAGCTTACTGAAGTCGATCTTGACTCCGCCGTTGACTCCCTTGGCGCCCTGGTGGATGTGGAGCAGGGTGGGCCGGTCGATGCCGCGCCAGGTGATGGCGACGGAGACCGTGTTGCCCTTGACCTTGACGAATTCCGGGGCAGCGCCGTCCTTGTCGCCGACGGCGGGACCGCCGGCGACGGGCACCTCGTTGGCGCCTCGGAGGCTCGCGACCAGGATGGTGCCGCCGGAGCCGGTGCCGGTGCCGGTGCCGGTGCCGGTGCCGACGAGGGTGCCGCTCTGGGTCTGGTCGGCGTGCCCGGCGTGGTCAGTGCCGTGCTGCGCCCTGGCCGACGGCGAAGGCCGGGATGACCGCGGCGGCCACACCGGCCACGGTGGCCACGGCGACACCCGTGAAGATCAGGCTGGTGCGGCGCTTCGTGAACGTAGCGTCAGTACGCATGATCGGAAATCTCCCCGTATCCGAGCTGACGCCCCCTGCGTCAGCTTCTGGGCATGGATACGGACCCGATCCAAGCCTGGACTCAATCCTATAATGTGACCTGTCTCACGCTTCATGAATGTGCATGACAGAACTGTTACGAATGTGCCAGGCGTGTCACAGGAGGCAGCTGTGGACGGCGGGGCGGCGTCAGCCGGCCCGGTGCACCACCGCATCGCACATTTCCACGAGGGCCGTCTTCGCGCCGCACTCCGGCAGCGGAGCCAGGGCCGAGCGGGCGTCCTCCGCATAGCGGACCGTGTCGCGGCGGGCCTGCTCCAGCGCCGGGTGGACACGCAGCCGGGCCAGGGCCTCGGCGTGGCGGGCGTCGTCCGTGAGGTCCGAGTCCAGGAGCTCGCACAGGGTGACGTCCTCGGACAGCCCCAGGCGTTCCGCGCGCTCGCGCAGGCGCAGGACCGGCAGGGTGGGGATGCCTTCGCGCAGATCCGTGCCGGGCGTCTTCCCGGACTCGCGCGAGTCCGAGGCGATGTCCAGGACGTCGTCGGCAAGCTGGAACGCCACACCCAACCGCTCGCCGTACTGCGTCAGAACGTCCACGACCGTCTCGTCGGCACCCGACATCATCGCGCCGAAGCGGCACGCCACCGCCACCAGCGAGCCCGTCTTGCCGCCAAGGACGTCGAGGTAGTGCTCCACCGGATCACGGCCGTCCCGGGGGCCGGCCGTCTCCAGGATCTGGCCGGTGACCAGCCGCTCGAACGCCTCGGCCTGGATGCGCACCGCCTCCGGGCCGAGGTCGGCCAGGATGTGCGACGCCCTCGCGAACAGGAAGTCACCGGTGAGGACCGCGACCGAGTTGCCCCAGCGGGTGTTCGCGCTGTCCACCCCGCGCCGCACCTCGGCCTCGTCCATCACGTCGTCGTGGTACAGCGTGGCGAGATGGGTCAGCTCCACGACCACGGCCGAGGGCACGACCCCGGGCGCGTAAGGATCGCCGAACTGCGCCGCGAGCATCACGAGCAACGGCCGGAACCGCTTGCCGCCCGCGCGCACGAGATGCTGCGCGGCCTCCGTGATGAAGGGCACCTCGCTCTTGGTGGCGTCGAGCAACCCTTCCTCGACAGCGGCCAATCCGGCCTGGACATCGGCCTCCAGAGCCTGGTCCCGCACGCTCAGCCCGAACGGCCCGACGACGGTCACGTGGGGTCTCCTGTCTGCGACGTCTGCTGACGATCACACGGTCGGTCTCAAGGACGGTCACTTGGTCGATGGCGTTGCCTGTCGACGTGGCTCATCGAGTTTGTCGATCTGTCGCCGCCATCACTCAAGTCAGCGTATCCGGTCGGGTTTCGATCACAGCGAGCGCCCACTGTTCCAGGCCGGGCGGTATCGGATCACGAACGGTATGTTCTTGATCAGGCGATACGAACAGACATTCATCGACATAACGGAAAAGCGCCTCTCGCAGCCGGTACCGGCCCCTGATGTCCTTCCGCGTACCCCGCCGGACGCATCCCATCGGGACGTGTGTCCCCAGGCCGTACGCATGTCCCCGGCCGTACGCACCGGCCGCCGTCACCCGGCCGGGCGCAGACAGGGGCACCGGTCCTCGCTTCCCGCGTCCGCCGCGACACACCGGTCCACTACGGACGCCGTCGAGGAGTCGGAGGTCACGCGCATGCACATCCGTACGTCCTTCCCCCACGAGACGACTCACGGCGACTTCTGGATCCCGCTCCAGGACGGCATGCGTCTGTACGCGCGCGCGTGGCGTCCGCTGACCGGGGAGCCCGTCCCGGCCCTCCTCGAGTACCTCCCCTGCCGCCTCGGCGACTCGACCGCGCCCCGCGACTGGCAGCGGCACCCCTGGTACGCGGGCCACGGTTACGTCTCCGTGCGCGTGGACGCGCGCGGACACGGCAATTCCGACGGCCTGCCGGCCGACGCGTACTCGGCAACCGCGCCGTCCGACGGAGTCGAGGTCGTCGAGTGGCTGGCGGCACAGCCCTGGTGCGACGGACGGGTGGGCATGTTCGGCATCGGCCGGGGCGGCCTCGCCTCCCTTCGGGTCGCGGCCCTCGCGCCCGAGCCGCTCAGGGCGGTCGTCGCGGTCTGCGCCACGGATGACGGCTGGGACAACGACGTGCCCCACCTGGGCGCTTCCGCCCTCGCCGCCGGCCTGCCCGCCCGGGCGGCGGCGCTGCTCGCTCTCGTGGCCCGTCCGCCGGACCCGGCGCACGTGGGCACGGTGTGGCGGGACGTCTGGGCCAGGCGCCTGGAGGCGCTGGACCCGCTCGTCCACGCCTGGCCGGCCCACCCGGCGTGGGACGACCACCGGCGACACGGCGACATCCGGGAGGACCACGGCGCGCTCCGGGCGGCCGTGCTCGCGGTGGGCGGCTGGCACGACCCGTACCGGGACACCGTGCTCGGGCTCGTGGAGCACCTTCCGGCCGATCGCGTCCGCGGTCTGATCGGGCCGTGGGCACACCAGTACCCGGACCACGGTCTGCCGGGCCCGGCGATCGGCTTCCTCCAGGAGACGCTCCGCTGGTGGGACCACTGGCTCAAGGACAAGGACACGGGGGTCATGGCGGAGCCGTCGCTGCGGGCGTACATCAGCACCCCGCACCCTCCGGCGACGAGGTACGACGTGCTTCCGGGCCGCTGGGTCGGCGAGCCGTCCTGGCCGTCACCGAACGTCACCCGGGTCTCGTACACGCTCCGGGGTGCGCCCGTACCCGTCCGGTCCCCGATGCACACCGGCCTCGACGCGGGCGGCTTCGTCGCCCGCGGCGACGAAGCCGGCCTGCCTCCCGACCAGCGCGAGGAGGACGCGAGGTCGGTGTGCTTCGAGTTCGAGGCGGCCGAGGAGACCTGGGTACTGGGGCGGCCGAGGGTGCGGCTGCGGCTGACCTGTCCCGTGCCGCGCGGTCAAGTGGTCGCCCGCCTCTGCGACGTGGCGCCCGACGGGTCGTCGACGCTGGTCAGCCGAGGGGCCCTGAACCTGTTGACACGCCGCGGCCCCGACCGGGCGGCTCCCTGGATTCCCGGGGCGACGGAGGACGTGGTGTTCGAGCTGAGCGGGATCGGCCACGCCTTCCCGCCCGGGCACCGCATCCGCCTCGCCGTCTCCTCCGCGTACTGGCCATGGCTGTGGCCCCAGCCGGGTTCGGAGGCCGGCTTCACGCTGGACCCGGCGGGCAGCTCGCTCGAACTACCGGTGCGGTCCCGGGAGTCGGGGCCGGACATCACCTTCGGGGAGCCGGAGCAGTCGGAGCCACTCGGCGTCAGCGACGCTGCCACGCTCGACGAACCCCGCCCGGAGCGCCTGGTGGTGCGGGACGTCGCGAGGGGCGAGTGGCTCCTGGTGGTCGACCCGCGCCACAACGGCACCCGTGTGTACCCCGACGGCCTCGAAGTCACCGAGGACGCGCTGGAGGCGTACACCATCGAGGACTCGGGCCCGCTGACCGCGCGTACCCGCTGCGACTGGTCGGTCCGGCTGCACCGTCCGGAGCGGGGATGGGACGCAAGGGTGGAGACCCACTCCGAGATCACCTGCACCGCGGCGGACTTCGTCACCTGGAACGAGGTCGTCTGCAAGGACGGCTACGAGGTGGTGTTCCACCGGACGTGGGAGGGGCGGATCTCCCGCACGGCGGGATAGACGGCGGCGCCACCCGACTGCCTATTTGCACCATGGATAGCGCAATGTCCAAGTCTCGAGCAGGCGGACTCCACTCACACCCCTGTCCATTTTGTCCGAATTGATGCCCGATTTACCTTAATTGCCAATTGTGATCCAAGTAAGGGCGAAGTGAAATGGGTCACGCGCCCGCCAGGAGAGGCACTCGGGGCGAGTCATCAACGCCCCCTTTGCAAAGGGCAAGTTGAACCCCCCTCAACAAAATTGATCATCTCCCCTATTCCCTGACGTCAGGGTCAATTGGGTCGGAGTGTGAATTCCGAGCTTGTTCCCGACATGTGCTCTCGCATACCTTCCCTTCGACCCGAGCGGAACGCCGAATCCTGCCGCCGCTCGACAACCCATCGACCCAGCACGGCAGGAGCGGGGGACCCAGGTAAGTCGCCGAACCGGACACCACGCCGGAACGGCTTGGGGTGAAGCCGTGCCTCGACACCGAGGACACGGCCGGGCACCTCCCCGCCCGAACCCGACAGCTCACCTCGCAGGCGACGGAGAGGAATGCCACATGTCCGCTTTCGCCCTGCCCGCACGCCGTCGGGACCGCCGCTCCAAGGCCGGCCGCATCACCCGTGCCCTCGCTGTCGCGGGGACCGGAGCCGCCGTTCTCGCCCTCCCGATCCTGGGTGCGACCGGCGCTTCGGCCGCCACCCCCACGGCCACGACGACCAAGGCCACCAGCGTGACGTCCCGCGCCGGCAGCCTCGACAGCTGGATCCGCCAGTCGCTGGTGATCATGCGGCAGCACGGGATCCCCGGCTCGTACAACGGCATCTACCGCAACGTGATGCGCGAGTCCTCGGGCAACCCGCGTGCCATCAACCTCTGGGACTCGAACGCCCAGAAGGGCATCCCGTCCAAGGGGCTCCTCCAGGTCATCGACCCGACCTTCCGGGCTTACCACGTGCCGGGCACGGCCTTCGACCCGTACGACCCGGTCGCGAACATCACGGCCGCGTGCAACTACGCCGCCCACCGGTACGGCTCGATCGACAACGTCAACAGCGCGTACTGAGATGTGCCCGACGGGGCCCCGTCGGCCGGGAACTCTCGACTGAGAGCTCCCGGCCGGCCCTTCGGCTTACGGACTCTCGACTGAGGACTCTCGACTGAGGGCTACCGTCCCGGGAACATTCGCTCGAGGACGACGGCGATGCCGTCGTCCTCGTTCGACGTGGTGATCTCGTCGGCGACCGCCTTGAGTTCAGGGTGGGCGTTGGCCATGGCGACGCCGTGCGCCGCCCATTCGAACATGGGGATGTCGTTGGGCATGTCCCCGAAGGCGACGGTCTCCGACGGGCTCAGGCCCAGGAATTCCGCGGCCAACGCGAGCCCCGTCGCCTTGGTGATGCCGCATGGCTGGAGTTCGACGGTGCCAGGCCCCGACATGGTGACCGTCGCCAGGGAGCCGACCGCGCCACGGGCCGCCGTCGCCAACTCGTCGTCGGACAGGGCGTGGTGGCGCAGCAGGACCTTGCTGATGGGCTCGCACCACAGGTCGTCCCGCCGCCGGACCCGCACCGCGGGCAGTGTGGGGTGCGGCATCAGGTAGCCGGGCTCGATGAGTGTGAGCCCGTGCACCCCGTCCTGGTCGACGGCCGCGTACACCTGTCCCACCTCGGCCTCGATCTTGCCGAGCGCGGTCTCGGCCAACTCCCGGTCCAGAGTGACGGAGAACAGCAGCCGGTCCGCGCCGGCGTCGTACACCTGCGCGCCCTGGCCGCACACCGCGAGCCCCCTGCCGCCGAGGTCGTCGAGCAGCGGCCGCACCCGGGGCGCCGGGCGCCCCGTCACCACGAGGTGCTGTGCGCCGGCCGCACCGGCCCGCGCCAGCGCGGCCCTTGACCGGTCGGAGAGCGTGTCGTCACCACGCAGCAGCGTTCCGTCCAGGTCAGTGGCGATGAGTGAGTATGCGAGGGGTGCGGCCATGATCAGAGAATACGGATGGAAACGCCCCAGCGGTCCAGCGTGAACCGGACGACGTCCGGTATCCCGTGCGCACCGGAAGGCGCACGGAGCCTGCGTCGCACCACGGGTTTCGGCAAACGGCCGCACCGGCCCGACATCGCTTTCCCGCCCACTGTTGAGCCCCGCACCCTCGGCCGGCTCCAGTGCCGTCCGCGTCAGGCGCCGGCCTCCAGCAGGCGGCGCCCCAGCCATGCGGGCGGCCTCCCGGAGTTCGCGTGACCGGACGACACGTAACTGCGCTTTGATCGCGGTGGGTTGCTCGGCGTACCACTCCGGTTCGTCGGTGGTGGCGACACGGCGCGTGGTGCCCGCGTCGATCGCCTCGGACCTGCCCAGGCTGCGCGGCAGCCATCGGGCGACCGCCTCGACGGGCGCGTCGACGACAACCCCGACCTCGTATGTCCGGCCCTCGGCGAGGTGTTCCTCCAGCGTCTCCATCGGACACAGACCAGGTGATGAGGCCCACGCTCCGGCGGGTGGTGATGCGGAGCGACTTCTGACCCCGGGCACACGGACCGGGTGGCGGGGGCGCGCTGTGTCGCCCCCGCACTCGCTCCGGCTCAGCCGTGTGCCGCCGCCAGGTGCTTGGCCAGCCGCGGGGACGCGAACTCCGTGCCGCACACGAAGCGCATCACCGGTCCGTACGAGGCCGCCGCCGGGAGGCCCGTGAAGTACAGACCCGGGACGGAGGACACATATCCCGCGCCGAGCTTCGGCGTGCCCCGGCTCACCGCCAGTTCCGTGCGCAGTTCGTGGCCCAGGAAGTCCATGGCGGCGATGTCCACGCGGTAGCCCGTGGCGGCGATGACATGGTCCGCGGTCAGGTCCTGCGTGCGGCCCCCGTGGGTCCGTACCGCCAGGACCGGGCTGCCGTCGGGTACGGAGGCACCGACGATACCGGCGACCTCGCGCACCTCCACCTTGCCGTCGAACCGGTCCTTCAGCCACCACGCGCCGAGCGGGCCGAGGACGCGGCGGACCAGGTAGTGGCGCGTCTGGGCCGGCAGGAAGCGGTACGGGTGCGGGTAGTAGCTCAGCGCCCACAGCGACCAGGCGCGGCCGAAGGGCGATTCGGGGCGCAGCTTCGGCTGGTTCCACGGGGGTGCGCCGAAATCGACCTTGCCCCGGCCCCGTGAGACCACGCATACGCGGGCGCCCGCCTCGGCCGCCAGCGCCGCCGTCTCCAGAGCCGACTGTCCCGCGCCGATGACCAGCAGCTCCTTGCCGGAGAACCGGGTCAGGTCGTGGTGCTGGGAACTGTGGGAGACCGGGCCCGTGGGCGTGGGTCCGTCCGCCGCCGCTCCCGCCAGCTCGGGCGGCAGATGGGCGAGGCCCGACAGTCCGGTCGCCACCACGACCGCCCGGGCGGCGAACAACTCGCCCGAGTCCAGCTTCAGCTCGAAGCCGGCGCCCCCACGGCGGTCCACGGAGACGACCCGGACCTGCTCCAGGTCGGGCACCAGCTTCTGCTGGAACCACTCCCCATATGCGATGAACGTCTCGACCGGGACGATGTCCTCGTCCGTCACCAGCCGGGGGATGCCCGCCGCGTCGCAGTAGTCGACCAGGGTGTGGCCGCGCTGCGGGGCGTCGATGTTCGAGGCGGCCGGGGTGGACTTCAGGAGCATGCCCTGCGGCATGTGGTCGCGCCAGCTCACCATCGGCTCGCCGAAGACGCGCACCGGGATACCGCGCGCCCGCAGATGGGCGGCGGTGGACAGGCCGAACGGCCCGGCACCGATGACTGCTACCGGTTGAATCACGAAGTCCCTCCCAGGACGCTACGTGCCTACTTCGTGGTGGAGCTGCCGAGCCGGGTTACCTGCCCGGACTCGTGATGCTGCCGCGGCGGTTGGTGCGCCACAGCTGATACAGGTGCTTCGCGCCCGGCCGCACGAAGCGCGCGAGCATCGTGAAGAACGGCCGCAGGTCGTCACCCGCGAGCCAGGCGAGTTCCGTACCGCTCGCGCGGGCCGGCGCGTGCGGCGTCGTATAGCCGCTGCGACGGTAGGCGAACAGGGCGGCCAGGTCGATGTTCTCCACGATGTAGCGGTGGCCGGCGCACTGTTCCCCCTCCGGGACGGCGCGGCCGGTCAGATCCAGGTGCATGGCGCGGACGACGTCCACCCCCGACTCGTTCTCGAAGAGCCGGAACTGGGCGCCCATGCGCGGGTTGAAGTCGAGCAGTTTGTACTGACCGTCGCGGCGGTCGAAGCGCAGGTCGAGGTCGACGATTCCGGTGAAGCCGACCTGTTTGATGAAACGCGCGGCGAGGTCGGCGAGTTCCGGATTGTCCACGACGTACGCATTGGCCGTCATGCCCGCGTGCGGCGGCCACGAGCGCACCTTGACACCGGTGAACATGGCGAGCGGGGTCGAGTCCTGGTCGAAGTACGCGTGCACGATCCAGTCCTCGGCGTCCTGCCGCGGCAGGTACTCCTGGAGGATCACTCCGGGGTGTTCGCCCCAGTCGCGGGCCAGCGTCAGCAGGCCCGCGCGGGTGGCGATCTTCGTCGTCCCGTTCACGGCGGGCTGCTTGCGCCGTACGAAGGCCTCGCGATTCTTGGCCACCAGCGGGAAGCGCGCCTTCTCTGCGAAGGCGACGATGTCGTCGTACGACTGCGGGAAGGCGGCCGCCGGGCTGGGGATGCCGTGTTCCACGCACAGTTCGTGCAGACCCTGCTTGCTGGCGAGGCGGCGCGGGAGCTTGGCGTCCACCTTCGGGAAAAGGAAGGGACCGCCCAGGATGTCCTGGTGCTCCGCGATCAGGACCGCGGCCTCCTCGTCGGTGGGGACGAGGACGGTGGGCCGGCCGATGCGGCGGCCGATGCGCAGCAAGCCCTCCACGAGCCGCTCCGGTTCCTCCGTCCCGGTGGTCGGCCACGGGAAGGCGCGCCGCAGATAGCGGGAGACCGCGGCCGGCGTGTAACGGTCCTCGGTGATCGCATACATCGGTACTCCGAGCCGGCCCAGGCTGCGGATGGCGCCCACCCCGCCGTGGTGCAGCGGATAGTCGCCGAATTTCACGATGAGCCCCGGTACGTCGCGGTCCGCGTCGAACGGCACGCTGCCGGTGCTCCTGGCCACGGGTCCCCCCACGTGTCCCCCCTATGGACCGGACCCACCCCGTCCGTGTCCCTAAAGGACGCTAAGCCGGAATTAGCCCCTCCGACAAGGTCTATTCGGACATTGCGAACTCTTTAGACACTGCCCAGACAGGCAACTGGCCCGTAACGTGTGCGGCGACCACATGGAACACGCTCCCATGCACGGCACATCTGAAGCGCACGAAAGAGAGGCAGCATCCGATGCCCCCCTTCGACGTCCCCGAGGGCGACCCCTTCGGCCCGCACAACCTCCCCTATGGGGTGTTCTCGCCCACCGGTTCCGACGAGCGGAGTGTCGGCGTCCGCCTGGGCGACCACGTGCTCGACGCGGGCGCGGCGGCGCGGGCGCTCGGCTCCCCGTACGCCTCCCTGCTGGCACGGCCGTTCCTGGGCCCGCTGCTGGCCGCCGGCCGCACCGCCTGGTCGGACGTGCGCCGGGCGCTGACCGCGTGGGTGACGGTGCCCGCCCACCGGGAGACCGTCGAGCCCCTCCTGCACCCGCTGTCCGAGGTGACCCTGCACCTGCCCTTCGAGGTCGCGGACTACGTCGACTTCTATGCCTCCGAGAACCACGCCCGCAATGTCGGGCAGATTTTCCGCCCGGACGCGGCGGACTCCCTGACCCCCAACTGGAAGCACCTGCCGATCGGCTACCACGGCAGGTCAGGCACGGTGGTGGTGTCGGGCACCGACGTCGTACGTCCGCAGGGTCAGCGCAAGGCACCCACGGACCCGGAGCCGGTCTTCGGGCCCTCCGTCCGTCTGGACATCGAGGCGGAGGTGGGATTCGTGGTGGGCGTGCCGTCGGAGTTGGGTCGGCCGGTCCCGCTGTCGGCCTTCCGCGACCATGTGTTCGGTCTCTGCCTGCTCAACGACTGGTCGGCGCGGGACATCCAGGCCTGGGAATATGTGCCGCTCGGACCGTTCCTCGGCAAGTCGTTCGCCACGTCCGTCTCGGCGTGGATCACCCCTCTGGACGCGCTGGAGGAGGCACGGGTGGCGCCGCCGGAGCGCACGCACGCGCTGCTGCCCTACCTGGACGACTCACAGGAGGAACCTACGGGCTACGACCTGCGTATCTCCGTGGCGGTCAACGGGCATGTGGTGTCCGAGCCTCCGTTCTCGACGATGTACTGGACAGCGGCGCAGCAGTTGGCACACATGACGGTGAACGGGGCGTCCCTGCGAACGGGCGACCTGTACGGCTCGGGCACCGTGAGCGGCCCGGCGGAACACCAGCGCGGCTCGCTCCTCGAACTGACCTGGAACGGGCGGGATCCGCTCGAACTCCCGGACGGCAAGCGGACGTTCCTGGAGGACGGGGACGTGGTGACGCTGACGGCATGGGCACCGGGGCCGGACGGGACCCGGGTGGGCCTGGGAGAGGTAACGGGCCGGGTGGCGCCGAGCACCTGAGCATGGCGGCACGGGTGGGCACTGAGAGTCCCTGTGCTCGAAGAGTTTGGGGGAGGAACCCTGCCGCCGCCGGATTGCACAACCTGCCCCTGGGCAACCGGGACCACCCCGGACAAGCTCCGCTCTTGGCCGCCCCTATACCCAGTCCTCCGGCTCCGGCTCCCCCTCCGGCTCCGGCTCCCCCTCCGGCTCCGGCTCCGGCTCTCCCTCCGGCTGCGGCCACTCCGGGTCGGTGACCTTGTCCGAAGCCGAGTCACTGTCCAGCGACGCCAGGACCCCGAGCACCCCCTCCCCGTACGTGGCGAGCTTCTTCTCTCCCACCCCGCTGATCGTGCCGAGCTCCGCCACCGTCTTCGGGCGGACCGCAGCGATCTCACGGAGCGTCGCGTCGTGGAAGATCACGTATGCGGGGACACCCTGTTCCTTCGCCTGGGCGGCGCGCCAGGAGCGCAGGGCTTCGAAGACGGGGAGCAGCTCCGGCGGAAGCTCGGCCGCGGCCTTGGGGGAACGCTCGCCCTTCGGTGCGGCGGACCGCGCGACCGTGGGCTTGGGCAGCTCCTTGCGCAGCGGCACCTCGTGCTCCTGCCGCAGCACCGCCCCGCTCGCCTCGGTCAGCACCAGCGTCCCGTACTCGCCCTCGACCGCGAGCAGGCTCTGCGCCAGCAACTGCCGGATGACACCCCGCCATTCGCCCTCGGTCAACTCCTCGCCGATACCGAACACGGACAGCTGGTCATGGTCGAACTGGATGACCTTGGCCGTGCGCCGCCCCAGCAGAATGTCGACGATCTGCACCGCGCCGAACTTCTGCCGCCGCTCCCGGTCCAGCCGCCACACCGTGGACAGAACCTTCTGCGCGGCGATCGTCCCGTCCCAGGTGTCGGGCGGCACCAGGCAGGTGTCGCAGTTGCCGCAGCCGCCCGGCTCCGGGTCCTGACCGAAGTAGGCGAGCAGCTGGCCACGGCGGCACTGCGCGGTCTCGCACAGCGCCAGCATCGCGTCCAGGTGCGCCTGGGCCCGGCGACGGAACGCCTCGTCGCCCTCCCCGGACTGGATCAGCTTGCGCTGCTGTATGACGTCGTTGAGCCCGTAGGCCATCCAGGCCGTGGACGGCAGCCCGTCGCGACCCGCCCGGCCCGTCTCCTGGTAGTAGCCCTCGACCGACTTCGGCAGGTCCAGATGCGCGACGAACCGTACGTCCGGCTTGTCGATGCCCATCCCGAAGGCGATCGTCGCGACCACGACCAGACCGTCCTCGCGCAGGAAGCGGGACTGGTGCGCCGCCCGAGTGCCCGCGTCCAGGCCCGCGTGGTACGGCACCGCCTCGATGCCGTTGCGGGACAGGAACTCCGCCGTCTTCTCCACGGAGTTCCGCGAGAGGCAGTACACGATGCCCGCCTCGCCGGCGTGCTCCTCACGCAGGAACGTGAGCAGCTGCTTCCTCGGGTCGGCCTTCGGGATGATCCGGTACTGGATGTTGGGCCGGTCGAAGCTCGCCACGAAGTGGCGGGCCCCCGGCATGTTCAGCCGTTGGGTGATCTCCTGGTGCGTCGCGTGCGTCGCGGTCGCCGTGAGCGCGATCCGGGGGACCTCCGGCCAGCGCTCCCCCAACAGGGAGAGGGTCAGGTAGTCGGGGCGGAAGTCGTGACCCCACTGGGACACGCAGTGCGCCTCGTCGATCGCGAACACGGAGATCTTGCCGCGCGAGAGCAGGTCGAGGGTGGACTCCAGGCGCAGCCGCTCCGGGGCCAGATAGAGCAGGTCCAGCTCGCCGGCCAGGAACTCCGCCTCCACCACGCGCCGCTCGTCGAAGTCCTGCGTGGAGTTGACGAACCCGGCGCGCACGCCGAGCGCCCGCAGCGCGTCCACCTGGTCCTGCATCAGCGCGATCAGGGGCGAGACGACCACGCCCGTCCCCGGTCTCACCAGGGCCGGGATCTGGTAGCAGAGCGACTTGCCGCCGCCGGTCGGCATGAGGACGACGGCGTCGCCGCCGGCCACCACATGCTCGATGATCGCTTCCTGCTCGCCGCGGAAGGTCTCGTAGCCGAAGACCCGGTGCAGCGTGGCCTGCGCCTCGCTCCCGCCGCCGGGCGCCGGCCTCAAGCCTGCCTCGGTCATCACACCCGTCCCGTCCATCGCCCGTCCCCCGTACGTCGTCCCTCGACCACGACGTCCACGATAGGGGGCCACGCCGACAGGTCCAGAGTTATCCACAGGCTCTCCTGTCGACCCAGGTCAAGGACACGGCAGTCGTTCACACTGACGCGCAAGACCTGCCCGTTTCCGGCGGATAGTCTGAATGGACCGGCGAGACTCCGTCCCATGGGAGCACTGATGAGCGTCGCACCGAAGGCGTCCACGCCCAGCTGGCCGATCCCGCCGGAGGGCGGCTGGACCGCCGACGACCTGGACCGGCTTCCGAATCTGCCTCCGCACACGGAATTGATCGACGGGAGCCTCGTCTTCGTGAGTCCGCAGACCGTCTTTCACGAGCGTGCCATCGACTTTTTCAAGTGGCAGCTCCAGTCTCTGGCACCTGCTGACCTTGAGGTCTTCCGCGAGTTCACCATCGATCTCGACAGCCAGAACAGGCCCGAACCTGACGTGGTCGTGGTACAGGGGGACGTGGTGCAGGACCCGGAGCAAACCCGGTTTCCTGCCGAAGCCGTCGTCCTGGCCATCGAGGTCGTCTCGGAGGACTCCGTCTCGCGAGACCGCGAGACCAAACCCATGAAGTACGCCCGGGCCAAGATCGCCCACTACTGGCGGGTCGAGAACGAGAAGGGCCGCGCCGCGGTGCACGCCTTCGAGTTGGAGCCCACCACAGGCACGTACACCAGCGTGGGGATCTACCGCGAGCGGATGAAGGTGGAGGTCCCGTTCCCCGTGGACCTGGACCTCACCCAGATCAAGACGCGTCGCACGCCGAACCAGTAAGCCGCACATACGACGGCCCGGCACCCCCCGAGCGGGCACCGGGCCGTCGCCCTGCGGGCGGTGTGCGTCAGCGCACGAACACCCCCGCCTGACTCGCCAGGTCCAGGAAGTACTGCGGCGCCACACCCAGCACCACCGTGACCGCCACGCCCGCCCCGATCGCGGTCATCGTCAGCGGTGAGGGCACCGCCACCGTGGGGCCTTCGGGATGCGGCTCGCTGAAGAACATCAGGACGATCACGCGGATGTAGAAGAACGCGGCGATCGCCGACGAGATCACACCGATCACGACCAGCGGCACCGCCCCGCCCTCCGCCGCCGCCTTGAACACGGCGAACTTCCCGGCGAAGCCGGAGGTCAGCGGAATGCCCGCGAAGGCCAGCAGGAACACCGCGAACACGGCCGCCACCAGCGGCGACCTGCGCCCGAGCCCCGCCCACTTGGACAGGTGCGTCGCCTCTCCGCCGGCGTCGCGGACGAGCGTCACGACGGCGAAGGCGCCGATCGTCACGAAGGAGTACGCGGCCAGATAGAAGAGGACCGAGGACACGCCGTCCCGTGTCGTCGCGATGACACCGGCGAGGATGAAGCCCGCGTGCGCGATCGACGAGTAGGCGAGCAGACGCTTGATGTCGGTCTGGGTGATGGCGACGATCGCGCCGCCCAGCATCGTGACGATCGCGACCGCCCACATCACCGGCCGCCAGTCCCAGCGCATGCCCGGCAGGACGACGTACAGCAGCCGCAGCAGCGCACCGAACGCCGCCACCTTGGTCGCCGCCGCCATGAAGCCGGTCACCGGGGTCGGGGCGCCCTGGTACACGTCCGGCGTCCACATGTGGAACGGCACCGCGGCCACCTTGAACAGCAGGCCCATCACGATCATGGCGGCGCCGATCAGGAGCAGCGCGTCGTTGCCCATGGTGCCCGCGAGCGCCGGGTCGATGTTCGTGACCGTGCCGTCGACGACCTGGGCGATCGTCGCGTACGAGACCGAGCCCGCGTACCCGTACAGCAGCGCGATGCCGAACAGCGTGAACGCCGAGGCGAACGCGCCGAGCAGGAAGTACTTGACCGCCGCCTCCTGCGACATGAGCCGCTTGCGGCGGGCCAGGGCGCACAGCAGATACAGCGGAAGCGAGAAGACTTCCAGGGCGACGAAGAGGGTCAGCAGGTCGTTCGCCGAGGGGAAGACGAGCATGCCGCCGACCGCGAACAGAAGCAGCGGGAACGCCTCGGTCGTGGTGAACCCCGCCTTCACGGCGGCCTTCTCGCTCTCACTGCCCGGCACGGACGCTGCCTGCGCGGCGAAGGAGTCGACCCGGTTGCCGTGCGCCGCCGGGTCCAGGCGCCGCTCGGCGAAGGTGAACACGCCGAGCAGACCGGTCAGCAGGATCGTCCCCTGCAGGAACAGGGACGGTCCGTCGACCGCGATGGCGCCCATCGCGGCGATGTGCGCCTTCGTGGTGCCGTACCCGTCGGCCGCGAGCGCCACGACCGCGGCGAACGCGGCGGCGAGAGCGACGACCGATACGAACGCCTGTGCGTAATAACGCGACTTGCGCGGGACGAACGCCTCGATCAGCACCCCGGCGAGTGCACCGCCGATGACGATCAAGGTTGGGGACAACTGTCCGTATTCGATCTTCGGCGCGTCGATCTTCGAGATCGGGTCGGCCGCGGTTGTCCACAGGCTGTGGACGGCTGCTGCGCTCACTTGGCCGCCTCCACCTCGGGCTTGGGGTCGGTCTGGTGTACGTCGGACATGGTCTGCTGGACCGCCGGGTTGACGATGTCGGTGACCGGCTTCGGGTAGACGCCCAGGAAGATCAGCAACGCGATCAGCGGGGCGACCACCAGAAGTTCACGCACGCGCAGGTCCGGCATCTCGGCGACCTCCGCCTTCACCGGGCCCGTCATCGTCCGCTGGTAGAGGACGAGGGTGTAGAGCGCGGCGAGGACGATGCCGAAGGTGGCGATGATGCCGATCGCCGGGTGGCGCGCGAACGTGCCGACCAGGACCAGGAACTCACTGACGAAGGGCGCCAGGCCCGGCAGGGACAGGGTCGCCAGACCGCCGATCAGGAACGTGCCGGCGAGCACCGGCGCGACCTTCTGCACGCCGCCGTAGTCCGCGATCAGACGCGAGCCGCGGCGCGAGATCAGGAAGCCCGCCACCAGCATCAGGGCAGCGGTCGAGATCCCGTGGTTGACCATGTAGAGGGTCGCCCCGGACTGGCCCTGGCTGGTCATCGCGAAGATGCCCATGATGATGAAGCCGAAGTGCGAGATCGACGCGTACGCCACCAGCCGCTTGATGTCGCGCTGGCCGACGGCGACCAGCGCGCCGTAGATGATGCTGATGAGCGCCAGGACGAGGATGACGGGCGTCGCCCACTTGCTCGCCTCCGGGAACAGCTGGAGGCAGAAGCGGAGCATCGCGAAGGTACCCACCTTGTCGACGACCGCCGTGATCAGCACGGCGACCGGGGCGGTGGCCTCCCCCATGGCGTTGGGCAGCCAGGTGTGCAGCGGCCACAGCGGCGCCTTCACCGCGAAGGCGAAGAAGAAGCCGAGGAACAGCCAGCGTTCGGTGCTGGTCGCCATGTGCAGCGAGCCGTTCGCCCGCGCCTGCACGATCTCCGGGAGCGAGAAGCTGCCCGCCTGCACATAGAGGCCGATCACCGCGGCCAGCATGATCAGGCCGCCGACCAGGTTGTAGAGGAGGAACTTCACGGCGGCGTACGACCGCTGCGTGGAGGCCGCCTTTTCACCGTGCTCGTGCGCACGGTCCCCGAAGCCGCCGATGAGGAAGTACATCGGGATGAGCATGGCTTCGAAGAAGATGTAGAAGACGAAGACGTCGGTGGCCTCGAAGGAGAGGATCACCATCGCCTCGACGGCCAGGATCAGGGCGAAGAAGCCCTGCGTCGGCCGCCAGCGGCGGCTTCCGGTCTCCAGCGGATCGGCGTCGTGCCAGCCCGCCAGGATCACGAACGGGATCAGCAGCGCGGTCAGCGCGATGAGCGCCACCGCGATGCCGTCCACCCCCAGCTCGTACCGCACCCCGAAGTCCTTGATCCAGGCGTGCGATTCGGTGAGCTGGTAGCGGGAGCCACCCGGCTCGAAGCGGACCGCGATCATCGCGGCGAGTACGAGCGTGGCGAGCGAGACGAGCAGCGCCAGCCACTTGGCCGCCGTGCGCTGTGCGGCCGGGACCGCGGCTGTGACGATCGCCCCCACGGCCGGGAGCACCGCCGTCGCTGTCAGCAGAGGAAAGGACATGGCTATCAGACCGCCCTCATCAGCAGGGTCAGGGCGACGAGTACCGCCGCACCGCCGAACATCGAGACCGCGTACGACCGCGCGTAGCCGTTCTGCAGTCGGCGGAGCCGACCGGAGAGGCCGCCGACCGAGGCGGCGGTGCCGTTGACGACGCCGTCGACCAAGGTGTGGTCCACATAGACCAGGGAGCGCGTGAGGTGCTCTCCACCGCGAACGAGGACGACGTGGTTGAAGTCGTCCTGGAGCAGGTCGCGCCGGGCAGCCCGGGTGAGCATCGATCCACGCGGGGCGACGGCGGGGACCGGGCGGCGGCCGTACTGGGCGTAGGCGATGCCGGCGCCGACGACGAGGAGGACCAAGGTCGCGGCCGTGACCGTCCCGGCGCTGAACGGGGAGTGGCCCTCCTCGTGTCCGGTGACGGGCTCCAGCCAGTGCAGGAAGCGGTCGCCGAGCGAGAACAACCCGCCCGCGAACACTGACCCGAACGCCAGCACGATCATCGGGATCGTCATGACCTTGGGCGACTCGTGCGGATGCGGTTCCGCGTGCTCGCCCCGGGTCTCGGCGGCCGGCTCCACGCTGGGCTCGGCCGGCGACGGGGTCTCGGTGTGACGCCAGCGCTCCTCGCCGAAGAACGTCATCAGCATGACGCGCGTCATGTAGTACGCCGTGATGGCCGCGCCCAGCAGGGCCGCGCCGCCCAGGATCCAGCCCTCGGTGCCGCCCTTGGCGAAGGCCGCCTCGATGATCTTGTCCTTGGAGAAGAAGCCGGACAGGCCCGGGAAGCCGATGATGGCGAGGTAACCGAGGCCGAAGGTGACGAACGTGACCGGCATGTACTTCCTCAGGCCGCCGTACTTGCGCATGTCGACCTCGTCGTTCATGCCGTGCATGACCGATCCGGCGCCGAGGAACAGACCGGCCTTGAAGAAGCCGTGCGTCACCAGGTGCATGATCGCGAAGACATAGCCGATGGGGCCGAGGCCGGCGGCGAGCACCATGTAGCCGATCTGCGACATGGTCGAGCCGGCCAGTGCCTTCTTGATGTCGTCCTTCGCGCAACCGACGATCGCACCGAAGAGGAGCGTGACGGCGCCGACCACGGTGACGGCCAGTTGTGCGTCGGGGGCGGCATTGAAGATCGCGCCGGAGCGGACGATCAGGTACACGCCCGCGGTCACCATGGTGGCGGCGTGAATGAGGGCCGAGACCGGGGTCGGACCCTCCATCGCGTCCCCGAGCCAGGACTGCAGCGGCACCTGCGCCGACTTGCCGCACGCGGCGAGCAGCAGCATCAGACCGATGGCGGTGAGCTTGCCCTCGCCCGTCCTGTCCACGTCAGCGAAGACCGTCCCGAAGGCGAACGTCCCGAACGTCGTGAACATCAGCATGATGGCGATCGACAGGCCCATGTCGCCGACGCGGTTGACCAGGAACGCCTTCTTCGCCGCGGTCGCCGCGCTGGGCTTGTGCTGCCAGAAGCCGATCAGCAGGTACGAGGCGAGACCGACGCCCTCCCAGCCGACGTACAGCAGCAGGTAGTTGTCCGCGAGGACGAGCAGCAGCATCGCCGCGAGGAACAGGTTCAGATAGCCGAAGAAGCGGCGCCTGCGCTCGTCGTGCGCCATGTACCCGACCGAGTACAGGTGGATGAGCGAGCCGACGCCGGTGATCAGCAGGACGAACGTCATCGACAGCTGGTCGAGGCGGAAGGCGACGTCGGCCTGGAAGCCGCCCACCGGGACCCAGCTGAACAGGTGCTGCGTCAGGGTCCGGTGCTCGGCGCCCTTCCCCAGCATGTCGGTGAAGAGGACGACACCGAACACGAAGGAGACAGCGGCCAGTACCGTGCCGATCCAGTGGCCGACGGCGTCCAGCCTTCTGCCGCCGCACAGCAGGACGGCCGCTCCGAGCAGGGGCGCCGCGATCAGCAGCGCAATCAGGTTCTCCACGATTCAGCGACCCCTTACAGCTTCATCAGGCTGGCGTCGTCGACCGAGGCCGAGTGGCGGGTACGGAACAGCGACACGATGATCGCGAGACCGACCACGACCTCCGCGGCGGCGACGACCATCGTGAAGAAGGCGATGATCTGGCCGTCGAGATTGCCGTGCATCCGGGAGAAGGTGACGAACGCGAGGTTGCAGGCGTTGAGCATCAGCTCGATGCACATGAACACCACGATCGCGTTCCGCCGGATCAGCACGCCGGTCGCGCCGATTGTGAACAACAGGGCGGCGAGATACAGGTAGTTGACCGGGTTCACTTCGACGCCTCCTCCGTCCTCTTGAGCGTCGGCCGCTCGTCCTCGGGCCGCTCCAGCCGCTCGGCGGCGCGCTGTTCCAGGGCCTTCAGGTCACCGATCGCCTCGTCGGACACGTCGCGGACCTGGCCGCGGTCCCGCAGCGTCTTGCTGACGGTCAGCTCGGACGGGGTGCCGTCCGGGAGGAGACCGGCGATGTCCACCGCGTTGTGCCGGGCGTAGACGCCGGGGGCCGGCAGCGGCGGAACGTGCTTGCCCTCGCGTACACGCTGCTCGGACAGTTCGCGCTGGGTCCTGACGCGCTCGGTGCGCTCGCGGTGGGTGAGCACCATGGCACCGACCGCGGCCGTGATGAGCAGGGCGCCGGTGATTTCGAAGGCGAACACGTACTTCGTGAAGATGAGGGCGGCCAGGCCCTCCACGTTGCCGTTGGCGTTCGCCTTGCCCAGGCCGTCGAAGTCCTTCAGGGACGCGTTGGCGATGCCCGCGAGCAGCAGTATGCCGAAGCCGAGCCCGCACAGAAGGGCCAGCCAGCGCTGGCCCTTGATGGTTTCCTTCAGGGAGTCCGCCGCCGTGACGCCGACGAGCATCACCACGAACAGGAACAGCATCATGATCGCGCCGGTGTAGACGACGATCTGGACGATCCCGAGGAAGTAGGCGCCGTTGGCGAGGTAGAACACCGCCAGCACGATCATGGTGCCTGCCAGGCAGAGCGCGCTGTGCACGGCCTTCTTCATGAAGACGGTGCACAGGGCGCCGAGCACCGCGACGGTGCCCAGGACCCAGAACTGGAAGGCCTCTCCGGTCGAGGTGGAGTAGGCGGCGAGTTGCGGGCTCATGCGTCAGCCCCCTGTTCTCCGGGCTTTTCTCCCTTGGAGACGGCCACCTGACGCTCCGTGCCGGGCGCGGCCTCCGTCACCAGGCCCCGGTAGTAGTCCTGCTCGTCCGTCCCCGGGTAGATGGCGTGGGGCGTGTCGACCATGCCCTCTTCCAGACCGGCGAGCAGCTGCTCCTTGGTGTAGATGAGGTTGGCGCGGCTGGAGTCCGCCAGCTCGAACTCGTTGGTCATCGTGAGCGCGCGCGTGGGGCACGCCTCGATGCACAGGCCGCACAGGATGCAGCGGGCGTAGTTGATCTGGTAGACCCGCCCGTACCGCTCGCCCGGCGAGTAGCGCTCCTCGTCCGTGTTGTCCGCGCCCTCGACGTAGATCGCGTCGGCGGGGCAGGCCCAGGCGCACAGCTCGCAGCCGACGCACTTCTCCAGGCCGTCCGGATGGCGGTTGAGCTGGTGCCGGCCGTGGAACCGCGGAGCCGTGGTCTTCTTCTGCTCCGGGTACTGCTCGGTCAGCCGCTTCTTGAACATGGCCTTGAAGGTCACGCCGAAGCCGGCCACGGGGTTCTGGAAGCCAGGCTTCGACTGCCCGGTCTCCTTGGGCTCCTCAGCCATCGGACGCCTCCTTTCGATCCGAAGATCCGTCACTGACAGTGTCCGTCCCGCCACTGACAATCAACTCCCGCTCCCTGCGCGAGCGGCGCCGCGGGACCGGCGGCAGCGTCTGTCCCGGCAGCGGCGGTACGGGGAATCCGCCCGCCATCGGGTCGAAGGCGGCGGGCTCCTCGGCGGGCCGCTCGGCCTCCTTGGGCTTCTCGCGGAACATGTCGACGACGAACGACAGCAGCAGCAGCGTGAGGACGCCGCCGGCGACGTAGAGGGCGATGTCGCCGAAGCCGTAGTTCTCGTTGCGCAGCGCCCGTACGGTCGCGACGAGCATCAGCCAGACCACGGAGACCGGGATGAGGACCTTCCAGCCGAGCTTCATCAGCTGGTCGTAGCGGACACGCGGGAGCGTGCCGCGCAGCCAGATGAAGAAGAACAGCAGCAGCTGGACCTTGACGACGAACCAGAGCAACGGCCACCAGCCGTGGTTGGCTCCCGCCCAGAAGCTGCTGATCGGCCACGGAGCCCGCCAGCCGCCCAGGAAGAGCGTGGCCGACACGGCCGAGACGGTCACCATGTTCACGTACTCGGCGAGCATGAACATCGCGAACTTGATCGACGAGTACTCGGTGTTGAAGCCGCCGACCAGGTCGCCCTCGGACTCCGGCATGTCGAAGGGGGCGCGGTTGGTCTCGCCGACCATCGTGACGATATAGATGATGAACGAGACCGGCAGGAGCAGGATGAACCAGCGGTCGTGCTGCTGCTCGACGATCCTCGACGTCGACATCGACCCCGAGTAGAGGAACACGGAGGCGAAGGCGGCGCCCATCGCGATCTCGTACGAGATCATCTGCGCACAGGAGCGCAGACCGCCCAGCAGCGGGTAGGTGGACCCGGAACTCCAGCCCGCCAGCACGATGCCGTAGATCCCGACCGAGGCGACCGCGAGGATGTAGAGCATCGCGATCGGCAGGTCGGTCAGCTGCATCGTGGTGCGGTGGCCGAAGATCGAGATCTCGTTGCCCGCGGGCCCGAAGGGGATCACCGCGATCGCCATGAAGGCCGGGATGGCCGCGACGATCGGCGCGAGGACGTAGACCACCTTGTCCGCGCGCTTGACGATGAGGTCTTCCTTGAGCATCAGCTTCACGCCGTCGGCGAGCGACTGGAGCATGCCCCAGGGACCGTGCCGGTTGGGGCCGATGCGCAACTGCATCCAGGCGACGACCTTGCGCTCCCACACGATGGAGAACAGCACGGTCACCATCAGGAAGGCGAAGCAGAAGACCGCCTTGACGGCGACCAGCCACCAGGGGTCGCGGCCGAACATGGAGAGGTCTTCAGCGGCGAGGTACGGGCTCATGCCTCCACCTCCTTGGGGGCGTCGGCGTCGAAGGTCGCCGGGCCGATGCGGACGAGGGTGCCGGGCAGCGCCCCGGTGTCGGAGGCGACGCCTCCGCCCGTGGAGTTCAGCGGGAGCCAGACGACGCGGTCGGGCATCTCGGTGATCTGCAGCGGGAGTTCGACGGTTCCGGCGGGGCCGGTGACGGTCAGGGCGTCGCCGTCCTCGACCCCCGCCTCGGCGGCGGTGGCGGCGGACACGCGCGCGTGTGCCGCGTGCCGGGTACCGGCGAGCGCGTCGTCGCCGTCCTGGAGGCGGCCCTGGTCGAGCAGGAGCCGGTGGCCGGCGAGCACGGCCTCCCCGGCGGCCGGGCGCGGCGGCTGTGCGCCGATCTCCAGGGGGTTGTTCGCCCGCTGCCCTTCCCATGCACCGAGCCGGTCCAGCTCCACGCGCGCGGTGCGCAGGTCGGGCAGTCCCAGGTGGACGTCCATCGCGTCGGCGAGCATCTGGAGCACCCGTGTGTCGGTGGGCGCCAGGGAACGGGTCATCTGGTCGGGCTTGAGCGCAGCCTCGAAGAGGCGGGCCCGGCCCTCCCAGTTGAGGAAGGTGCCGGCCTTCTCGGCGACCGCCGCGACCGGCAGCACCACGTCCGCGCGCTCGGCGACCTCGCTGGGGCGCAGTTCGAGCGAGACGAGGAAGTCCACCGCGGAGAGCGCCTCACGCGCGCGTGCCGGATCGGGCAGGTCGGCGACCTCGACACCGGCGACCACCAGGGCCCGCAGCTCACCCGCGGCCGCGGCCTCGACGATCTGACCGGTGTCCCGGCCGTAGCGGTGCGGGAGCTCGGCGACGCCCCAGACGGCGGCGACCTCCTCCCGCGCGCGCGGGTCGGTGGCCGGACGTCCGCCCGGCAGCAGCGAGGGCAGCGCGCCCACCTCGACCGCCCCGCGCTCCCCGGCCCGGCGCGGAATCCACACCAGACCGGCGCCGGTCGCGGCCGCGGTCCGGACGGCGGCGGTGAGTCCGCCCGCCACACCGGCGAGGCGTTCACCGACGACGATCACCGCGCCCTCGGTGCGCAGCGCCTCGGCGGCCCGTACGCCGTCCTCCTCCAGGCCGACCTTGCCGGCCAGCGCGTCCAGCCACTCGGTCTCGGTGCCGGGCGCGGCGGCCAGCAGTGTGCCGCCGGCCTTCGTGAGGCCCCGGGTGGCGTGCGTGGCGAGGGAGAAGACCTGCTGCCCGTGCCCCCGCCAGGCCTTGCGCAGCCGGAGGAAGACGCCGGGGGCCTCCTCCTCGGACTCGAACCCGACGAGCAGGACGGCGGGTGCCTTCTCCAGGGAGGTGTACGTGACGCCGCTGCCGTCGAGATCGCGGCCGCGTCCGGCGATCCGGGCGGCCAGGAAGTCGGCCTCCTCGGCGCTGTGCACACGCGCGCGGAAGTCGATGTCGTTCGTGCCGAGGGCCACGCGCGCGAACTTGCTGTACGCGTAGGCGTCCTCGACGGTCAGCCGGCCGCCGGTCAGTACACCGGCCCGGCCCCGCGCGGCGAGCAGGCCCTGGGCGGCGGCCTGAAGCGCCTGGGGCCAGGACGCGGGCTCGAGCTCCCCGGACTCGCCCCGCACCAGCGGCGTGTCGAGCCGGTCCTTGAGCTGCGCGTAGCGGAACGCGAAGCGCCCCTTGTCGCAGATCCACTCCTCGTTGACCTCGGGGTCGTTGGCCGCGAGGCGCCGCATGACCTTGCCGCGCCGGTGGTCCGTGCGGGTCGCGCAGCCGCCGGAGCAGTGCTCGCACACGGACGGCGACGAGACGAGGTCGAAGGGCCGGGAGCGGAAGCGGTACGCCGCCGACGTGAGCGCCCCTACGGGGCAGATCTGGATGGTGTTCCCGGAGAAGTACGACTCGAAGGGGTCGCCTTCGCCCGTGCCCACCTGCTGGAGCGCGCCCCGTTCGAGCAGCTCGATCATCGGGTCGCCCGCGATCTGGTTGGAGAAGCGGGTGCAGCGGGCACACAGCACGCACCGCTCGCGGTCGAGCAGCACCTGGGTGGAGATCGGGACGGGCTTCTCGTAGGTGCGCTTGCGGCCCTCGAAGCGGGACTCGGCGTGGCCGTGCGACATGGCCTGGTTCTGCAGCGGGCACTCGCCGCCCTTGTCGCAGACCGGGCAGTCCAGCGGGTGGTTGATGAGCAGCAGCTCCATCACACCCTTCTGGGCCTTCTCTGCGACGGGCGAGGTGAGGTGGGTCTTCACCACCATCCCGTCCGTGCAGGTGATCGTGCAGGACGCCATGGGCTTGCGTTGGCCCTCGACCTCGACGATGCACTGGCGGCAGGCGCCCGCCGGATCGAGCAGGGGGTGGTCGCAGAAGCGGGGGATCTCGATGCCGAGCTGTTCGGCGGCGCGGATGACCAGGGTGCCCTTGGGCACGCTGATCTCGACGCCGTCGATCGTCAGCGTGACGAGGTCCTCCGGCGGGACCGCCGCCTCTCCCCCTCCCGAGGGAGCGCTGGTGGTCACAGTCATGCGGTCACCTCCGCGGGCTTGTCCGCCCAGGCCGTGGACTTGGCCGGGTCGAAGGGGCAGCCCCGGCCCGTGATGTGGTCCTCGTACTCCTCGCGGAAGTACTTGAGGGAGGAGAAGATCGGCGAGGCGGCGCCGTCGCCGAGGGCGCAGAAGGACTTGCCGTTGATGTTGTCGGCGATGTCGGCGAGCTTGTCGAGGTCGGACATCGTGCCCTTGCCCGCCTCGATGTCCCGCAGCAACTGGACGAGCCAGTACGTCCCTTCCCGGCAGGGCGTGCACTTGCCGCAGGACTCGTGGGCGTAGAACTCGGTCCAGCGGGTGACGGCGCGCACCACGCAGGTCGTCTCGTCGAAGCACTGCAGGGCCTTGGTGCCAAGCATGGAACCGGCGGCGCCCACGCCCTCGTAGTCCAGCGGGACGTCGAGGTGCTCGTCGGTGAACATCGGCGTGGAGGAGCCGCCCGGCGTCCAGAACTTGAGGCGGTGGCCGGGCCGCATTCCGCCGCTCATGTCCAGCAGTTGGCGCAGCGTGATGCCGAGCGGTGCCTCGTACTGGCCAGGGCTCGCGACATGGCCGCTGAGCGAGTAGAGCGTGAAGCCGGGGGACTTCTCGCTGCCCATCGACCGGAACCATTCCTTGCCCCGGTTCAGAATCGCGGGAACCGACGCGATCGACTCGACGTTGTTCACTACAGTCGGGCACGCGTAGAGGCCCGCGACCGCAGGGAAGGGGGGACGCAGCCGCGGTTGGCCACGGCGGCCTTCGAGCGAGTCGAGCAGTGCGGTCTCCTCACCGCAGATGTACGCGCCCGCGCCCGCGTGCACGGTGAGTTCGAGGTCGAGTCCGCTGCCCAGGACGTTCTTGCCGAGGTAGCCCGCCGCGTAGGCCTCGCGTACGGCCGAGTGCAGCCGCCGCAGCACGGGGGCGACTTCACCCCGCAGATAGATGAAGGCATGCGACGACCTGATGGCGTAACACGCGATGACGATGCCCTCGATGAGGCTGTGCGGGTTCGCGAAGAGGAGCGGGATGTCCTTGCAGGTTCCGGGCTCCGATTCGTCGGCGTTGACAACCAGATAGTGAGGTTTGCCATCACCCTGGGGAATGAACTGCCACTTCATTCCCGTCGGGAAGCCCGCGCCGCCGCGTCCGCGCAATCCGGAGTCCTTGACGTACGCGATCACGTCGTCCGGCGACATGGCGAGAGCCTTGCGGAGCCCCTCGTACCCCTCGTGCCTGCGGTAGACGTCCAGCGTCCAGGACTTCTCCTCGTCCCAGAAGGCCGACAGCACGGGTACCAGCAGCTTCTCGGGGCTGGTCTCTCCCCCACCCTCGAATCCGCTCGGGCGGGCGGTGCCCCCGTTCTCGGGTGCCAAGGTCATCACTGCCCCTCCTCGTCGACGGGCCCGGCCGGGTGCGCAGGGTCGGAGGCCGATGTGTCCTGTGGCGCGTCGTGCGAGCTGAGGTGCTCGGCCGGTGACGGCTCGTGCGCCGTCCCGTCCCGCGGCTCGTCGTGCGGCCCGCCGTCTCGCGGGTGGACCACGCGCGCGGCGGCCGTCTCCCCCTTCGCCAGCCGCAGCCCGACCAGCGAGGCCGGACCCGCGCTGCCGGTCGCCTCGACGGCACCGTCCCGTTCGTCGGGGAAGCCCGCCAGCATCCGGGCGGTCTCCTTGAAGGTGCACAGGGGAGCACCGCGGGTGGGCTCGACCTGCCGTCCCGCTCGCAGGTCGTCCACCAGGCCCTTGGCGCTCTCGGGGGTCTGGTTGTCGAAGAACTCCCAGTTGACCATCACGACCGGCGCGTAGTCGCAGGCCGCGTTGCACTCGATGTGCTCCAGGGTGACCTTGCCGTCTTCGGTGGTCTCGCCGTTGCCGACGCCCAGGTGCTCCTGGAGGGCGGAGAAGATCGCGTCGCCGCCCATCACCGCGCACAGGGTGTTGGTGCAGACGCCCACCTGATAGTCACCGGACGGCCGCCGCCGGTACATGGTGTAGAAGGTGGCGACCGCGGTGACCTCGGCCGTGGTCAGATCCAGAATGTCCGCGCAGAACTGCATCCCGGTCCGCGTGACGTGTCCCTCCTCCGACTGCACGAGGTGCAGCAACGGCAGCAGGGCGGACCGCGAGTCCGGGTAGCGGTCGATGATGTCGCGCGCGTCCCGTTCGAGCCGGGCTCGAACGTCGCCCGGGTAGTCGGGCGCGGGCAGCTCGGGCATGCCCAGGCTTACGCCCCGCTCCGAGGAACTGGTGGTCACCGGTCGACGCCTCCCATCACGGGGTCGATGGACGCGACGGCGACGATCACGTCGGCGACCTGGCCGCCTTCGCACATCGCCGCCATGGCCTGCAGGTTGGTGAAGGACGGGTCCCGGAAGTGGACCCGATAGGGGCGGGTGCCGCCGTCGGACACGGCGTGCACGCCGAGTTCGCCCTTGGGCGACTCGACCGCCGCGTACGCCTGTCCCGGTGGGACCCTGAAGCCCTCGGTCACCAGCTTGAAGTGGTGGATCAGGGCCTCCATGGAGGTGCCCATGATCTTCTTGATGTGGTCGAGGGAGTTGCCGAGCCCGTCCGGCCCCAGGGCGAGCTGGGCGGGCCAGGCGATCTTCTTGTCGGCGACCATGATCGGGCCCGGCTGCAGCCGGTCCAGACACTGCTCGATGATCCTCAGCGACTGGCGCATCTCCTCCAGGCGGACCAGGAAGCGGCCGTAGGCGTCGCAGGTGTCGGCGGTCGGGACGTCGAAGTCGTAGGTCTCGTAGCCGCAGTAGGGCTGCGCCTTGCGCAGGTCGTGCGGCAGACCGGCGGAGCGCAGGATCGGACCGGTGGCACCGAGGGCCATGCAGCCGGCCAGGTCGAGGTAGCCGATGTCCTGCATACGGGCCTTGAAGATGGGGTTCCCGGTGGCGAGCTTGTCGTACTCCGGGAGGTTCTTCTTCATCTTCTTCACGAACTCGCGGATCTGGTCCACCGCGCCGGGCGGCAGGTCCTGGGCGAGTCCGCCGGGGCGGATGTAGGCGTGGTTCATCCGCAGGCCGGTGATCAGCTCGTAGATGTCGAGGATCAGCTCCCGGTCGCGGAAGCCGTAGATCATGATGGTGGTGGCGCCGAGTTCCATGCCTCCGGTGGCGATGCACACCAGGTGGGAGGACATCCGGTTCAGCTCCATCAGGAGCACGCGGATGAGCGTGGCGCGGTCGGGGACCTGGTCCTCGATGCCGAGGAGCTTCTCGACCGCGAGGCAGTACGCCGTCTCGTTGAAGAACGGCGTCAGGTAGTCCATGCGCGTCACGAACGTGGTGCCCTGCGTCCACGTGCGGTACTCGAGGTTCTTCTCGATCCCGGTGTGCAGGTAGCCGATGCCGCAGCGGGCCTCGGTGACGGTCTCGCCCTCGATCTCCAGGATCAGCCTCAGCACGCCGTGCGTGGACGGGTGCTGCGGACCCATGTTGACGATGAGGCGCTCGTCGTCGGCGCGGGCCGCGGACTGGACGACCTCGTCCCAGTCGCCGCCGGTGACGGTGTAGACGGTGCCCTCGGTCGTCTCGCGCGAGGAGGCGGAGGACGGAGTCTGCGTGCTCATGAGTACGACCTCCGCTGGTCCGGAGCCGGGATCTGGGCGCCCTTGTACTCGACGGGGATGCCGCCGAGGGGATAGTCCTTGCGCTGCGGGAATCCCTGCCAGTCGTCGGGCATCATGATCCGCGTCAGCGCCGGGTGGCCGTCGAAGATCAGGCCGAAGAAGTCGTACGTCTCGCGCTCGTGCCAGTCGTTCGTGGGGTAGACGGAGACGAGCGAGGGGATGTGCGGGTCGGCGTCGGGGGCGCTGACCTCCAGGCGGATCAGCCGGTTGTGAGTGATCGACCGCAGGTGGTAGACGGCGTGCAGTTCCCGGCCCTTGTCGCCGGGGTAGTGCACTCCGCTCACGCCCGTGCACAGTTCGAAGCGGAGCGCCGGGTCGTCGCGGAGGGTCTGGGCGACGGTGACGAGGTACTCGCGTTCGATGTGGAAGGTCAGCTCGCCGCGGTCGACGACGGTCTTCTCGACGGCGTTCCCGGGAACGAGGCCCTGTTCCTCCAGGGCGCCCTCCAGTTCGTCGGCGACCTCGTCGAACCAACCGCCGTAGGGCCGGTTCGAGGCACCGGGCAGCCGGATGGAGCGGACCAGGCCGCCGTAGCCGGAGGTGTCGCCGCCGTTGTTGGCGCCGAACATGCCGCGCTGGACGCGGATCTCCTCGCCGTGGTCGCCACGCATGCCCGGAAGGTTCGCGGCGCCGAGGTCCTTCTCGGGGTTGACGCCGTTGCCGTTCGCCGCGGCACCGTTCACGCCGTTGCCGGGCGTGTTCGCGCCGTTGCTCTTCGCATCGCTCATCGCAGCAGCCCCTTCATCTCGATCGTCGGGAGGGCCTTGAGCGCCGCTTCCTCCGCCTCGCGGGCCGCCTCCTCGGCGTTGACGCCGAGTTTGGAGGTCTGGATCTTGTGGTGGAGCTTGAGGATCGCGTCCATCAGCATCTCGGGGCGCGGCGGACAGCCGGGCAGATAGATGTCGACGGGGACGATGTGGTCGACGCCCTGGACGATCGCGTAGTTGTTGAACATGCCGCCCGAGGACGCGCAGACACCCATGGAGATCACCCACTTGGGGTTCGGCATCTGGTCGTAGACCTGCCTGAGGACGGGCGCCATCTTCTGACTGACCCGGCCCGCGACGATCATCAGGTCCGCCTGGCGGGGCGATCCGCGGAAAACCTCCATGCCGAAGCGCGCCAGGTCGTAACGGCCGGCGCCCGTGGTCATCATCTCGATGGCACAGCAGGCGAGGCCGAAGGTGGCGGGGAAGACCGACGCCTTGCGCACCCAGCCCGCGGCCTGCTCGACGGTGGTCAGAAGGAAACCGCTCGGCAGCTTTTCTTCGAGTCCCATGACTAAAGGCCCCTCAGTCCCATTCCAGGCCGCCGCGCCGCCACACGTACGCGTACGCGACGAAGACGGTGAGCACGAAGAGCAGCATCTCCACGAGCCCGAAAACCCCGAGGGCGTCGAAGGTGACGGCCCACGGGTAGAGGAAGACGATCTCGATGTCGAAGACGATGAAGAGCATCGCCGTCAGGTAGTACTTGATCGGGAAGCGCCCGCCACCGGCCGGCGTGGGGGTCGGTTCGATACCGCACTCGTACGCCTCGAGCTTGGCGCGGTTGTACCGCTTCGGACCGATCAGCGTGGCCATGACCACGGAGAAGATCGCAAAGCCTGCCCCGAGGGCTCCCAGTACGAGGATGGGCGCATACGCGTTCACCGCTCCTCGCTCCTCTCAGTCGGCACTGACTGCTGGCGGTTGCGCTGGACTCACGGCCGTCCCACCGGTCCCACGAACCCCGCTGGCCCCAGCGAAGATCGCGTACATGTGAAGCAGGTCACAAGCCCAACTGCCCCGCATCTTATGCCCGCCGGTATGTGATCTGCGACACGGGGGTCACCATGTACTTTGTGATCTCCACCACCCGGCGAAGGATCATGAAGTCGGATGAGCAGTGATCTTCGTACGCGAAGCAGTCGAGCGATCACCAAGAGGTGACATTTTCGCTCGTTTCCGCTGGTCGGAGCGTCCTTCCCCTATCAAAGAGAGGACGCTCAAGGCAAATTAGCGCTGGACCGTGTCCCTTGATAAGGGAGCCCGTTCACACATCAGAGGTAGATGCGGAGACGAATGTGGACGTGTGCATGCGTTCACGAGCGACGGGCACGCCCCGGCCGACTGCATGCGCGGGTTCACGAGCAGCGGAGGGCACGCGGAGGACACCACCCCGCGCGCCGGACGCCACCGCGACGGTGACCGTTCCGTGACCTGTGCCACATCTATGTGAGGGTCCGATAAAGCGGGCTTGGCCACGCGGTGCATCCAGTGGTAAGCGCAGAGCAATTCGGGCGTAACGACGAAACCCCATGATCACAGGCTTGATCACTACTGTCCAAAATGCCCGTTACGGCGTCAATAAAGAGCGACACTCTGGGGATTCACGGTCTCGATTGAACAACTGTGGCGCAGCACACGTTTCTTGAAGGTATGGAGGAGCCCCTGATACCGCTTGTACCCATGTCCCACACCGCTCACATACGCAGCCACCGGAAGCCCCGCAGCCGCAGCGCGTCGACGATCGCGATGCGGGCCGGAGTTGCCGGTGGTGTGCTCAGCACCCTGGCCGCGGCCGGTGCGTCGGCTTCGGCCAACGCCGCCGAACCGGTGACGCAGACGCTCGAACTGCCCACCCTGACGGCCGATCTGGCCACTCAGGTCGCCCAGTCCGCGGAGGCCACCCAGCAGGCCGCGGCCAACTACCAGCTGCAGGCCGAGCGCGACGCCGCCGCCGCAAAGGCCGCGAAGCAGGCCAAGGCGGACCTTGCGGAGGCCAAGAAGAAGTCGGCGGAGGCCAGGCGGAAGGCCGAGGCCGCACGCAAGACCGCCGCGGCCGCCTCGCGCAGCGCAGAGCGGACCGTCCTCGCCACCACCTCGAGCAGCGCCTCGACGAGCACGTCCACGGCCACCGGTTCGGCCGCGGCGGTCATCGCCTTCGTCAAGGCGCAGCTCGGCGACTCGTACGTCATGGGCGGCACCGGCCCCAACTCGTGGGACTGCTCCGGTCTCGTGCAGGCCGCGTTCAAGCAGGTCGGCGTGGACCTGCCGCGCGTCTCGGGGAGCCAGTCGACGGCCGGTACGCAGGTCTCGCTGAGCAATCTGCAGCCGGGCGACATCCTCTACTGGGGCGGCGCGGCCAGCGCGTACCACGTGGCGGTGTACGTCGGCGACGGCATGTTCGTCGGTGCGCAGAACCCCTCCACCGGCGTGGTCGAGAAGCCGCTGTCGTACGACCCGCCGTCCGGTGCGGTCCGGGTGCTCTGACCGCTCCCGCCCGAGGTCGTACGGGGTGAAGGGCCGCAGCCGTTCGGGAGCGGCGGCCCTTCCGGCTCACATCACGCACCGCGTGCGCCGCACGGCCTCAGCCGAGGTCGAAGGTGTTGGGCAGGCCGAGCCGGTAGCGCACCTCGTCGACACGCTTGAGGGGCTCCAGCTCCGGCGGGCGGTACAGCTCCCAGATCCTGCACCGCTCGGCGCCTGAATTGTCCGCATCGAGGAGTGCGTTGACGGCTCGTCGTGCCGATTCGTTGGCACCCTCCATCGTCGCCAGGTCCACATCGGTGCGGACGTAGTCGCCCGCGAGGAAGAAGTTCGGCACGGCGGTCCTCGCCGACGGCCGGTTGTAGAGCGTGCCGGTGGGATGGATCAGGAGCGGCTCGCGGTTCTGCGGATCCGGTCCGCCCAGCCCCGTCACCGCCGGGTCCATGAACCAGCCGAGCCGGTCGGCGTCCGTGAGCGTCGTCTTGCCGGAGTCGTTCAGCGCGTCCTTCAGCTGCGCCCAGCACTCCTCGACGATCTCCTCCCGAGTGCACTCACGGGCCTTCTTGCCGTAGAGGATCCCGGGCTTGTCCCACTCCGAGACGATCACGGAGAGGCAGTCGTGGGCCCCGCCGTCGCCGTAATCCTGCGAAAAGTTCCGTACGTCCCAGAACTGCGCCTGCCCGATACCCGTCACCGACCACGGTGAGTCGAGGCAGTTGATGTGCCCGTGGACGACGGGCGTGGGCGTGCGCAGATAGAACTGCACGCCGGTCATCCAGTCCGTCTGCAGCGCGTCGCACCGGGCGAGCTGCGGGTCGGCGGCGCGCAGGGCCGTGCCCCAGGTGTGGCGGGCGTGCTCGACGGGCATGGCGGAGACGTAGTGGTCGGCGGTGACGGTGCGTTCGCCACTGCCGTCGCGCTCCACAACGCGTATGCCGGTGACGTGCCCGTCCGCATACAGCACCTCACGCACCTCGGTGCCGACCACGAACTCCACGCCGAGCGAACGCAGGTGTGCGGCCCAGGGGTCGATCCACGCCTCGCTCGTCGGAGCGTTGAGCACCCGGTCGATGTCCGCGTCGCCGTCCATGCCGCGGCCGAGCAGGCCCCACAGCAGCAACGCCTCGATGATGACGCGGCCGACGGTGCGGGTGGAGGCGACCTCGGCGCGGGTGGCGACGAGGTTGCGGGTCTGTCCGATGCCGAGGAGCGTGCGGTACTCCTCGCTCATCCGCTCGGCGCGGATGAACTCCCACCAGGAGGTCTTCTCCCATTGGTCCTCACGGCGGGCGTCGCAGCTGGTGAGGTGGACCAGGAGGCGGTCGGCGAAGTACCCGGCCTCGTATGCGGGCAGCCGGCTGCCCAGGTCGAGCACGGACAGGATCTGGTCGCGGATCCAGGACGGGGTGATGTCGCCCGACGCGGGCGGGGTGGTGGCCCGGCGCAGGGGGAAGTGGAGGTCCGGGCGGCCGGCCTCACGGGCGAAGAGGGCCTCGGTACCGCTGCGGAGGTTGTCGTGGACGCCGTTCGCGTTGCCGGGGAAAGGGATGCGGCGCATGGTGTCCGGCAGGTTCCGGTAGAAGCCGGGGAAGAAGCGGAAGCCGTGTTCGCCGGGCAGCGGTCTACGGCCGCCCGTGCCCGTGCCTGGGACGTCCATCGAGCGGGCCTTGCCGCCGAGCACGTCGTAGTACTCGTAGACGGTGACGGCGTAGCCGCGCTCCGCGAGTTCCTGGGCGGCACTGAGCCCGGAGACGCCGCCGCCGAGGACGGCGACGTGCTTGCCGGCGGCGGCAGCGGCCGTGCCCGACCATAACGCGAGGGCGCCCACCGCGCCCCCGGCGCCCGCAATGAACCGTCTGCGGGTCGTTCCCTGGTGTTCTGTTGTCATGGATACGGGAGGGTAGGGAGGGAACCGACCCGGCGGTAGGTCGCGGTTCGGTCACCCACGGCATCCTCACAGCGGTGCAGGAATCACCCGAAAGAGAACACGAGCGTGACGACGCCGGGCCGGGCCCGATGACGGTTCGGTGCCCCGCACCGTGGGGCTCACGCCTTCGGGGCCACCTTCGACAGACCGTTGATGACCCGGTCCATCGCGTCGCCGCCCGTCGGCTCCGTCAGGTTGGCCAGGAGCTTCAGCGTGAACTTCATCAGCAACGGATGCGTCAGGCCCCGCTGTGTCGCGATCTTCATCACCTTCGGGTTGCCGATCAGCTTCACGAAGGCACGGCCCAGCGTGTAGTAGCCACCGTAGGTGTCCTTGAGGATCTTCGGGTAGTGGTGCAGGGCCAGTTCGCGCTGGCCGGGGGTCGCCCGGGCAACGGCCTGGACGATGACGTCCGCCGCGATCTGACCCGACTCCATGGCGTACGCGATGCCCTCGCCGTTGAAGGGGTTCACGAGGCCGCCCGCGTCGCCGACGAGCAGCAGACCCTTCGTGTAGTGCGGCTGGCGGTTGAAGGCCATGGGAAGGGCGGCGCCGCGGATCGGGCCGGTCATGTTCTCGGGGGTGTAGCCCCAGTCCTGAGGCATCGAGGCGCACCAGGCCTTCAACACCTCGCGCCAGTCCAGCTCCTTGAAGGAGGCCGAGGTGTTCAGAACGCCCAGCCCGACGTTGCTCGTGCCGTCACCCATGCCGAAGATCCAGCCGTAGCCAGGCAGCAGCCGCTCCTGGCCGCCGCGCCGGTCCCACAGCTCCAGCCAGGACTCCAGGTAGTCGTCGTCGTGGCGCGGGGACGTGAAGTACGTACGGACCGCGACACCCATCGGCCGGTCCTCGCGGCGGTGCAGGCCCATCGCCAGCGACAGGCGGGTGGAGTTGCCGTCGGCGGCCACCACCAGGGGTGCGTGGAAGGTGACCTCGCGCTTCTCGTCGCCCAGCTTGGCGTGCACGCCGTTGATCCGTCCGGTGCGGTCGTCGATGATCGGCGCGCCCACGTTGCAGAGCTCGTACAGGCGCGCGCCCGCCTTCTGCGCCTGCCGGGCCAGCTGCTCGTCGAAGTCGTCGCGCTTGCGGACGAGCCCGTAGTCCGGGTACGAGGCGAGATCCGGCCAGTCCAGCTGGAGCCGCACCCCGCCGCCGATGATGCGCAGGCCCTTGTTGCGCAGCCAGCCGGCCTCCTCGGAGATGTCGATGCCCATCGAGACGAGCTGCTTGGTGGCGCGGGGTGTGAGGCCGTCGCCGCACACCTTCTCGCGCGGGAAGGCGGTCTTCTCCAGCAGCAGGACGTCGAGCCCGGCCTTCGCCAGGTAGTACGCGGTGGTGGAACCGGCTGGCCCGGCCCCGACGACGATCACATCGGCGGTGTGTTCGGTAAGGGGCTGGGGCTCGGTCACGGCGGGTTCTCCCCAAGACTGGACGACGGCAACGACGACCCAGGCACCGGCAGCGGCGACAGCGCCGAAATCATCGGCGAAAACGGCGTGCTGACGGGCACTGGACATGGGCAGTCTATTCAGCGGTACTGATCCCCCGGCTGAAGGGCTGCCCCCGTGAACCGAGCTCTCCCCGACGTACGGCTGCGCGTTCCCAGCGACGAGGACGCCTTCGCGTGGCACCGGGTCTTCGACGACCCCGAGGTCATGGAGTTCCACGGAGGCCGGGCCGCCGAGCTGTCCGTGTACGAGGAGCTCACCGCCCGCCAGCGCAGACACGACGCCGAGCACGGCTTCTGCCTGTGGACCATGCTCGACGAGTCGGGCGAGGTCATCGGCTTTACGGGCGCGCAGCCGTGGCCCGGCGAGTGGGGCCCGAAGGGCGAGATCGAGATCGGCTGGCGGCTCGGGCGGGCGCACTGGGGCAAGGGGTACGCCACCGCGGCCGCCCTCGCCACGCTGGAGCGGTTGCGAGGTGCGGACGTGCCCCGGGTCGTGGCGATGGTCATGGCCGCCAACGAGCGGTCGATCGCGGTGACCCGGCGCCTCGGCATGGAACTGGCCGAGGTCTTCCCGCACCCCACGCTGACGGAGCCCGCGCACTGCTACCGGCTCGATCTGTGACACCGGGTAACCGACTGCTACAGAAAGACACATGACGCTTCCGGGTGGCACCCTCGGCCGGTTACCCTTCCAGTACCGCTGGGGGTGACATTCTGTGCCTATAACACCCAAAACACCCGAAGTGCGCGTGCCACGGCTGGTCGGCCTGATGGCAATGGACGCACGGGAGGCCGCCGCGAAGCAGGGCGTACTCCTGGCCGCGCCCGACCGGCCGGACTTCCACCGCACCGTCGTCGACTACGTCGTACGTCAATATCCCCTGCCCGGCGCCGAGGTGCCGCGCGGTGCCGTGGTCACCGTGTGGTTCGACCTCAGTGAGGGCGAGGGCGGCGGCGGCGCCGGGGTGCGCGAGCCACGGCTGCCCATCCCGCCACCGGGCGGGCTGCGCCGGGAGCTCGACGAACCGGGCGATGCGTTCGAGGTGCTCAGGTGACCCGCACGGCCAGGCCGTCTTGAGGGCCGTCAGACCGTCATGAGGGCCGTCAGACCGTCATGAGGGCCGTCAGACCGTCATGAGGGCCGGGCCGTCAGACCGTCTTGAGGGGGGCCGTCAGGCCGTCTTGAAGCCGCGGTGCAGCGCCACGATCCCGCCGGTGAGGTTCCGCCACGCCACCTTCGACCAGCCCGCCTTGCGCAGCCGCTCGGCGAGGGCAGGCTGGTCGGGCCAGGCGCGGATGGATTCGGCGAGGTAGACGTACGCGTCGGGGTTGGACGACACCGCACGGGCCACCGGCGGCAGCGCCCGCATCAGGTACTCGGTGTAGACCGTACGGAACGGCGCCCAGGTCGGGTGCGAGAACTCGCAGATGACGACGCGGCCGCCGGGCTTGGTCACCCGGTACAGCTCGCGCAGCGCCCCGTCCGTGTCCTGCACGTTCCGCAGCCCGAAGGAGATCGTCACCGCGTCGAAGACGTCGTCCTTGAACGGCAGCCGTGTCGCGTCGCCCGCGGTGAACGGCAGCCAGGGGTGCCGCTTCTTTCCGACCTGGAGCATCCCGAGCGAGAAGTCGCAGGGGACGACGTAGGCTCCCGTGCGCGTGACGGGGAGCGACGAGGTCGCCGTACCGGCCGCGAGGTCGAGGACCTTCTGCGCGGGGCGCGCGTCGACCGCCTTCGCGACCTCCTTGCGCCACACCCGGTCCTGGCCGAGCGACAGCAGGTCGTTCGTCAGGTCGTACCGTTCCGCCACGTCGTCGAACATCGAGGCGACTTCGTGCGGCTGCTTGTCCAGGGATGCGCGGGTCACGGTGCCCATTGTGGCAGTACGAGCCGGGCGCGGCTCAGGCGCCCGGCCCGTACGCCGGTCATCGCGATCCCCGGGAGACCTACGGGAGCAGCTTCGGCTTCTTCTTCGCGGCCACGTCCTCGACCCACCCCACGAGCGCGATCGCGATCCAGATCAGCACCCAGCCGATGCCGTACATGAACCACTGGCTGTCCAGCGGCAGCCACTTCTCGAACGCGGGCACGTCCCAGAAGCGGTCGATCAGCGGCACGGCCAGGACGAGAGCGATCTCGTGCCAGAGGTAGATCGTCACCGCGCGCGCGTTGAAGATCGTCACGATCCGGTCGAGCCGCTTGAAGCGGGCCAGCCGGGCGAAGTCGATGCGGAAGTACGCCTTGGCGAACATCAGCAGCGTCACATAGCCGGCCGACCAGAACGTCTGGGCGAGCGGGATGTCGTCCAGGTCGTAACTGCTGGTATCGGCCTGGTGACTGAGGGCGTACCAGCCGCCGTACGCGATCGCCGCGAGGGAGAGCACGACGACGGGAGCGGGCCTCAGCCGCCGCAGGACGCCCTCGCGGTGCGCGAAGCCGAGCAGCCAGCAGAAGAGGAAGGTGGCGAAGTCGTACAGACCGCTGCCGAAGCGGTTTTCCGGGGGCGACCACACGTACTGGAACACCACGATCGGGGCGAGCGAGGCGAGCAGTACGCGGACGGGGGCCGGCCGGAAGACCTTCAGCAGGAACGGCGAGAGGAGGACGAACCACAGATAGGTCCTCAGGTACCAGAGGATCTCCCAGGCCTGCTCGCCCCAGGCGTTGCCCGGCGGGTCGCCGATCGGCACGATCCAGTAGACGATCTGCCAGCCGGGCATCCAGTCGTGGACCAGCATGGCGAGCACGACGAAGAAGCCCCAGAACCAGAACGGGGGCAGGAGCCGGCGCAGGCGGCTCCTGCCCACCGTCAGGGCCGGGCGCTCCAGGGACTTGGCCATGAGGGTGCCGGCCAGCGCGAACATGACGCCCATGGAGGGGAACACCAGGCCCGCCCAGGGCCACCCGAAGGTGTGGTACGTGACCACGCGCACGAGCGCGATGGCTCTGAGGACGTCGAAGTAGCGGTCGCGTCCGGTCGCCTTCGGCCCGGGCCGGTCCGACGGTGGCTCCTCGGCCTCGGCGACGACAGGTTCCGGTTCCGGCTCGGGTACGGGCTCCGGTTCCACCACGGGCAGTGGTGCGGTGTCGGTGGCGTACGCCTGACCGTGGTCCACGTACTGCTGCTGCCCGTACCCGTACGACTGCGGCTGGGCCTGCGGCTGCGGCCCGTAGCCGTGGCCGTAGCCAGAAGCCTGACCGTATCCGTAGCCCTGGCCGTATCCCTGCTCCTGCCCCCAGCTCACGAGCTCGCCCCCGCCGGTGTCCCCACTTCGCCCGTGCGCTTGAGTTTCTGCCAACGCAGGCGGCCGCCGGTGAGGGCGGTGATGCAGGAGTGGATCAGGACCAGGTACATCATCTGGCGGTAGGCCAGCTGCTGCAGCGGCATCATCAGCAGATAGCGGTACTGCTCGCCGTCCAGGCGGAACGCGTAAGCCGCGCACAGGAGTTGGATGGCCAGGACCGTCAGCCACGCCAGCAGCGCCGCCTGGAAGTCCACGAAGATCATCGAGTAGATCGTGAAGACGTCGATCAGAGGCGCGAAGACCGGCGTGACGATCTGGAAGATCACCACCAGCGGCATGCCCACCCTGCCGAAGCGGCCCGAGGGCCCCTTGTCCGTCAGCGACTTGCGGTGCTTCCACAGCGCCTGCATGGTCCCGTAGGACCACCGGTACCGCTGCGACCACAGCTGCTTCAGCGAACCCGGTGCCTCCGTCCAGGCCCTGGCGTGCTCCTGGTAGACGACCCGCCAGCCGGCGCGGTGCAGCGCGATGGTGACGTCGGTGTCCTCGGCGAGCGTGTCCTCGCTCATGCCGCCCACGTCGAGCACCGCGTCACGGCGGAACGCCCCGATCGCGCCCGGGATGGTGGGCATGCAGCGCAGCAGGTCGTACATGCGCCGGTCCAGGTTGAAGCCCATCACGTACTCGATGTGCTGCCAGGCGCCGATGACGGTCCTGCGGTTGCCGACCTTCGCGTTGCCCGCGACCGCGCCGACCTCTGGGTCGGCGAACGGCTGCACCAGCTGCCGTACGGTATCCGGCTCGAAGACCGTGTCGCCGTCCATCATCACGACGATGTCGTACCGCGCGCTGCGGACACCGTTGTTGAGGGCGGCCGGCTTGCCCGCGTTGTCCTGGCGGATGACCCGCACGTTCGGCAGGCCGAGGCCCTCGGCGATGTCCGCGGTGCCGTCCGTCGAACCGTCGTCGACCACGATGATCTCGATCGGATGGGTGCTCAGGGCGAGCGAGTTGAGCGTGTTGGCGATGCACTCCTTCTCGTTGTACGCGGGCACGATCACGCTCACCGGCCGTGTGACCGGCGGCCCCCAGTTGAACCTGCGTTTGTTGCGCTGCCGGTCGTGACGGCGGGCCAGGACCAGCATCATCCCGAACCGGCCCATGACGGCGAAGCCGACGACGGCCAGCCCGCTCGCGAGCACCGGCACGGTCCACTCGGCGATGGCGACCGTCCAGATGAGGGCCTTGCCTTCATAGAGGGTCGCGCCGGTAGCGGTGCGGTGTGCGGCCTGGAGTCGCGAGACCGCGGAGCCGGTCTGCCCGGTGCCGCCGGTGCGCTGCCCGTTCGGCGGGGTGCCGGTTTGACCGCCGCTCGCGGCGGGGGCACCGGTGGCGGCACCCGCCGGCTGGTTCGTGCCCGCCGTCACGGTGCCCGAGCCGGTTCCCGAGAGGGCCCCGGTGCCCGCGGTCGCCCGCCTGCTCGCGTTGTCCTTCGCGACGACCCCGCTGATCGTGGTGAAGGTGTAGCCCTTCGCCTTCATCTTCTTGATGTACCGCGGCAGCGCCTTGATGGTCTGTGAGCGCTCCCCGCCCGCGTCGTGGAAGAGGACCGAGGCGCCCTTGTTCTTCTTCGGCGTGGCCCACTTGATGATGTTCGAGACGCCGGGCTTCTTCCAGTCGTCGCTGTCCGTGTCGACGAAGACGCTGGTGTAGCCCTGTTCGCCGAGCTTCTTGTAGACGGGCCAGCTGTAGTCGTCGATGGCGTCCGTCTCCGAGGAGTAGGGCGCGCGGAAGAGCGTCGTGGTGATGCCGGCCGCGCCCGCGAGGGCGAGCTGCGTCTGGTCCATCTCGCGGTTGACGCGGGCGTCGCTCTGGTACGACAGGTCGACGTGCGTGAACGTGTGGATGCCCACCTCGTTGCCCTGCTGAACCATCGTCTTCACGATGTCCGGGTAGCGCGAGACCATCGAGCCGACCAGGAAGAACGTGGCCGGCACGTCGTTCTCCTGAAGGATCTTCAGGACCCGGGGCGTCCAGGTCGGGTTCGGGCCGTCGTCGAAGGTGAGCGCGATCGTCTTGTCCGGCACGGACTCGGTCACTGCCTGCCCGCCCCGGAAGGTGAGGATCGGGCCGCCGTCGAGGACCTTGTCGGGAACGTCGCCGGCGCCGGCCCCGGTGCGTACGCGCTGGTCGCCGCCCACCTCGGCGCGCAGATAGCCGTCGAGCAGCATCACGCTGGTGAGGGCGAGCAGAAGCAGTCCGGCGAGGATGATGCGCGGTCTCTGGAGTGCGGCGGCCTTTCCGGCGGCCCGCTCGATCTTCGAAGGGGCGCGTCGGCGGCCGCGTGAGGACGTCGTCATGGGGGTGACCGCGTTCCCCTCAGTTGGTGCCGGTGGAGGCGGACGAGGCGGGCGCGGCCGGGTCGGTCGACACGCCCGAGGGCGGGGCGCCGGTGGGCGTTCCGGTCGGCGCGACACCGCCCAGGCCGCCCTGCGGGCGGATGCCGCCGGGTGCGGCCTGGCCTCCGCCGAAGGGCAGCAGTGAGGACGGGGCCAGCGAGGTGCCCCAGCCCATGAAGGCCATGCCGAGTACGACCGCGTACCCGAGGCAGACGGCGCCGACGAGGAGGCCGAACCGGCGCAGGAGCTTCGCCCTGCGCCCGGAGTTGTCAACGAACACGGGTCCCTCCGCGGACCCGCTGCCGCTCTTGCGGCGGCGACCGCGAGCGGGGGCCGTGGAGGCACGTTTTTCGATGGCGGACTCGGATTGCATTCTCCGGAGATTAGGCCCGCTTTATGTGGCCTAATCTCTGGCCATCTTGTGAGCGACCCATGAGAAATTGTCGAAGCTGTCTCCTTCCTGAGAGTTCCCCAGAATGGCTGCACAACCCAGAGCCGGGCACAACGAGGCGAATGCCTCGAGTTTCGCCCCGATCCGTCCGGTTCGCGAAGCACTCTCCAGGAAATTACCTGTGCGTTCGTTGTCCAAATGAATCACAGACGGATGTGATTCATTTCCGTTTTGGAAACGCACTTTGTTTCCGTCCTGAGACAGAAATCACGAGAGCGGGTGCATGCGCAATGAGGAGTTTCCTGAAGCCGGCGACCGGGCTCACCTGCCTGTTCGCTCTGGCCGTCACGGGGTGCTCCTCCGGCTCCGGCGGCTCCTCCGACGCCGCGACCGGCGAGACCCCGCGGGCCGGTGCGTCCGCGTCGGCGGCCGAGGAACAGGCGGCGTCGTCGACCGCGTTCGAGCCGTACGTCAGCGCCACGGAAGCCTCCGAACTGGACGCGGCCGGGTCCCCGTCGACGTACAACCTCGCCTTCGTGATCTCCGACGGCAGCAGCTGTACGCCGAAGTGGAACGGGACCGAGGCCGTCGGCTCCTCGGCGGTGAAGGCCCGGATCGCCGCGCTGAAACGGCACGGAGCCGAGGTACGCGTCTCCTTCGGCGGTGCGTCCGGGAAGGAACTGGCATCCGTCTGCGGCAGCGCGAGCGCGCTGGCGGCGGCGTACGCGAAGGCGCTGGACGCCGCCGGGGCGACACGGGCGGACTTCGACATCGAGGGCGCCCAGCTGACGGACTCGACGTCGGTCGAGCTGCGCTCGAAGGCGATCGCACTGCTGCAGAAGGAACGCGGCGACCTGACGGTGTCCTTCACCCTGCCCGTGATGCCGTCGGGCCTGGACGCCGGCGGCAAGGCGCTGCTGGAGTCGGCCAACGACCACGGCGTGCAGGTCTCCACCGTCGACATCATGACGATGAACTACGGCGAGTCGTACGCCGGCGACATGGGCGACTACGCGATCACGTCGGCGGAGGCGGCCCACGACCAGCTGGCCGACATCTTCGGCCTGTCGCCGAAGGCCGCGTGGCAGGGCCTCGCGCTGACCTCGATGATCGGCGTGAACGACGTGGCGGGCGAGACGTTCACGCTCTCCGACGCCGCCCGGGTACGCGCGTTCGCGGAGGAGAAGGGGGTGGCGTGGGTGTCGATGTGGTCGACGTTCCGCGACCGGCGGTGCGAGGAGGGAGACGCGGCATCGGACGACGCGGCGACCGACTGCAGTGGGGTGAAGCAGAGTTCGGGGGCGTTCGGGAGGACGTTCTCCGGGTGAGCTCTACCGGCGGCGGTACAAAAGCCGCCCCTCGACAACCGTCGCCACACAACTCCGGCCCCCGCGCTCGGCGAGGGCGTTCTCGTCCGGCACGTCGAAGACCGCGAAGGTCGCGTGCATGCCGGCGTACGGCAGCAGAGGCATGAGGATCGCCTTCGTCAGGCTCCGCCCGGCCAGCGGATCGAGGGTCGGCGGACCGGCAGGATCCTCGAACCGCTGCTCGACCGTCAGCCCCGCGCGGTGCACGGCGTCCGAAACCGCGGGCCGCCACAGGTCACCCGCCACCGCGACGGTCCCGTGCGCCAGCATCCGCTGCACCCCGCGCCGCGCGCTCGCGCCCCAGCGGGCGTCTGTCATGGGCAGCGCGGCGAGCGCCGCGCCCGTGAGCGGCTCGGTGCCGAGTTCGTCGGCCTCGCGCGGGTCGGGATGGTAGGCCTGCTCAAGGAGTTCGGGCCCGTACGGGTTCAGCAGTCCCGGTGTGAGCAGCCCCGGCCAGCGCCGGACCCGGGCGGCCGGATGCGCGGCCGCCAGCTCCTCGTACGGCCCCACGGCCTCGATCTCCCGGCCGTCCACGAGCACCGCGCCACCCGGCACGCACGGCCACCGCCGATCCCCCGGCACCAGGAGGTCGGCCACATGAAGCGTCGGCATCCCGGCCCTAGTTGGACGCGAGCAGCTTCAGCTCCGGATGCGCCGTGCCGCCCTCGATCGCCGTCGACGAGATGTGGGACATGACCCGCTCGTCGACCGGGTCGTTCGCCGGGTCGTCGTGGACGACGAGGTGCTCGTACGTCGTGGCGCGCTGGGCCGGGACACGGCCTGCCTTGCGGATCAGGTCGATGATCTCCATCCGGTTGGAGCGGTGCTTCGCGCCGGCGGAGGAGACCACGTTCTCCTCGAGCATGATCGAGCCGAGGTCGTCCGCGCCGTAGTGCAGTGACAGCTGGCCGGCCTCCTTGCCGGTGGTCAGCCACGAGCCCTGGATGTGCCGGACGTTGTCGAGGAAGATGCGGGCGATCGCGATCATCCGCAGGTACTCGAAGACGGTCGCCTGGGTGCGGCCCTTCAGGTGGTTGTTCTCGGGCTGGTAGGTGTACGGGATGAAGGCCCGGAAACCGCCCGTGCGGTCCTGTACGTCACGGATCATCCTCAGGTGCTCGATGCGCTCGGCGTTGGTCTCGCCGGTGCCCATGAGCATGGTGGACGTCGACTCGACGCCGAGGTTGTGCGCCGTCTCCATGATCTCCAGCCACCGCTCGCCGCTCTCCTTCAACGGGGCGATGGCCTTGCGCGGCCGCTCAGGAAGGAGTTCGGCACCGGCACCGGCGAAGGAGTCGAGTCCCGCGGCGTGGATGCGCGTGATGGCCTCTTCCACCGTCACGCCGGAGATCCGCGCCATGTGCTCGACCTCCGACGCGCCCAGGCTGTGGATGACCAGCCGGGGGAAGGCCTCCTTGATGGCGCGGAAGTGCTTCTCGTAGTACTCCACGCCGTAGTCCGGGTGGTGACCGCCCTGGAACATGATCTGCGTACCGCCCAGCTCGACGGTCTCCGCGCACCGGCGCAGGATGTCGTCGAGGTCGCGCGTCCAGCCCTTGGCGGTGTCCTTCGGGGCCGCGTAGAAGGCGCAGAACTTGCACGCCGTCACGCACACGTTCGTGTAGTTGATGTTGCGCTCGATGATGTACGTCGCGATGTGCGCGACACCGGCGTACTTCCGGCGGCGTACGGCGTCGGCGGCGGCGCCCAGCGCGTGCAGCGGGGCGTCGCGGTAGAGGGCGAGCGCTTCTTCCGGGGTGATCCGCCCACCGGCGGCGGCGCGGTCGAGGACGGACTGGAGGTCGGCCTTCTCGGTCACCGGGCGTCCCTTTCGTAAGGGTTGGAGAAAACAGGCGCGAAGCGCATTCGATACAAGGGTGGTGGTGGGAGACGGGCGGGCGGACGTAAGGGTCGTGGAGGACCCGAACCAGCCTACGCCAGCGGCTTTGCCGGGCCGACGTCAGGCGGCATACGCGCCGATCAGCAGCCCGACGAAGGCGCCAGTGATGAGGAACGGCCCGAACGGGATGGCCGTCCGCCGCCCGGCGCGCCGCAGGGCGACAAGCCCGAACCCGTACAGCCCTCCGAAGAGGAACCCGGCGAAGGTCCCGAGCACCACGGTGGACCAGCCGTACCAGCCCAGCACCGCCCCGAGCCCGAGGGCGAGTTTGACGTCGCCGAAGCCCATGCCGTTCGGGTTGACGAGGAAGAGCAGGAAGTATCCGCCGCCGAGCACGAGCGCGCCGAGCAGCGCCGTGAGCCACTTCCCCGCGTGCTCGGGCAGGGCCGCGGCGGCGGCCAGCAGAACGAGGGCGAGGGCGGCGAGCGGCAGGGTGAGTACGTCCGGCAGCCGCTGCACCCGGAAGTCCACGATCGTCAACAGGACGCCGACGGGGGCGAGCAGCAGCCAGACGAGCAGTTCGGGGCGGGTGCCCGTGGCAAGCGCGAGCCCCGCGCAGACCAGCGCGGTGACCGTGCCCACGAGCACGGTCCCGGGGCCGTACGGCCGCCCGTCGTCACACCGCGCCCGGCCGACCCACCCGCCGATCGGATGCCCGTGCGGGCACCGGTCCCGCCACGGCTGCTCGGGGTCGACGGAGAGCCGGTAGGCGGCCCGGGGCACCAGCACACCGGCTACCGCACCCCACAGCGCTGCACCGGCGGTCAGCCAGAGATCCAGATCCACGCCGCCAGGGTAAGCGCCGGTGCACGGGCCCGACCCCGCGGATCCTTGGGCTACTCGACCTTCGCCATCCGCGACGTCGGGTTGCCGGCGTCCGGGTTGTCCGTCTCGTACTTGAGGTCGGCGCCGACCGGTGTCAGACGCACCTCGTGGCGTCCGGTCGTGCACGTCGACGGGTTCGATTTCCTGGCCACGCTCGTGGCGACGAGCTGCCGGGCCGAGGCCCGCTTCAGCAGCAGTACGTCGTCACAGATGCCGCCGAGCTGGTCGATGGACCGGAAGGTGCCGATCTCCTCGCCGGCACCCGCCTGCCGGATGGTGACGCGGAAGGTGCCCGCGGGAAGCGTGCCGCCGAGCGCCAGGGCATCGCCCTGCCAGGTGCCGAGATAGGCGGCGGGCACCTCCGTCCGCCCTGTGCCCGGGACGGCCGAACTGTGCGTGGGTGCCCCGCCCCCGGCTGATCCGTCCTTCTGCGAGCCGCCCTTGTCCAGCAGCCCGAACAGGAACGTCGACCCGACCGTCACCGCGGCCAGCGCTCCCGCGACCGCGAGCGCGACCGTGCAGCTGACGCGCCGGCCACGACCGCCGGTTCCGGGCACGGAGGTCGCGGCGACACTCACCGATACCTTCCCGGGCCCGCCGTCAGCGGAGGGCACGGCGTCCCGCGGCTGTGGCCGCACCACGTGGGCGGGAGGGTCCGCAGGAGCGGTCATGTCGGGCGGTGGGCCGAAGACCCCCGCGGGCTGTGGCCCGAAGCTCCCGCCGGGCAACGGCACTTCGGAGCCGGCTGAAGCGTGGTCCGCCTCCGACCCGACCGCCGAGGACCCGCCCACCGCGGCCCTGCTGAACCCCACCGGCCCGGACGGCTCCGCCTCCCCCGCCTCCAGATTCAGCAGTTGTACGGCCTTGCGACTGACCTGTTCCACCAGCGGGCCGGGCAGCCAGCCCGCGGTGACCAGGGGGGCCGCGCCCTGGGGGGCGAGCCGCCCTGCCACCTGTGCCGGTGCGGGGCGCGCGGCCGGGTCCTTGGCGAGGCACGCGGACACCAGCTCGCGCAAGGCACCCTCGAGCGCGCCGAGTTCCGGCTCCTCGTGGACGACCTTGTACAGCAGCGCCGCGGAGGAGTCGCCCGGGAAGGGGGACTGCCCGGTCGCCGCGTACACCAGCACCGCGCCCAGTGAGAAGACGTCCGCCGCGCCCGTGACGCCCTTGCCGAGGATCTGCTCGGGCGACATGTAACCGGGCGAGCCGACGGAGACTCCGGTGGAGGTCAGCGACGCCGTGCCGTCCGTGGCGCGCGCGATGCCGAAGTCGATGAGGAGCGGGCCGTCGAGGGTCAGCAGGACGTTCGACGGCTTCACGTCCCGGTGGACCAGTCCGAGGCCGTGCACCGCAGTCAGGGCTTCCGCGAGTCCCGCGCCCAGGACCCGTACCGAATGGAGCGGAAGCGGGCCGTCGTCGGTCACCGCCGCGCTCAGGGACGGGCCCGCCGCGTATCCGGTCGCGACCCACGGCACCGACGCCTCCGGGTCCGCGTCGAGGACCGGCGCGGTCCAGGCGCCGCCGACCCGCCGCGCGGCGTCCACCTCACGGCGGAAGCGGGCGCGGAACTCCTCGTCCAGCGCGAAGTGCGGATGCACGACCTTGACCGCGACCGTGCGCCCGCCCGCGCTGCGTCCCAGATAGACGCGGCCCATCCCGCCGGAGCCGAGCCTGCCGAGCAGCCGGTAGGGCCCCACGACCGTGGGTTCGCCGGCCTCCAGCGGCTGCATGGCGTCCACCCCTCCCCCGTATGACTCCCAGCAGGGTAGTGCCGGCGGTGCGCGCTACGGTGCCCCTCTGCCGCGGCCCCCCGGGCAACTCCCCTACTGCTCCAGGAGCTTCACCTTCACGTCCGCCGGGAAACCGGTCGTCGGTCCGACCCGCCGGGCGAACTCGGCGACCGCCGCCAACTGGTGACTGCCGAAGCGGAAGTCGAGCGTCGTGAAGTAGCGCTCCAGGACCTGCTCGTCGAAGGCCTCCCAGCGGGCCGCCTGCTCCGCGACCTTGCCGACCTCCTCCAGGGACAGGTTGCGGGAGGCCAGGAAGGCCTCGTGCACCTTGCGGGTGATGGCCGGCTCGCGGTCCAGGTACTCGCGCCGCGCCGCCCACACCGCGAAGACGAACGGCAGGCCCGTCCACTCCTTCCACAGCGAGCCGAGATCATGCACCGCGAGGCCGTAGCGCGGCCCGTCGAGGAGGTTGGCGCGCAGGGCGGCGTCGCCGATCAGCACCGCCGCCTCGGCCTCCTGCATCATCAGGCTGAGGTCGGGCGGACACGCGTAGTAGTCGGGTGTCACCCCGTAGCGCTCGGCGAGCAGCAGCTGGGCGAGGCGCACGGAAGTACGCGAGGTGGAGCCGAGGGCGACCCGGGCGCCGTCCAGCTGGTCCAGCGGAACCTGGGAGACGATCACGCAGGACATCACCGGGCCGTCACAGCCGACCGCGATGTCGGGGAAGGCGACCAGCTCGTCGGCGTGCTTGAGGAACTCGACGAGGGTGATGGGCCCGATGTCGAGGTCGCCCTGCACCAGCTTCTCGCTGAGCTTCTCGGGGGTGTCCTTGGTCAGCTCGAAGTCCAGGAGCGTGCCGGTTCTCGCGAGCCCCCAGTACAAGGGCAGGCAGTTGAGGAACTGGATGTGGCCGACGCGCGGCCGGGTGCGAGAATTGTCCACATCGCGAGACTAGACCCCGTGCGGTACGGCGCTCGCCCCAGGGTGCGCGAGCGGCCTCGCGAACGCCCCGGACGCCTGATGTCAACCTCTGCGACTACGATGTGACACGGCGACGTCAACCCAGTTCACCACCCGTTGAAACATTCGGGTGAAGTGATCTTGACCTCTATTGCTTTCGGCTGCCCGCGTGCTAGGCTCGCCGCAAGTTGCAGTTTGGTTTCCTTGCAGTACAGAGCCTGCGGAGCATGTGACCGCGGGCTCTCGTCGTTTTCAGAGACGTGCAGTTGTGCGGCGCTTCAGTTTTCACACTTGCAGGTTCTGGAGCAGGGCAACCCTTTGGGCCCAAGGAGGGCTTATGGCTACCGGAACCGTGAAGTGGTTCAACGCCGAAAAGGGCTTTGGCTTCATCGCCCAGGAAGGCGGCGGTCCCGACGTCTTCGTCCACTACTCCGCGATCAATGCGAACGGCTTCCGTTCGCTCGAGGAGAACCAGCAGGTGAGCTTCGACGTGACGCAGGGTCCGAAGGGCCCGCAGGCGGAGAACGTCACCGCCATCTGAGTCACCGGTCTCGGAGTTTCGGTCTTCGGTTCCAGGCCTTCGGCTCACTGAGCCCGATTGCTTTGATCCGGAACGGACAGCAGTACCCAAGGAGCCCCGCGCGCCGTCCGGCGCAGGGGGCTCCTGCTTTTTTGCCTGGATGTGCGCACGGTCGCCGCGCGGCCCTACCAGGCCACGGGCAGCTCGAGCGGGAAGCGGCGGATCGTCTCCGTGTCCCAGCGCACGTCCTCCGGCGGTACCGCGAGCCGCAGCCCCGGGAACCGCTCCAGCAGCCGCCCGATGGCCACTTCCAGCTCCGCCATGGCCATCGGGACGGCGATGCACCGGTGCCCGCCCCACCCGAAGGTCATGTGCGGCGCGGGGGGCCGGTCCGGGTCGATGACGTCCGGGTCCGGGTAGCGCTTGGGGTCACGGTTCGCCGTCAGGTACGACACATGGACGAACTCACCCGCCCGGATCCGTACGCCGTCGATCTCCACGTCCTCCAGCGCCACCCGGGGAATGCCGACCCCCTTGCGGAAGGGGATGACGCGGAGCAGCTCGTTCAGGACGTCCGTCAGGGTCTCCGGCCGGTTCCTGAGGTGGTTCACCAGCTCGGGGTGGGTCAGCAGGAGATAGGAGATGTCGCTGATCTGGCAGGTGGCCGTGTCCTGCCCGCTGAGCACCAGCGTCAGCGCCATGACCGCCAACTCCTGGTCGTCGAGCGCGTCCTCGCCGTCCTTGGCGGCGGCCAACGCGCTGATCAGATCGTTTCCCGGGGAGCGCCGCCGCTGTTCGACCAGTCCGCCGAAGTACTCCCGCAGCTCGGCCTTGGCCCGCGCGGCGGTCTCACGGCCGTCCGGACCCGTGGCGAGCAGTTGATGCGCGTACTGCTGCATCCGGGGCCAGTCCTCCCGGGCGATCCCGAGGACGTCGTAGATGGTCTGCTGCGGCAACTGGTTCGACAGATGGTGGACCAGATCCGCCGGCGGCCCCTGCTCGGCCATCTCGTCGAGCAGGGTGTCCGCGAGCCGCGTGATCCGCTGCCGCATCCGCTCCACGTGCCGCTTGGTGAAGGCCTGCGACGCCAGGTGGCGCAGGCGGGTGCTGTGCGGCGGATCGATCACATTGATCGACTCCGGGGAGACGATGGGCTCCGGTGTCAGCCGCGGATAGTCGGACCCCATGATCCCCGCCCGGCTGAACCGCTGGTCGGTGGTCACCTGCCGCACGCCCTCGAATCCGGTGACCAGCCAGGCGTCGGCGTCGCCGTACGGAAGCCGGATGCGGGTGATGGAATCGCGGGCCATGAGCGCCGCGAGCGTGGGATCGAACTCCAGGGCGTCGCTGAAGTCGAACGGACAGGGGATTGCTTCGCCGCTTGAGGTCATCGCGCAGTTCTCCGTTTCCAGCCGCCTTCGCCGCTATTCCATGCATATGCCCTTTCCGCCTTGTAGCGCCGTCGGGATACCGCCACATGCGCTATGCGGCCCGGCGGTCAGCCGAGCGGGATCGGCATCGGCGCGACGTTGGTGGCGTCGACCGCGGCGCGAAGCCCCCGGGCGAGCCGGACCGCGTCGCCGACGGCCCAGAAGTGGACGAAGAACAGCCGGGGCTCGTCCCTCAGGCCGTGGTTGTGCAGCTCGACGAGCTGCACTCCGGCACGCCTCAGGGCCATGAGGACGACCTGGACCTCTCCGGCGATCATGGCGCAGTCGCCGCTGATCGCGGCCCGGCCGCCGCCCAGCGGCTGGAAGTTGATCGCGGTGGTCGATCCGAGGCCCGGCGGCAGCACCATCTGGCCGTCGGTGACGGTCTCACGGCGGATGAACGTGCTCTTGTAGATCCCGTCGTCGGGGGCACCCTTGACACCCAGCGCGGCATCGATGCCCGCGGTGTCCAGGTCGACGGGCGGCGGTGGGATGAGCGGCGGCCGGGCAGGGGGTGGGGTGCCGGTGCGGTCGAACGCGGCGCGCAGGCCCCGGGCGATGCGCACGGGGTCGTGGCCGTGCGCGTGGACGTGGATCCACCAGATGTCGGGTGACTGGGAGAGCAGGTGCTTGTGGATCGCGGTCTGCTCGATCCCGTGGGCGTACAGGGCATCGCTGAACGGCTGCATCTCGTTCTCGGTGACCACCACATCGCCCATGAGCAGCGTGCCCCCGTCGGCGTAACGGACGAAGGCCACGTGCGAACCCAGGGCGAGCGCCGGTTTGACGACGACTCCGTGGGAGACCACCGCGAGGTCCCGGCGCGGGAGGCCCGTGTGGTACATCACGTTCCGCTTCATGTCGCCCGTCCGGCCCAGCGCGTCGGCCACTCCCGTCCAGTCCGACAGGGCGGTGCGCACCGGCGCGACCGGCTCACTGTGTCTCCCCCGTGTCGCTCCCGTGGACAGGGCGCACGCGGGCGTCGCCCCGCCCAGCATGGGCGCGAGGGCGGCCGCGGCCAGCATGCGCCGCCGCGACGGGTGGGTGTCCTGCTGTCGGTCCTCAGCCATCATGTGAGCCTCCTGACGGGATGGAAGCACGAAGGCTGACGGACACCCGCCATCACCGCCACGGCTGCGGCCAGGTGGGCTAACCAGTCGTCGGCGATCGGGTGAAACCGCCCAAGTCGAGGGTGCCGTGGAGATGCGCTCTGGGGACCTACCGCGCGTAGAGCTGCTCCACCTGGGCCGCGAAGTCCCGCATGACCGCCCCTCGGCGCAGCTTCATCGAGGGGGTCAGATGGCCTGCCGCCTCCGTGAAGTCCACGGGGAGGACGGCGAAGCGGCGGATCGACTCGGGGCGGGAGACCAGCTTGTTGGCCTCGTCCACCGCACGCTGCAGGACCTCGTTCAACTCCTCGTCGTCCACGAGGAGTTCCGGCGGCACCGGGTGCTTGCCGTTCATCTGACGCCAGTGGACGATGCCCTCCGCATCCAGGGTGATCAGGGCACTCACGTACGGGCGTCGGTCGCCGAGGACGATGCACTGGGAGATCAGGGGGTGGGAACGCAGCCAGTTCTCCAGCGGGGCGGGGGCCACGTTCTTGCCCCCTGCCGTGATCAGGATCTCCTTCTTCCGGCCCGTGATCGTCAGATAGCCCTGGTCGTCCAGACGGCCGATGTCACCCGTCGGGAACCAGCCGTCGGGGGTGGCCGGGACCACCCCGCCCGCATGAGGGTCCCAGTAGCCGCGGAACACCTGGCCGCCGGAAAGCAGCACCTCACCGTCCGCCGCGATGCGGACCCTCGTGCCGGGCAGCGGCCAGCCCACCGTTCCCAGGCGGGGTTTGAGCGGGGGCGTCACCGTCGCAGCGCCGGTCGTCTCCGTCAGGCCGTAGCCTTCGAAGACCTCTATGCCTGTGCCCGCATAGAAGGCCGCGAGCCCGCGGCCCAGCGGGGAGCCGCCGCAGATGACATGGCGGACGTGGCCGCCCAGGGCGCGGCGGATACGGCGGAACAGAAGCGGGTCGTAGAAGGCGCGGGCCGTCTTCAGGGCACGGCTGGGACCCGGGCCCGTGCCGTGCTGACGGGCCTCCTGCGCCTCCCCGTAGCGGCGGGCCACCCCTGCCGCGCGGTCGAACAACGCGCCCCGGCCGGCGCGCTCGGCCGTCGCCCGCGCGTTGTTGTAGACCTTCTCCAGCATGTACGGGATGGCCAGCAGGAAGGTCGGCCGGAAGCTCGCCAGGTCGGCCAGCAGATCCTCCGCCTTCAGACTGGGCGCGTGACCGAGGCGCACCCGCGCGCGGATGCAGGCGACCGCCACCATGCGGCCGAAGACGTGCGACAGGGGCAGGAACAGCAGCGTGGACGGCTCCTCGCTCATCTGCGCCCTGAACACCGGGTAGAGGAGCTCGATCGCGTTGTCGACCTCCGCCAGGAAGTTGCCGTGCGTCACCGCACAGCCCTTCGGGCGGCCCGTGGTGCCCGAGGTGTAGATGAGCGTGGCCAGTGTGTCCGGACCGAGGACGCCCCGGCGTACGGTCACCTCCTGGTCCGGCACCGCCTGGCCGAATTCCGCGAGGCGTTCGACATGCCCCTTCTCCATCACCCACACGTGCTGCAGGTCGGGCAGGAGGCTGCGCTCCGGCCCCATGGCCGCCGCCTGGCCGACCGTCTCCGTCACCAGGGCCACCGCGCCGGAGTCCTGGAGGATCCAGCGGGTCTGGAAGACCGAGGAGGTGGGGTAGACGGGGACCGTCACCAGGCCCGCCGCCCAGGCCGCGAAGTCGAGCAGCGTCCACTCGTACCTCGTGCGGGCCATGACCGCGATCCGGTCGCCCGGCATCAGGCCCTCGGCGATCAGCCCCTTCGCGAGAGCCAGCACCTGGTCCGCGAACTGAGCCGCCGTCACGTCCGTCCAGCCGCCGTCCGCGTCACGGCGGCTGAGGACCCGGTGGTCGGGCATCTCGCCGGCGTTCTCGAACGGCAGATCGGCGAGCGAGCCATGGGTCACCGGCGGTACCAGCGGAGGTACGTACGCCTCCCGCACCTCGCCGTTCAGCCGCCGTGTCACCGGCTCCACGAGCACCGGACCGCCGTCGTGGTCGAGATCCGTCGGGGGGGCGGCAACGGGCGTGGACGAGTACGAGATGGGCATGGGGCAGCTCCTGGGGCCTGCAGCTGTGCACTGCTCTGCTGCATGAGGTACGCGCTGTGCGCACCGAGACGTTCACGCGACGGTTCACGACTCGCTGTTACCGCGAGTTAGAACCGCGATCGTACGGCGCTCGCGTGGGGAGTCTGTGCGGGTTCCGGGATGGTCCGGGGCCGGGGCTGTGCAACCTCCTCCCCACGACTTTCCCCCTTACCCCGGGTAACCTTACTCCAGAGTAAAGAGTTACACTGACGAGCGAGCTGGGAGCTGGGCCTTGGCCGACCGCTATCTGCGCTTCACGGGGACCGCACCCGGTCGCTTCCTCACCAGGCGGCTCGGGCTGCCGCAGCCCGTGGCGCTGCACCGCTGGTCGGCCGAACGGCCCACGCCATGACCGCCGCCAGTGACTCCGTCGCCCTCTCCGGCTCCCCCTCCCTCGTTCCGCTCCTCGCCCGGGGTGCGCTGCTCTCCCCCTTCAAGCGCCCCAGGCCCGACGCCGGCTTCCCTCGCACCCGGCTCGTGCTGCCCGGTGTGCGGATCGAACTCGGCCGGCTCGCCGCCTACGAGCGCGTCTGCGGGTTTCCCACCGGAGTCGACGCGCTGCCCGTCACCTATCCCCATGTCCTCGGCTTCCCGCTCGCCATGCGGATCATGGCCGGCCGGGAGTTCCCCCTCCCTCTCCTCGGGCTGGTGCACACGTCCATCGAGATCGCCCAGCGGGAGGCGCTCAGTCCCACCGCCGAGTACGAAGTCGCCGTACGGGTCAGAGGACTGGTTCCGCACCGGCGCGGCACCGAGGCCGTCGTCGTCACCGAGGTCCGTACCGCGGACCGGCCCGTGTGGGAGTCGACGAGTACGTATCTCGCCCGGCACCGCACCTCCCGTGCGGGCGGGGCGCCGCCCTCCGAGCGCAGACCCCTCCCGGCACACGCCGAGTGGCGCTTCGCCGAAGACGTCGGACGGCGGTACGCGGCCGTGTCCGGGGACCGGAACCCCATGCATCTGCACGCCCTCACCGCCCGGCTCTTCGGCTTTCCGCGTGCCATCGCGCACGGCATGTGGACCGTCGCCCGGTGCCTGGCCGAGCAGCCGGCCCACCCCGCGGTGCGCGTGCGCGCGGAGTTCAAGGCACCGGTCCTGCTCCCGGGCACTGTGACGTACGCGGCCGACGACGGGCGTTTCGAACTGCGCGGCGGGGAGAGGCTCCACCTGACGGGTCAGACGCGTCGGCTCTCCACTTGAGGCACCTCGGATAAAGATCGGGCAAACTTCTCGTCACCACAGCCCATGAGAGAGCTGTGCGTCACGGCCAACTCGCCGTTCACAAGGGGACGTCGAGGAACTTCTCACAGTTCACCCCCAGTTCTCCCCAGGTTCCTTCAAGGACACGCTCATACCAGGCTCAGGAGCCCTTCTTACTGTCGGCTCACTCCCCCGGCCCCCGTCACCGAAGGGCTCCTGAGCATGCCCCCCAGACGTATCGCCGTACTCGCAGACTCGGACACCCGCTGGAAGTGGGGCGCGTCCGTCGCCCGGCAGATCGCCCCCGACCACGCCCTCGACGCGTACTTCCTGCGCACCCGGGCGACCCCGACCGAGCGTCAGCTCGCCGAGGTCGGCATCGAGCCCGACACCACCCGCAAGGTCGCCGCGTCCGAGCTGGTGGACGACGAGGACCTGGCCGCCGCGGACGTGGCGGTGCTGGCCACCGCCGGCGGTACGGTCCTCGCGCTCGCCCACAGTCTGGGGATCGCCTGGGCGGCCCGCGAGGACAGGCCCGTGACCGTCACCGGGTACGTCGGGGTCGTCTACGAGAAGATGGTCGACGGTCTCCTCACCCGCGGCGGAACCGACGTGGTCCTCGCCAACTCGGCCTATGACGCCCGGCGTTTCCGCGCCGCGTTCCACAGCGTCGGCGTCGACCCGGAGTCGGTCGTCGAGTGCGCGCTGCCCTTCCTCGGCGGCGATCCCTACCAGCCGTCCGACGAACGGCCCTTCACCGTCACCTTTGCCGTCCAGCCGTCCGTGCCCAGGGACAAGGAGGACCGCCTCAGGTTGCTGGAGCACGCGGCCGCGCACGCCTGGCGCCATCCCGAAAGGCTCGTCCTGATCAAGCTGCGCAGCCTGCCCGGCGAGCAGACCACCCATGTGGAGGCCGACCCGTACCAGCTGCTCGTCGAGGAGCTGGCCGTGCCCGCGCCCGCCAACCTCCAGCTGGTCTACGGCAACATGGGTGACGTCCTCGACCGGACGGACCTGCTGGTGACGGTCAGCTCCACGGCTGCCCTGGAGTCCATGCACCGGCGGATACCCACGGCGATACTCACCGACTTCGGCGTCCGAGAGGCCCACGGCAACCACTACTTCATCCACTCCGGCTGCCTCGCCTCCTGGGACGACATCGACGCGGGCGCCCTGCCGCAGGCCGATCCCGTCTGGGCGGCGGCGCAGGGCATCGGCAAGACCGACCCGTACTCCGCCGCCCGCTCCCGCATCGCCGCGCTGCGCGCCGCGGGCCCGCTGCCTACGCTGCGGCCGTACTACTCGCCCCAGCGGGCCGGGGCCTACCTGGGCGGGATCCTGGAACGCAACGGCTTCGACGAGAAGGGCCGCCCGCTGCCCGCGCCGCTGGGCGCCGGCGGATCGGGGCGCATGCAGACGGCCGTACGCCGGGCCGCGCGCCGGGGCGCCAAGTCCCTGTACCGCGTGGGCTACCAGAAGATCGCGCCCACACTGCGCCGGTGGGGTGCCGTATGAGCGCGGCCACCGTGCTGGCCGTCATCCCGGCCCGCGGCGGGTCCAAAGGTGTCCCCGGCAAGAACACCGCTCCGGTCGGCGGGGTCCCCCTCGTCACCCGTGCCGTGCGCGCCTGCCGGACCGTCCCGCTCGTCACGGATGTCGTCGTGTCCACCGACGACGAGCACATCGCCCGGGTGGCGCTGGCCGCGGGCGCCGGGATCGTCGAGCGGCCCTCGGACATCTCCGGCGACACCGCCTCCAGCGAGGACGCCCTGCGGCACGCACTCGACACGTACGAGAAGGAGCGCGGCATTCCCGTCGACGTGCTGCTGCTCGTGCAGTGCACCAGCCCGTTCCTGACCGGGCAGGACGTGGAGCGCGTCGCGGCGGCCGTCGTCGGGGGCGGAGCCGACACCGCGCACACGGTCGCGCCGTTCCACGGGTTCCTGTGGCGCGAGACGCTCGACGGCGCCTTCGGCGTGAACCACGACAGCGCCGTGCGCCCGCGCCGCCAGGACCGGCCGGAGGACTTCCTGGAGACCGGTGCCGCGTACGCGATGCGCGCCGAGGGTTTCCGCCGGGCGCACCACCGCTTCTTCGGGCGCACCGCGCTGGTGCGGACCGACCCGGACCGGGTCCTGGAGATCGACGAGCCGGGCGACCTCGCCCGCGCTCGCGCGCTGGCCCCTCTCTTCGGCTGAGGGACAGCACCGAACAGCCCGTGCCGCCGCCAGGACCACCACGACCGGACGCGGCGGACACGGGCCGCATGAGACAGCCGTCAGGCTGCTCGGAAGGGAACTCTACGAAAAATGAAGCAGTCCAAGGAAATCGCCGGCGTGCGCTCCCGCAGGATCGGCGAACGGCTCGTCGGCCCCGGCCAGCCCGTCTACGTCGTCGGTGAGATCGGCATCAACCACAACGGCTCCCTGGAGGACGCGTTCGCGCTGATCGACGCGGCGGCCGAGGCGGGCTGCGACGCCGTGAAGTTCCAGAAGCGCACCCCCGAGATCTGCACCCCGCGCGACCAGTGGGAGGTCGAGCGCGACACGCCCTGGGGCCGGATGACGTACATCGACTACCGGCACCGTGTCGAGTTCGACCAGGACGGCTACCGGGCCATCGACGCCTACGCGGCGAAGAAGGGCGTCGACTGGTTCGCCTCGCCGTGGGACGTGCCGAGCGTGGAGTTCCTTGAGCGGTTCGAGAGCGTCAAGGCGCACAAGGTGGCGTCCGCGTCGCTGACCGACGACGAACTCCTGCGCGCGCTGCGGGCCACCGGCAGGACGGTGATCCTGTCCACCGGCATGTCGACGCCGAAGCAGATCCGGCATGCGGTGGAGGTGCTGGGCAGCGCCAACGTCCTTCTCTGTCACGCCACCTCGACGTATCCGGCGCCCGCACAGGAACTCAACCTGCGGATGCTGGACACCCTCGCGCGCGAGTACCCGAACGTGCCGATCGGCTACTCCGGCCACGAGATCGGGCTGCAGACCACTCTCGCCGCGGTCGCGCTCGGCGCCTGCTTCGTCGAGCGGCACATCACCCTCGATCGCGCCAAGTAGGGCTCGGACCAAGCGGCTTCGGTGGAACCGCAGGGGCTCGTCCGGCTGGTCCGCGACATCCGGATCATCGAGGAGGCGCTGGGCGACGGTGTGAAGCGGGTCTACGAGTCCGAGCTGGGCCCGATGAAGAAGCTGCGCCGGGTCCAGAGCGAACCGAGCGAACTGGCCGAAGTCTCATGAACCGGCGCGTGACACGGAGTCTCCGGTGACCCGTACCCTCGCGCTCGTCGAGTCGCCCGCGCAGCTGCTCAACCTGCTGGAGTGGGCGCTCGGCGAGCGCGGCGGGGCCCCGGACCCGGCCCGCTGCGAGGTCGCGGTCCTGCTGCCGCTCGCCCCAGTCACCCGCCATCAGCTGCGGGTGATGGCGGAGGTGGCACGCTCCGAGGGGCTGGACGTCGGCCTGTACGACATCCGCAGGGTCCCGGTCGGTGTCACCCGCGCGCTTGCGGCTCTCGCGCCGAAGCTGGGCGGGGCCGGCCGGCTCGTCATCGGCGACCCGTTCTCCGGGATGATCCAGCGGCTGCTGCCCCTGGCCCGCACCCGGGACGTGGTCCTCGTCGACGACGGCACGGCGACGCTGGAGCTCTCGCGCCAGCTGCTCGCGGGCCGGCCTCTGGTCCGCTGGCACCGCTCGGGCCGGGCGCCGGCCGCCGCGGCGTGGGCGTCGCGGCGGATCACTCCCGTTCGGGGCCGGCGCCTCGAGGTCTTCTCCTGCCTGACGAGGGGCCTGCGGCTGCCGCCGGGCGCCGTCGCCTCCGTCAACACCTATGTGTGGGCGCGGCAGCGCTTCGGGCCGCCGCAGGTGCACCCGGGGACGGACCTGATCGGTACGTCGCTGGCGGAGACGGGCCTGATCGACCCCGGCCGTTATGTGCACGAGATCACGTGCCTGGCCGACCGGTTGAACGCGGAGCGCTACTACGCGCACCGCCGCGAGGCCCCGGACAAGCTGCGGCTGATCGCCGAGCACAGCGGGCTGGAGATCGTACGTCCCGAACTGCCCCTGGAGCTGGAGCTGCTGCGGGGACCGGTGGCGGCCACGCTGGTGAGCCTGCCGTCCACGGTGCTGCACACCCTGCCGCTCGTGCTCGCCGGGACGGGCGTGGAGATCACCGTGTGCGCGGGCGTCATGGAGTGGCTGGAGCCGGGTGCGCCGGACCGGGCCGTGGCGTTCCTCGAGGAGGTGACGGCTCGGGCCTAGTCGTGGTCGGGGGACGACCAGGGACGGTCCTCCATGAGGTTGCCGAGGCCCGCCCAGGCGAAGTTCATCAGGGTCGCCGCCGCCTGCCGGGCGGAGACGCCGGGGGTCGCGTTGGCCCAGGCCGCGAGCGATTCAGCGGCGCCGACCAGGGCCTCGGCGAGCCCGGCGACCTCGCGCTCGGGCAGGTCGGGGTCCCGGTGGGCCTCCCGCGCCGCCACGACGATGAGCTGCGTCACGAACGCGACGATCTCCTCGCGCATCGCGGTGACCTCGGCGGCGAAGGGTTCGCCGTGCGTACGGGCCTGAAGGTGCAGGATCGACCAGCCGTCGGGGTTCTGCGCGGTGTGCGTGAAGAACGCGCGCAGCCCTTCCCATAGTTGGCGGTCGGCGTCGAGACCGGGCCGGACGCCGGAGCGCACCGCCTCGGTGAGCGCGGCGGCCTCGCGGCGGATGCAGGCGGTGAAGAGGTCTTCCTTGGAGTTCAGATACAGATACACCAACGGCTTGGACACACCCGCCAGTTCGGCGATCTCGTCCATGGACGCGGCCATGTAGCCACGTTGCCCGAAGGTCTTCACGGCGGCGTCCAGCATCTGCTGCTCACGGACCGCCCGCGGCATCCGCTTGGTCTTCACGGCACCCATACGGGCAAGACTACGGTCAGCCCGTCGACGCACGGTCCGGCCTAGGACGTCTGGCCCTGGGCCCTGGCGGAGTCGTCGGCCACGTCCTCCTGTGCGCGGTTCGCCTCGATGTTGGCCTTCATGCGGTCCACTCGCTCGACGATCTGCACGGACGCCCGGTCGCGCTCCCTGCGCAGGACCACGAAGCTGATCGGGGCCGAGATCACCAGGGCGAGCAGCACGGCCCAGATGCCGTTGGAGTCGCCGAGGCCGCGCGGGACGATGCCCGAGTAGACGAGGCCCCAGACGACCACGAGGCAGCCCGCGAAGATACCGAGGCGCATCAGCGTGTAGCGGAACATCTCAATCCACTCTTCCGTTCCGTGGGGGTGCCCCCTGTTCGATCGAAGCCGAGAACTTGGGGGATTTCCCAAAGGGGCATCGTCCAGTGAAGCACGCCGGGCATCCGATCTTGCAAGGGGGTGCGCTGCCCGCGGTTCACCCCAGCGGCAGCAGCATCGTGATGTCGTCGCGGTCGTCCCCGGGCGCCACCCGTATCGCACCGGGCACCCGGCCGACCTCCTTGTAACCGCAGGAGCCGTAGAACCGCTCCAGACCGAGTCCGCCCCGGCAGGTGAGCCGTATCGCCTCGACGCCCTCGAAGCCGCGGGCCGCGTCGGCGGCGGCGTCCAGCAGGTCACGGCCATACCCCTTGCCCTGGTGCCGCGGATGCACCATCACCGTGTAGAGCCACACCCAGTGCGTCATCAGCCGGTGCGTGTTGAAGGTGAGGAACGCGGTCGCCGCCACCCGTCCGTCCTCGTCATGACCCACCAGCAGCCGGGTGCGCCCCTCGCTCATCGCCGCGAGGTGCTTCACGAGTTCCGGACGTATCACCTCGCGTGTGACCGGCGGCACGAAACCCACGGCTCCGCCGGCGTCGGACACGTCCGCCCACAGGTCGAGGACGCCGTCACGCAGGTCGGGGGTCATGGCCGGGTCGAGGGTAAAGGTAAGGGGCATGACCGGAGGGTACCTATTACCACGGCGGAGACTCAAGCCTTTTCCGTGTGCCCCGCCGCACATGCGAAAAGCCCCGGCGGGGCCGGGGCTCGTCCGGGTTCCGATGCGGGTCAGACCCGCATGGGCTGCGGCTCGTCCCGCCGCGCCGGGTCCGGACCCTCGTACTCGCGGATGATCTCGTACCGCGTGTTCCGCTCCACGGGCCGGAAGCCCGCGTCCCGGATCAGGTCGAGCAGGTCCTCACGGGTGAGCTTGTTCGGCGTGCCGAAGTTGTCCGCGTCATGCGTGATCTTGTACTCGACGACCGAGCCGTCCATGTCGTCGGCGCCGTGCTGAAGGGCCAGCTGCGCGGTCTGCACGCCGTGCATGACCCAGAAGACCTTGACGTGCGGGACGTTGTCGAAGAGGAGACGCGAGACCGCGAAGGTCTTCAGGGCCTCGGCGCCCGTCGCCATCTGCGTCCGTGCCTGAAGGCGGTTGCGCACCTTGCCGTCCTTCACGTCCACGAAGTCGTGCTGGTAGCGCAGCGGGATGAAGACCTGGAAGCCGCCGGTCTCGTCCTGGAGTTCACGCAGGCGCAGCACGTGGTCCACACGGTGGCGCGGCTCCTCGATGTGGCCGTACAGCATGGTGCACGGGGTCTTGAGACCCTTCTCGTGCGCCAGGCGGTGGATGCGCGACCAGTCCTCCCAGTGGGTCCTGTGGTCGACGATGTGCTGCCGGACCTCCCAGTCGAAGATCTCCGCGCCGCCTCCGGTCAGCGACTCCAGGCCCGCGTCGATCAGCTCGTCCAGGATCTCGGAGGCCGAAAGACCGGAGATCGTCTCGAAGTGGTGGATCTCCGTCGCCGTGAACGCCTTCAGCGAGACGTTCGGCAGGGCGGCCTTCAGCTCGCGCAGCGAGCGCGGGTAGTAGCGCCACGGCAGGTTCGGGTGCAGGCCGTTGACGATGTGCAGCTCGGTGAGGTTCTCCGACTCCATCGCCTTGGCCAGCCCTACCGCCTCCTCGATGCGCATCGTGTACGCGTCCTTCTCGCCCGGCTTGCGCTGGAAGGAGCAGTAGGCGCAGGACGCGGTGCACACGTTGGTCATGTTGAGGTGGCGGTTTACGTTGAAGTGGACCACGTCACCGTTCTTGCGGGTCCGCACCTCGTGCGCAAGGCCGCCGAGCCACGCCAGGTCGTCCGACTCGTACAGCGCGATGCCGTCCTCGCGGGTCAGCCGCTCACCGGCCCGGACCTTGTCCTCCAGCTCGCGCTTGAGCCCGACATCCATGCTTCTGCCTCTCCCTTTGGACGAACCCACCAACCGTACCCCCCCACGCCCCGGGCGGGAGGTGCCCCCTCCACGGCGCTTCGCGCCTAGCGCTCCTCCGGGAGCTCGCCCACCCGGTTCTCCCACTTCGTGGAGAGCACGATCGTGGTACGGGTACGGGAGACGCCCTTGGTGCCGGACAGCCGGCGGATGGTCTTCTCCAGGCCGTCCACGTCGCTCGCGCGCACCTTGAGCATGAACGAGTCGTCGCCCGCGATGAACCAGCAGTCCTCGATCTCCTGAAGGTCCCTCAGCCGGCGTGCCACGTCCTCGTGGTCGGCGGCGTCGGAGAGCGAGATACCGATGAGGGCGGTGACGCCGAGGCCGAGGGAGGCGGCGTCGACGGTGGCACGGTAGCCGGTGATGACACCCGCCGTCTCCAGGCGGTTGATACGGTCGGTGACGCTGGGTCCCGACAGGCCGACGAGGCGCCCCAGCTCCGCGTAGGAGGCCCGGCCGTTCTCCCTCAGGGCCTGGATGAGCTGCCTGTCCACCGCGTCCATGCGATCGAAGCCTTCCGCTGAAAAGGTCTGAAGAGTTCCTGAAAGTGATGAGTGGTACTGCTGCGTGCTGCCACGTGCTGCTGTGTGCTCAGCTGTGGCGACCGCTCCGGGGGTTGTCACGTGCCGCGGGTTCCGCCGCCGAGCTCTCCCTCCCAACGGCGGTACAGCCGGTGCGCCACCCCTGCCGCGTCCAGCACCCGCCCCGCGACGAAGTCCACGAGGTCCTGGATGTGCGTCGCCCCCGCGTAGAACGCCGGCGACGCGGGAAGCACGACCGCGCCCGCCTCGTCCAGCGCCACGAGATGCCTGAGGGTCTGCCCGCTGAGCGGGGTCTCGCGCACGGCGACGGCCAGCGGCCGCCTCTCCTTGAGCGTGACGCTCGCGGCCCGCTGCAACAGGTCTTTCGAGAGCCCGAGGGCGACACCCGCCACACAGGCCGTGGACGCGGGCACGATCAGCATCCCCTTCGCGGGGTACGACCCGGAGGACGGCCCGGCGGCCAGGTCGCCCGCGCTCCAGTACCGAACGCGGTCCCCGTCGACGTCGACCGCGAACGTCCCGGCCTTGCCGTCGGCGCCCCGCCCCAGCCACTCCCGCAGGTCCTCCCGCCAGTGCACGTCCCGGAAGGCGATGCCCGTCTCGTCGAGCAGCGTGAGCCGCGAGGCACGGGAGACGATCAGGTCGACGCTCTCGCCCGCGGCGAGGAGCGCGCGCAGCACGGCAGCGGCATACGGGGTGCCGGAGGCGCCGGACACCCCTACGATCCAAGGCGTACGCGACTTCTCTCCTGGCCTGACTGGGTTCACGACACCGAGCCTATCCGGCGCCGCGCGGCGGGATCCGGCCAAGGGGGTCCGGCCGATTCCCCGAGGGGCGAGCGAGGGGTGGGGGTTGCCATGCGGGGTACGGAACCGGAGTGGTCGCGGGGCGGACGCGCCAAGGCGGCGGCCCGCCTGATGGTGGGCTGGGTGGCGCTGCTGTGGCTGCTCGAAGTGGTGGATTCGGCCAGTGGTCACGCCCTGGACGACTTCGGCATCATGCCGCGCACCGCCTCCGAGCTGATCGACATCGTCCCGGCCGCCTTCATCCACTTCGGCTTCGCCCATGTCGCCGCCAACACCGTGCCGCTGCTGGTCCTCGGTTTCCTCTCCGCCCTCGGCGGCCTGCGCCGGTTCGCCGCCGTCTGCGCGCTGATCATCGTGGCGGACGGCCTGGGCGTCTGGCTCACCGCACCGTCGAACAGCAACACGGCGGGCGCATCCGGTCTGATCTTCGGCCTCTTCGGCTTCCTGCTGGTCGGCGGGTTCGTCGCACGCCGCCCGCTCGGCGTCCTGGTCGGCCTGCTGGTCGGCGCGGTCTGGGGCGGGTCGATCCTCATGGGTCTCGCCCCCACGCAGACCGGCGTCAGCTGGCAGGGGCATCTGATCGGTCTGGTGTCGGGCGTGGCGGCGGCGTTCGTGTTCCGCCGCCCGGCCACCGGGCGGGAGCTCCTCGCCCGGGCCTAGACCGTCAGGCCGCGCACCAGCAGATCCAGCAGCGCGCACACGAACAGGGCGATCCCGATGAACCCGTTGACGCTGAAGAAGGCGCGGTTCACGCGGGTCAGGTCGTGGGGGCGGACGATCGTGTGCTCGTAGACGAAGGCGCCCGCCACGATCACCAGGCCCAGCCAGAAGAAGGCGCCGGCGCCGGTGGCGACGGCGTACCAGACGAACAGCGCAGTCGTGACGGCGTGGCAGACGCGGGCGCCCCAGATGGCCGCGGGGATGCCGAAGCGGGCGGGCACCGACATGACCCCGATCTCGCGGTCCGTCTCCACGTCCTGGCAGGCGTAGATCAGGTCGAAGCCGCCGATCCAGACACCGACGGCGAGACCGAGGACCACCGCGTCCCAGTCCCACCTGCCACTGATCGCCAGCCAGCCGCCGACCGGGCCCATGGCCTGGGCGAGACCGAGGATGGCCTGCGGGAAGTTGGTGAACCTCTTGCCGTACGGGTACACCACCATCGGGATCACCGCGATGGGGGCGAGCGCCAGGCAGAGCGGGTTGAGCAGGGCCGCGGCGCCCAGGAAGAAGACCAGGGCGACCAGCGCGCCCGTCCAGGCGTGCCGCACCGTCATCGTTCCGGTGACCAGTTCGCGGTGGGCGGTGCGCGGGTTGCGGGCGTCGATCTCCCGGTCGATGACCCGGTTCGCCGCCATGGCGAAGGTGCGCAGGCCCACCATGGCGACCGTGACGAGGAACAGCCGGCCCCAGTGGATGTTCCTGTCCCACTGGTACATCGCGGTCAGCGAGGCGATGTACGCGAAGGGCAGGGCGAAGACGGAGTGCTCGATCATCACCAGGCGCAGGAACGCCTTGGTGCGTCCCGGCTGCGGGATCGCGGCGGAGGCGCTGCTCACAGGCCGTACTCCTTCCAGCGGCTGGTGACCTTCGCCGCCGTCTCCGGGTCGGACAGGACCATGTCGGGCCAGCCGCCGTCCCTCGTGTAGCCCTCCTCGGGCCACTTCCTGGTCGCGTCGATGCCCGCCTTGCCGCCCCAGAACTGCTGGTACGAGGCGTGGTCGAGGTGGTCGACGGGTCCTTCCACGACCGTGAGGTCACGGGCGTAGTCGGTGTTGCCGAGGGCGCGCCAGGCGACCTCGTGCAGATCGTGCACGTCGCAGTCGGAGTCGACGACCACGATCAGCTTGGTGAGGGACATCATGTGCGCGCCCCAGATGGCGTGCATCACCTTCTGGGCGTGCTTGGGGTACTTCTTGTCGATCGACACGATCGCGCAGTTGTGGAAGCCGCCCGCCTCGGGGAGGTGGTAGTCCACGATGTCCGGCACGATGATCTTGAGGAGCGGGAGGAAGAACCGCTCGGTCGCCCGGCCGAGGGGTCCGTCCTCCGTCGGGGGGCGGCCCACGACGATCGACTGCAGCAGGGGGCGGCGGCGCATGGTGACGCAGTCGACCTTCAGGGCGGGGAAGGGCTCCTGCGGCGTGTAGAAGCCGGTGTGATCCCCGAACGGGCCCTCGGGGAGCATCTCGCCGGGCTCCAGCCAGCCCTCCAGCACGACTTCGGCATGGGCGGGGACCTGGAGCGGGACCGTCTTGCAGTCGACCATCTCGATGCGCCTGCCCGCGATGAACCCTGCGAAGAGGTACTCGTCGATGTCGCCGGGGAGCGGTGCGGTGGAGGCGTACGTCACCGCCGGGGGGCACCCGAAGGCGATGGCGACCGGGAGCTTCTCGCCGCGCCGGGCCGCCACCTGGTAGTGGTTGCGGCTGTCCTTGTGGATCTGCCAGTGCATGCCGATGGTGCGCTTGTCGTGGCGCTGAAGGCGGTACAGCCCGAGGTTGCGGATCCCGGTCTCCGGATCCTTGGTGTGCGTGAGTCCCAGGTTGAAGAAGGAACCGCCGTCCTGGGGCCAGGTGAAGAGGGCGGGCAGGGTGTCGAGGTCGACGTCCTCGCCGCGCAGGACCACTTCCTGTACGGGCGCGTTGTCCGCTTTGACCTTCTTGGGGGGTACGTGTGTCATCGCGCCGAGCTTTCCGAAGGCCTCGCGCACCCCGACGAACCCGTGCGGCAGCTCCGGCTTCAGCAGACCGCCGATCTTGTCGGAGATCTCGCCGTACGACTTTAGACCGAGGGCCTTCAACAGGCGCCGGTCGGTGCCGAACACGTTCATGGCGAGTGGCATGCTCGACCCGCGCACGTTCTCGAAGAGCAGGGCCGGCCCGCCGGACTTCTGCACCCGGTCGACGATCTCCCCGACCTCCAGATACGGGTCGACCTCCGCTTTGATGCGCTTGAGGTCTCCCTCGCGCTCCAGCGCCCGGAGCAGGGACCGAAGATCGTCGTAAGCCATGCGTTCCAGTATCCGGTACCGGCTAACCTGGCCCCGTCACCGGGGCCCGTCCCATGCCCCGTCGCCGTCTCCTGGGGGATCGCACCACCATGTTCAGGTATCTGCCCTTCCTGTTGGTCCTGGCGCTGTGGATATACGCCTTCATCGACTGCCTGAACACGCCCGAGGAACAGGTACGGGGACTGCCCAAGGTGGTCTGGGTCATCATCATCCTGCTCTTCGGCGAGGTACTGGTCGGCCCGATCGCCTGGCTCGTCGCCGGCAAGGTGCGCCACGCCCCGGCGAACGGCTCCACCCCCTCCGAGTGGCACCGCAACCACCGCACGACCTGGGTCGCGCCCGACGACAACCCCGAGTTCCTGAGGACGTTGAAGGAAGAGAACAAAAAGGACGAGGCGCTCCTGAAGGACTGGGAGGCCGACCTGCGCCGCCGCGAGGAAGAACTGCGACGCCGGGAAAGCGGTGGGGAGTCCAAGGACTGAGGACTCCAAGGACTGAGGACTCCAAGGGCTGAGGACCCCGAGACCCGGCTGATGGAGCTCCGGCTGCTGGTCACCTTCGATGCCTACAGGTTGTACGCCGGCAAGCCTCCCGAAACGGACAGTGCGCCTCTGGGCCGGGGCTTGCCCGGACCGGACACTTACCTCGCATGACGACTGCTCCCGCCAGCTCAGCCACCACGATCGCCCCCGGGTACGGCGACCGGGTCATCGCCGTCGAGACGGCGGGCTCGGAACCCATTCCGGACGCCGAACGGCATGGCGGCCCACTTCAGTTGCTCTGGACGTGGGCCTCCCCGAACATCGAGTTCGCGACCGTCTACATCGGCGTGATCCCGGTCCTCTTCTTCGGTCTGGGCTTCTGGCAGGCGACCGCCGCCATCCTCCTCGGCACCGCGCTCGGCGCGTTCACCCAGGGCGTGCTGTCCCTGGACGGCCCGCGATTCGGCGTTCCGCAGATGGTGATCGGCCGGTTCTCCTTCGGCCACCAGGGCAACCTCCTGCCGTCCGGCGTCAACGCCCTGGTGGCGGGGGTGGGTTGGTTCGCGGTGAACAGCCTGAGCGCGGCCTTCGCGCTGAACACGCTGACGGGCCTGAAGCCGCTGCCCTCCCTGCTGCTCGTGGTGGTGGCGGAGATCGTGATCGGCTTCATCGGCCACAACTTCGTCCACGCCTTCGAGAAGTACGCGTTCCCGGCACTCGCGGTGATCTTCCTGCTGGCCGGGGTGTGGACCTTCAAGCACGCAGACCTGGGCGGGGGTGGCACGGGCGGCGGCATCGGCGGCTTCCTGCTGGCGTTCAGCACCGCCTGGGGCTATGCGGCGGGCTGGAACCCCTACGCGACGGACTACTCGCGCTACCTGCCGCGCACGGCGAGCCGTTTCAAGACGGTCCTCTACCCGGCGCTCGGGCTGTTCGTGTCGGTCGCGGTGGTGGCGGTCATCGGCGCGGCCTCGGCGACGATCGCGGCACCGAAGGACGCGACCCCGACGGCGGCGTTCACGGGCCATCTCCCGGGCTGGCTGAGCAACCTGGTGCTGCTCGCCGTCATCCTCGGCGCGGTTTCCGCGAACGCCCTGAACATCTACTCCTCCGCGATTTCGGTCACCTCGCTGGGCCTCAGGCTCCCCGCCTGGCTGGGCCGCAGCGTGCTGGTCGTGCTGTCCGGGATCGTGGGCACGGCGGCGGCGTGGGCGTCGCTGTCGGACGCGGGGGCGGCGTACGAGGCGTTCCTGCTCGTCATCGCGTACTGGGTGGGCCCCTGGCTGGGCGTCGTGCTGACCGAGCGGTGGCTCCGGTCGCGCACGCCGCACGAGGAGCTGACCGCCCGGCTCACCGACCGTTCCTTCACCAACTGGCCGGGCGTCGCCGCACTGTTGATCGGCGTGGCGGTGTCCGTCCCGCTCTTCTCCAACCAGGAGAAGTACGTGGGCTGGGTCCCGAAGCACCACCCGTCCTTCGGTGACATCACCTGCCTGGTCGGCTTCGCGGTGAGCGCGGGGGTGTACGCGGCGCTGCGGGGGCGGGAGGCGACGGCTCCCGCCCGGGAGAAAAGCCGGCAGGAACCGGCGTCCGAGGTGTGACGTTCCGCGTCAGTCGCTGACGGGGTCTGGGGGCACGTACTTCCGGACTCCGTCAGCGACTCACCGAGGGGATCCTCGTGCAGGACGAGCGCGAGGAGTCCCGGGAAGCGGGCGTCGGACTCCGTGCACCTGAGGCGGCTGACCCGCCTCGGGCCCTCGTCCCGCTGTTCCACCAGGCACGCCTGGCGCAGGAACGGTGAACTGGTCGGTGAAGTGGTGGCTCAGGGGCCGCCTTGCCGACCGGGACGTCGAAACTGCCGCAGCTGCGGGACCGGTCGGCGGATGCCGTGGGCTCCCGTACGAGCGTGATGCGTACGGGATCGGCGAGGGCGGACAGGGCGGTCTGGACGGGGACGTCGTCGGGGTCGGTGTGCTCGGGCGCGGCCCGATGACCGGTGCCGGAGTGCTCGCGAGCACAGAGCCCGCCTGGCCGGTGGGCCGGCCGGAGCTCTGCCCCCGCGCTCGGTCGGTCTCCGGGCTTCTCCGCCCTCGCCCTGGCCCAGACGGCCCCGGGCGAGCTGCGCACCCGGGCCGAACGGGCCTTCGCCACGGCGGTGGAGGGGACCGTCACCCTGCCGGTGACCGCGGAGTTCGGCCTCGAGGAGGCGGCGGAGGCGCACCGGCTGATGGGGCGCGGACGAGCACGGGAAGATGCTGCGGGTGTCTTGGGCCCCGTCCGGGGTCCGGCCTCCGGGGCGGCGTCGGGCTCAGCCCACAGTGATCGAGTCCAGCTTCTCCCGCAGATACACATGGGAGTCGACCGGCTCGTACGCCACCCGCCCCACCGGCGCCGGAACCGACTCGACGACGGTCCCCGGGGTGCACTCGCCGAAGTAGACGAGGGACATCAGCTCCTCGGCGGGCGCGTCCGCCGGCGGCGGCAGGACGCGGTGGCGGCCCGAGCGCCAGCGATCACCGGTCCAACGGGCCATCAGATCACCGATGTTGATGGTGAACGCCTCCGGGTCGTACGGCGCGTCCTCCCAGCCGCCCTCGTCCGTGTAGACCTGGAGACCGCCCTTGCCGGCCTGCCGGTCGAGGATCGTGACGGTCCCGAAGTCGGTGTGCGGACCGATGCGGAACTGGCCCGGCTCCGGATCGCCGATGACCTCCGTGCCCGGATACCAGTTGATATTGAAGCCGTAGGTGGGGTGTGCCATGTGCCGTGTGAAGAACTCCGGTTCGAGGCCCAGCGCCTCGCCGAGCAGCGACAGCAGATGGTTCTCCAGCTCCGCCATCCGCTCCAGGTACTCCCCGCACAGCACCCGCAGCTCCGGCACCTGTGCCGGCCAGACGTTGGGCGCGTACCACTCCGCGTTGATCTCCGGGTCCTCGAACGGCTCATGCGTCGCGAAGGTCAGCGATTCCTTGAGGTCGGGCGGCGTCTCGGTACCCTCGGAGTAGCCGTTGGCCTCGGCACCGGGGCCGAGCCAGCCGCGCCCGCCGACCTTGGCGGTGTACGTCTCCTTGACCTCGGGAGGCAGCGTGAAGAACGTCCGCGCCGCCTCCCGGATCCGGGCCCGCAGTCCCGGGTCCACGCCGTGGCCGGTCACCAGGAGGAAACCGGCGGTCTGAAGCGCCGCGTCGACGGTATGGGCGATACGTGCGCGGGCGTCCGGATCGCCGTCCAGCCAGGGCCGCAGATCGATGGTGGGGATACGGGGCTCAGTCACTTCCGATGTCCTCATTCCACAGAGCCGGGTTCTTCTCGATGAAGTCGCGCATCAACGTCGTGCACTCGGGGTCGTCCAGGAGGACCACCTCCACACCGTGGTCCGCGAGCCAGTCGTGGCCGCCGTGGAACGTGGTCGCCTCTCCGACGATCAGCCGGGAGATGCCGAACTGGCGGACCAGACCGCTGCAGTACCAACACGGCGACAGGGTGGTCACCATCGTCGTACCCCGGTACGAGCGCTCGCGCCCCGCCGCACGAAAGGCGGACGTCTCCGCGTGCATCGACGGGTCGCCGTCCTGGACACGGCGGTTGTGGCCGCGGCCGAGGAGGGTGCCGTCCGCGCCGTAGAGCGCCGCGCCGATGGGAATACCGCCCTCGGCGAGGCCGGCGCGGGCCTCCGCGACGGCCGTGGCGAGCCACTCGTGTGCCTGTGCCTGATCCATGCCTTCACTCTCCGTCGGCCGAAACACCGGGGCAACGTGCGGAAAGTACTCTCCGGACAACCCGCAGCCGGACGAACTGTCGCCCCCGGAGGTTCTCGTGCCCGCACTCACCCTTCGCGAGATCCTGGCCCTCGACCCGGTACGGGCGGCCGAGCCCGAGTTGCTGGCGGGCGAGGGATCGCTCGACCGCCCGGTGCGCTGGGTCCACTCGAGCGAGGTGTACGAGGACGCGAACTTCCTGGACGGCGGCGAGCTGCTGCTGACGAACGGCTTCGGGCTGACAGACACCGGCGAGGAGATCCGGCGGCGGTATGTGCGCGAGCTGGCCGCGCGGGGCGCGGCGGGACTCGCGGTCGAGGTGGGGCGGTCCCTGCCGCGCATGCCGGACGAGGTGACGGACGAGGCGCGGCACCTCGGGCTGCCGCTGCTCGCACTGCACCGGGTCGTGCCCTTCGTGCGGATCACCGAGGCCGCGAACCGGGCGATCGTCGCCCGCGGGCTGTCCGGGCGGTCCGTCGTGCGGCCCTGGGGCGACGACCATACGGCGGCCCTGCTCGCCGACCTGGCCGACGGGCAGGCGCTCAACCAGCCCGAGGTGGAGGCGCGGGCGGGCCTCGCCGGGTTCCAGCCGGGCCCGGGGGCGCGGCTGGTCGGAGTGTCGGTGCACAGGGCGCGGGATGCCGGGGTTGTGCAGCGGGCGGTACGGGCGCTGGGCGGGGGTGGGGTGCTGGCGGCCGCGTTTCCGGGGGATGTGCTGGCGTTGCTCGCGTTGCCGGGAACGGCGGAGTCGGCCTTCGGCCGGGTGCGGGGCGCGGACGGGCGGGCGGTCGCGGGTGTGCGTGGCGGCGCGCGGGGCGCCGAGCGCGCGCGGCGGCCGGCGCGCGACCCGGTGCGCGCCGTGCAGGATGCCTTCCACACCGTCGCCGAGGCCGAGCTGACCGTCGCGGTCGGACACGCCGTGGCGGCGGGCGGCGGCTGGCTGCGGTGGAGCGAGACACTGCGGGCGGCCCGTACGACGCTGGAGCTGGCCCTGACCGTCCCGTCCGCCGAACCGTCCGCCGCCCGCGGCCCGCTGGTGACGTCGTCACGCGCGCTCACCCTCGAACGCGAGCTGACCCGCGGCGGCATGGACGCCAACCGCGACCGCCTCGCCCGCCTGGTCCAGCACACGCTGGGCCCGCTGCTGGCCTGGGAGGCGGCGCACTCCAGCGACCTGACCCGCACCCTGGAGGTCCACCTCCGGCACGGCTGCTCACCCACACGCACGGCGGCCCTGCTGCACATCGGCCGTCAGTCCCTCTACCAGCGCCTGGACCGCATCGAGTCCCTTCTCGGCCTGGAGATAGCCGACCCGGACCTGCTCGGCGAACTGCTCACCGCGCTGTGCGCACACCGCATCGTGCGGGGCGCACCGGCCGCGGCGGGGGAGCTGCGGCCGGTGGCGTGAAGGACCGAACCAACTCCCCTTGTTCACTGCGGCATTGGTGCCCCTCACAGCAGCGCCGACCGATCGGTCTCATACGGTGCTGCCGCCCACGTACGCGAGCAGGCGCTCGAAGCGCTCCCTCCAGCCCGGGTCCCTGTCCTCCTCGGTCTCGTGCGTGAAACGCACGGTCGTGCCCGAAGGACGGTCGGGCTCCAGGTGGAAGCGGATGCGTCCGCGGCCCTCCACCGTGTACTCGGCGACCCGTTCCACGTCCCACGCCGTGATGCGCCCCCGGTCCGGGCCGTCGGGCAGCCGGAGTCCCACCGCGCCGCCGAGCCGTGGTTCGAACGGCTCCGCGGCGGCCAGCCAGCCCCGCAGGCCGTCGGAGGAGGCCAGCGCGGGCCAGACCTCCTCCACGGGCCGGGGCAGGTGCAGCAGGAAGTGCCGTACGTGCATGTCCCCCCGGTGCTCGACGGTGCCCTCTTCGATGGGATCGGTCATGACACCAGCCTGGCCCGCGAACGGACGTTTTGCACGTGTTACGGGCGCTCTCCCGTCTTGTCCACCACGGCCCGCGTGAGGACCGCGCTCACGCCCGTGACCTTGCCTTTCGCGTCCAGCCCGCGCTCCCCGAGGAAGGTGTACGTCTTCGGGTCGAAGATCAGTTGCTCGAGCTCGCCACCGCTTGCCCGGGTGACCGCGACGCCTTCGCGGCCGGCCGAGTCCTCCACGTTCCGGACCACCTGGACGCCGGGGATCTTCGCCGCGGCGCGGTAGAGCGCGGCACGCGTTGCGCGTGACGTTGGTCGCGATGCCCAGCAGCCAGGGCCACAGGGCCCCGCCGTCCTCGTCGACCTTGCCCCGCAGCCGCCAGGCGTCGCGTCCAGGAAGGCCAGCGACACGGCGTCCTCCGCCTGCGCCCAGTCCCCGGTGAGCCGGAAGGCGTGGTTGCAGACGGACCGTGCGTAGGCGTCGAAGAGCTCGCCGAACGCGCGTGATCGCCCGCGCGGATGCGTCTCCTCAGGTTCGTGTCCACATTCCCCATCTGTCCGTACGACAAAGGCCGGTTCCGGTGACTCACGTCACAGGAACCGGCCTTGGGCGCAGGCGGCTCACACGCCCGCGTACGAGTGCTTTCCGGTGACGAAGATGTTCACGCCGTAGTAGTTGAACAGCCAGCAGCCGAAGGCGATGAGCGCGATGTAGGCAGCCTTGCGGCCCTTCCAGCCGGCCGTGGAGCGGGCGTGCAGGTAGCAGGCGTACGCGACCCAGGTGATGAAGGCCCAGGTCTCCTTGGGGTCCCAGCCCCAGTAGCGGCCCCAGGCGGACTCCGCCCAGATGGCACCCGCGATGATCGTGAACGTCCACAGCGGGAACACGGCGGCGTTCACGCGGTAGGCGAACTTGTCGAGGGACGCCGAGGCGGGCAGCCGCTCCAGGACCGAGGTGGCGAAGGTGCCCGGCTTGCCGCCGTTCTGAAGCTTGCTCTCGTACGAGTCCTTGAAGAGGTAGAGGAGCGTGCCGACCGCGCCGACGTAGAAGACCGCGCCGCAGAGGATGGCGGTGGAGACGTGGATATACAGCCAGTACGAGTGGAGGGCGGGGACGAGCTGGTCGCTGGCGGTGTACAGGACGGTGACGGCGAGGCCGAGGTCCAGCAGGACCGAGGTGGTGAGGAAGAGGCCCAGCCACCGCACGTTCTTCTTCAGCGCGAGCAGCACGAGGTACACGCCGACGGCGACCGTGGAGAAGCTGATGTTGAACTCGTACATGTTGCCCCACGGCGCCCGCTGTACGGAGGCCGCGCGGGCGACGACGCCGGCGAGTTCGACGAGGAAGGACAGCACGGTGAGCGACACGGCGATCCGGCCGTAGAGGTCGCCCTGCTCGTCGCCGCCGTGGGCGCCGGGGCCGTCCGGCACGTCCCGGGCACCGGCCGCGGAGCGGGTGACGACCTTCGGCCGCTCGAGCACCGCGGTGCCCCCGGCCTTCTTGACCGTGACGGCGGGGGCCGCCGCCTTCTTCGCGGCATCGGTGGTGAGCGCGTTCGCCGTACGGGCGACCTTGCTGCGGCTGCCGAAGAGCCATTCGGCGATGTACGCGAAGAAGGCCAGGGTGTAGACGGCCATCGCGGAGTAGATCAGCGTGTTGCTGAGGTTCGCGAGATGTTCGTTGGTGGCGGTGGCGAGGGTCACTTCTTCTGAGCCCCTTCAGCGGCAGGTACGGGGGTTGCGGCGCCCGGCTCCTGATCGGGGTCGGCGTCGGAGGTCGGTTCGTCGTCGGTCTTCGTGGGCGCCTGGTCGTGGACGAGCGCGGCCAGGTCGCCGAGTTCCTCGGGCAGTTTCGCGGATTCGCTGCGGCCGAGGCCCGCCATCTCGACGACGGTGACGCCGTCGGCTCCGGTCCTCGCACGCACCCAGACGCGGCGGCGCTGGATGAACAGGGAGGCGGCCAGGCCGAAGATCGCGGCGATCGCACCGCCGAGCGCCCAGCCGGTGCCGGGCTGCTGCACGACCTGGAAGCCGGCCCACTGCTTGATGTCCTTGTCGAAGGTGATCGAGCCGTTGCCGCCGGGCAGCTTCATGGTCTCGCCGGGCAGCAGACGGGCCTTGACGAGGTTGCCCTTGGAGTCCTTGAACGGCTGCAGGTTCTTGTTCTTGGTGTCCAGCTGGTACACGTTCTGCGGGATGCCCGCGTTGACGCCCAGGTCCCCGTGGTAGGCGGACACCGCGAGCGCAGGGAAGTCGAGCGCCGGGAACTGGGAGAACATGTCGCCCTTGCCCGCGCCCGCGAAGGTCGGCACGAAGAACGCGGCGAAGCCGAGCTGGTCGTGCACGCCCTGGGCGTTCTTGTAGCCGTCGTAGACCTTGATGGCCCCCTGCGAGGTCACGTTCGAGTCAATGGGCAGCAGCGGTACGGCGTCGTGGTAGACGACATTGCCCTTGCCGTCGCGGACGGTGACGACGGGTGCGTACCCGTGGCTGACGAGGTAGACCTTCGCGTCGCCGATGTTCAGCGGTTCGTTGACCTTGACGGCGGTCTTCTTCTCCTTGCCGTAGGCGCCGACGCTGTAGGTGATGTCCGCCTGGTAGGTGCGCGGGGTGCCCTTGTTCGGGCCGGTGCGCTCGTACGTGCCGATGAACTTCTTCAGGTCGAAGCTGAACGGCACCAGGTCGTCGTCGGTGAAGAGGCTGCCGGACTTGAAGTCGTCGTACTGGGTGAGCGTGTTGGAGAAGCCGTCACCCTCGACGATCAGCTTGTTGCCCTCGGACTTGTAGAGCTGGCCCCAGGCGAAAGCGATCAGCATCACGATCAGGGCCATGTGGAAGACCAGGTTGCCGGCCTCGCGCAGATAGCCCTTCTCGGCGGCGATCGCGTCGCCTGCGACGTGCGCACGGAAGCGGCGCCGCTTGAGCACCTTCAGCGCGGCCTCGCGGACCTGCTCGGGGTCGGCGTCGGTGCGCCAGGTCGCATACGCGGGCAGCCGGGTCAGCCGCTTGGGCGCGCCCGGCGGGCGGCCCCTGAGCTGGCCGACGAACTGCCAGGTGCGCGGCACGATGCAGCCGATGAGCGAGACGAACAGCAGGATGTAGATCGCCGCGAACCACACCGAGCTGTACACGTGGAACAGCCCGAGCTTCTCGTAGAGGGGGCCCAGCGTCCTGTGGGCGTCCATGAAGTCCTGCACCTTCAGCGCGTCGGTGCCGGACTGCGGGATCAGCGAGCCGGGGATGGCGCCGAGCGACAGCAGGAACAGCAGGATCAGCGCGACCCGCATGGAGGTCAGCTGCCGCCAGAACCAGCGGGCCCAGCCGACGGTCTCGCGTGCGGTCCAGATGATCCAGCCCTTGGTGCCGGGGGCCCGGGAACCGCCGAAGGAGCCGGGCATGGCCGTCTCGACGGGGGCGGTGGACAGTTGCGAGCCCGCCTCGCCGAGGTCGGGCTCGGCGCCGTTCGCGGTGGTGTCGGACTCGGTGTCGCCCGCGAGGGCGCCGGGGGTCACGTCGCTGTGCACGTCGGTGCTCCGTGTGTCGCTCATGGATCAGATCCCCACCGTGAAGCCGTCGGACCAGCTCTGCATGTGCTGCACGATGCCGTCCCAGGCACCGGTCACCAGCAGCAGACCCGTCGCGATCATCATGCCGCCCCCGATGCGCATCACCCAGGCATAGTGCCGCTTGACCCAGCCGAACGCGCCGAGCGCCTTGCGGAAGGCGACCGCGGCGAGGACGAACGGCACACCGAGGCCGAGGCAGTACGCCACGGTCAGCAGGGCCCCGCGGCCCGCGCTGCCCTGGTCGGAGGAGAGCATCAGCACGGAGGAGAGGGTCGGGCCGATGCACGGGGTCCAGCCGATCCCGAACAGCGCGCCCAGCACGGGCGCGCCGATCAGCCCGGCCACGGGCCGTTTGTGGAGGCGGAACTCCCGCTGGGTGAGCCAGGGCATCAGCCCCATGAAGAAGACGCCCATGAGGATCATGAACGCGCCCAGCACCTTGGACAGGACGTCCTTGTGCTCCTGCAGGCTGGAACCGAAGTAGCCGAACAGCGCCCCGCTGGAGACGAACACGGCGGTGAAGCCGAGCACGAAGAGGGAGGCACCGGCGACCATCCGCCCGCGCCGCGCCTCGGCGAGGTCGGTGCCGGTCACCCCGGTGACGTACGACAGGTAGCCGGGGACCAGCGGCAGGACGCACGGCGAGAAGAAGGAGACGAGGCCGCCGAGCAGGGCGATGGGCAGGGCCACCAGCAAGGCCCCGTTGAGCACGGTGCCGTTGTAGCCCGTGGCGGCGAGCGTGGAGACTCCGCTCACGTCACTTCTCCGCGACGACCGGGTCGAGCATCTCGCGCAGCTTGTCCTCGCTGAGGGCCTGCAGCGTGCGCGCGGCGATCTTCCCGTCCCGGTCGATGATCAGTGTGGAGGGGATCGCCTGCGGGTTGAGCGTGCCCTTCTCGAAGCGGAGCATCAGCTTGCCGGTCGGGTCGTACAGGCTCGGGTACGTGACCCCGTACTGCTTCTCGAAGGCGCGGGCGGGCTGCGTACTGGTGTCGCGGGTGTTGATCCCCACGAACTGGACGCCCTTGCTCGCCGTGTCCGCGGCGACCTTGACGAAGTTCGACGCCTCGGCGCGGCAGGGCGGGCACCAGGAGCCCCAGACGTTGATGACGACGACCTTGCCCTTGTAGTCGGCGACGTCCAGCTTCTTGCCGTCGATCGTCGTGCCGGACAGGTCGGGGGCGGCGGCCCGCTCGCCCTTCTTGACGGTCGCGATGCCGTCCTTGCCGGTGATGAAGTTGGTGTTGCCGGAACCCCCGGAGGTGCCGCCGGAACCGCAGGCGGACAGGACGAGCACCGCGACGGCGGCCCCGGCGGTGGCCAGGGCGGCGCGTCGGCGGCTGCGACTACGGGTGCGGGTGCGGTTCAGGCGCCGGGGGGCGCGGCAGGCGGCACTCATGTGAAAAGTTTCGCATGTCCGATCCGGGGATCTTGCCCACCCCCCTTGTGGGCCGAAAACCGCATTTCAGGCGGCCTTTGACGGGTCGCCCGAAGCCCCGTTGCCGGCACCCCCCAGGAACTCCTTCCAGCCACCGGCCGGCCGCTGCCCCACGTCCAGGGACTGCAGCTTGCGCACGACCTCGGGCCGCTGGACGTCCAGCCAGTCCGTGAACTGCCGGAAGGAGACGAGCCGTACGTCGGCGCCCTTCTCCTTCTCTCGCGCGATGTGCTTGAACGCCTCTTCGACGGCGTCCATGTAGATGCCGCCGTTCCAGTGCTCGAAGTGGTTGCCTATGAAGAAGGGGGCGCGGTTCGTCTCGTATGCCCGCCTGAATCCGGCTATGTAGGCATTCGCCGCCTGGGTGCGCCAGCCCGGGTAGTTGGAGGGGGGCGCCTGTGTCGTCCTGATCGACTGGTTGGCAAGGATGTTGTAGTCCATCGAGAGCACCTCGAACCGGTGCCCGGGGAACGGGATCAACTGGAGCGGGTAGTCCCACAGGCCCTGCCGCCTCACCGGCCAGCGCTGACGGCCGCCGGGCGAGGAGGCGTCGTAGCGCCAGCCGAGTTCGCGGGCCGTGGGCAGCAGGTTGTCCTGGCCGAGGAGGCAGGGCGTACGGCCGCCGATGAGCTCCTTTTCGTAATCGAAGGGCAGCGGCGGCAGGTCGGTGAACCCGGTGTTGGTGCGCCACTCCTTGACGAAGGACTTGGCCTGGTCGATCTCGCTGCGCCACTGCTTGGGCGTCCAGTGCGCGACGGTGCCGAATCCGGAACAGAAGTGGCCGTTGAAGTGGGTGCCGATCTCATGGCCCTCGAGCCATGCGCGGCGGACGTTCTGCAGCGTGGAGCGGATGTGGGCGTCCGTCAGATAACCGATGTCCGAGGCGCCCGGCCGGTTGTTCGGCGGCAGGTATGTCCGCTTTTTCGACTCCGGCAGCAGATAGACCCCGGAGAGGAAGAAGGTCATGTGCGCGCCGTGTTCCTCGGCGAGATCGAGGAAGCGCGGGAAAAGCCCGTTACCGACCTCTCCGGCGCCGTCCCAGGAAAAGACGACGAACTGCGGCGGCGTCTCACCGGCCTCCAGGGGAACCGGCTTTCCCGGCTGGTTGGGCTGCTTGCCCGTGTCGGAGGTGGAGCCGTCTCCGAGGGGACGCGCGGTGGCCGTGGGGCTGCTGGAGGTGCCGGGGCTCTCCTTGCCGGAACCGTGACCGGGGTTCGCACCGTCATGCCGTTGGGATTGGGAACCGCACGCGGCCAGTCCTATCGCGGCCGCCGCCCCCGCCCCGAGTCCTATCAGTCCCCGTCGGCTGAACTCCCGCATGTCGTCCCCATCTCATAGCGCCCTCTCAGCGGTCACACAATGAGAGGGCGCGACGGAGAGAAAGGTTCCGCCGAAGGCGCGTATGTGCAGCGGATTTTACGAAGATACGGCTACATGACGGGACTGCATACGTTTTGTGACGAAGCGTACGCCTTGGCGCAAGGCGTACGCCGTCACGGTGCGGCAAGGCAGGGGAAAGCGCTCAGGCCCCGAACGCCTTGTCCTTCCCCTTGACCGGCTTGGCGCCCGCGAGCAGGTGCGCAGGGACCAGATCCCGGGCCGGCTCGGTGTACCCCACGGACACGATCTTGTCGCCCTGGTACGTGAACGTGGTCAAGGAGGCGAGCGTGCACTGCCGCTTGCGCGGGTCGTGCCACAGCCGCCGCTTCTCCACGAAGCTGCGCACGATCCAGATCGGCAGCTGGTGACTGACGCACACGGCCTCGTGTCCGCGCGCCGCGTCCTTGGCGGCGTCCAGCGCGCCCATCATCCGTACGACCTGGTCGACGTACGGCTCGCCCCAGGACGGCTTGAACGGGTTGACGAGGTGCTTCCAGTTCTCCGGCCGCCGCAGCGCACCGTCCCCGACGCCGAAGGTCTTGCCCTGGAAGACGTTCTCGGCCTCGATGAGCCGCTCGTCGACGGCGAGATCGAGCCCGTGCGCCTTGGCGATCGGGGTGGCCGTCTCCTGCGCCCGCTCCAGCGGGGACGCGACGACGTGGGTGATGTCCCGGGAGGAGAGGTGGTCGGCGACCCGCTCGGCCATCCGCCGCCCCAGCTCGGACAGGTGATAGCCGGGCAGCCGCCCGTAGAGCACTCCGTCCGGGTTGGCGACCTCGCCGTGCCGCATCAGATGGACGACGGTGATGTCACTCATGCTGCCGTGGCCTCCGCTGCTGCACGGGCCGCCGCCGGAAGGGCGTCGGCGATTCGCTGGATCGCCCGCTCGTCGTGAGCGGTGGAGACGAACCAGGATTCGAAGGACGAGGGCGGCAGATAGACGCCCTGCGCGAGAAGAGAGTGGAAGAAGGCGGTGAACCGGAAGGACTCCTGACCCTTGGCGTCCTCGTAGTCGACCACCGGGCGGTCGGTGAAGAACACGGAGAACATGTTGGAGGCGCTCTGGAGCCGGTGCGCCACGCCTTCCTTGGTCAGCGCATCGGTGACGAGCGTACGGATCTCCTCGGACACGGCATCGACCTTCTCGTACGCGGCGTCGTCGAGGAGCCGCAGCTGGGCGAGGCCGGCGGCGGTGGCCACCGGGTTTCCGGAGAGGGTGCCGGCCTGGTAGACGGGCCCGGCCGGGGCGAGGTGCGCCATGACGTCCTCGCGTCCGCCGAAGGCGGCGGCGGGGAACCCACCGCCCATGACCTTCCCGAAGGTCATGAGGTCGGGCGTGACACCGTCGATCCCGAACCACCCGGCACGGCTGGTCCGGAAACCGGTCATGACCTCGTCGGAAACGTAAAGGGCGCCGTTCTCCCGGCAGAGATCCTTCAGCCCCTGGTTGAACCCCGCAAGCGGCGGCACGACCCCCATGTTCCCGGGCGAGGCCTCGGTGATCACGCAGGCGATCTCTGAGGGGTGGGCTTCGAACGCGGCGCGGACGGCGTCCAGGTCGTTGTAGGGCAGGACGATGGTGTCGCCGGCCTGGGCGCCGGTGACGCCCGGGGTGTCGGGCAGCGCGAACGTCGCGACCCCGGACCCGGCGGCAGCGAGCAGGGAGTCCACGTGCCCGTGATAACAACCGGCGAACTTGATCACCTTGGACCGCCGGGTGAACCCGCGTGCGAGCCGGATCGCCGACATGGTGGCTTCCGTCCCACTGGAGACGAGGCGCACCTGCTCGACGGGCTCGACCCGTGCGACGATCTCCTCGGCGAGCGCGACCTCGCCCTCACCGGGCGTACCGAAGGAGGTACCGCGCGAGACGGCCTCCTGGACGGCGGCGATCACCTCAGGGTGGGAATGCCCGAGAATCATGGGCCCCCACGAACAAACAAGATCAACATATTCGCGTCCGTCGGCATCGGTCAGATAGGGACCGTTCCCGGACACCATGAACCGGGGCGTACCGCCCACGGCGCGGAAGGCGCGCACCGGAGAGTTCACGCCGCCGGGCGTGACGGCCGCCGCGCGCTCGAAAAGAGTCTGCGAAACTGGGGCTTCGTACGGATAGCTCACACTAGCCATGGTGTCAGAGGCTGCGAAGATCCTGCGGACAGGTGTTTCAACGCACGTTTCGGCGGGCGGCCGTGGGGGAGGTCACTGGCACGATGATCGGGTTGCGCGGCGGGGGCCACGCGTCCTAGAAAAGCAGTCGGGTGGAGATATGCATCGCGGTGGCGGACTGGGCGAGGGGACCGATGATCTGGGTCCTCGGCGTGCCCGGCGGGGAAGGCACCGGCGCGACGCGGAGGAGACGACCGAGACACGTCGGGCGCCGGCGCCGCACGAGGCGCAGGGCTCGGCCTCTCAGGGTTCACAGCTTTCGCAGGGTGAGCCTGAGCGGATCGACCGTGCAGCGCGTATGGACCGTGGAGATCGTACGATCGACCGACTCGGGGCGGGGAGCGGGAATGGTGGTCGGGTGGGGGTGACGTACAAATACTTCGGCGCGCCGGACGGCGCCACGGCAGCCCGCGTCCCGATCTCGATGCGGCCCGAGGAACTCGGCGGCGACGAGCTCGGCATGGGCGGCATGTTCACCAAGATCAAGCCGGAGACGGTGGCGGCGATGGTCCTCACGGGCATCGAGGGCGTCCCGCTGCACAAGGTCCCGCCGCTGGAACTGGTGGTCCTGCACCCCGACTACGCGGTGGTCAAGCTCCCCATGACGGTCGTGGACCCCCTGCGCGGCATCGGCGAGGAGGCGGTGGGCGCGGCGGCGTTCATCTGGTCGACGGTGCCGGACCGGGGCGGTCCGCGGGACGCATTCAACGTGTACCAGCTGCTGCACGAGTGGCAGGACTTCAGTCACCGGCTGCATGAGGCGGGGCATCAGCCTTATTGCTTGGTGTGGCCCTGAGCTGAGGTCTCTCGGGCGTCGGGCGAGGCTTTCGAGTCCCGCCCTCACCAGTGCCCGAGAAAGTGCGACACCGCTGCCGGGTAAGCAATACGCCGTCACATGTCCGGAATGCCTTGGAGATTCTCCAGGATGCGCTGAAATAGGACCACTTGCTCCCAAAGGCCTCTGTTTCGAGGCAGGGCTCCGCCTTCTTTCTGCTTCCGGCGAGGAACAGGCTGTGCACGGCCATCTCCCGAGGGTGCGTCAGCAGCGAAGTGCCCGGCCCGATCCGGGCCGGGCAGCAGGGGAAGTGCCGGCGGGTGCCGCACGCCGTGACTGGTACCGAACCGTGGTGCCAGTGGGACGTCTGTGGCTCCGGTGGACATGCCAGGCGGCGCGGCGGAGCATGGGAGAGACGGCACACGTGATCAAGGGTGACCACGTGTGGATCGTGCGGCGGCAGACGCGTATCGCCCCGCGCGACCATCACGTCCGGTGCCCCGAGCCGAGGCGTGGAGCGTGGCGGAGTCCCGCCGCGGCTCCGGTCCGCGGATCGGTGGCGAGCCCCGCGAGGGTGCCCGGAGCCGCGGCACTGCTCGCGTTCGTCTCACTTCACTCGGCTCAGTGCGTAGTGCCTTCTGCAAGCAGGGCACGCCGCCCCGTCGGCCTGCCCCTTCCCGCTCACGGGAGGAAGAACATGATCCGCACTCGTCGTCTCGCGATGATCGCCCCGCTGGTCGTCTCCTCACTGGTCCTCGGACCTGCCGTCGCCGCGCACGGAGCGGCGGGGCACTCACCCGCCCTCGTCCCCGCCAAGGCGAGGTGTCTGCTCACCCAGGACAAGGCCAACTCCAAGCCGGACGCCCCGAAGTTCACCCTCCACGGGTCCGGTTTCGAACCCGGTTCCGTGTCGTTCTCCGGAGGCGGCGGAGGCGGGTCCGTGAAGACGGACGACGGATCGTTCGCCGTCAACGACCTGGGTCCCGGAAAGTACCGCGCCTCCACCGACGAGGACGGGACGGTGAACTGCGGTAGCACGCCGAAGGCCACGGAACCGAAGGAGTCAAAGGACGCGAAGGCCCAGTACAAGAAGGGCTTCGCGGACGGATTCGCACTGGTCAAGAAGGCGTGCGGCGCCAAGCAGCCGCAGGGCATCACCGTCGTGGACCCGAACTACGAGAAGGGCTTCAAGGACGGAGCAGCCTTGGCGACCAAGCGGTTCTGCAGCGAGGATTAGGAGTCGGGCACGAGAAGGGGCGCCCCGGATCCGGGGCGCCCCTCAGCCTCGTGGCGTCAGCCTCGCGGCGTCACCTCACGGTGACGATCACCGTCGGCGACATCGCGTTCTGGTGGCTCACCCGGAACCTCTCGGTGCCCTTGTTGTTGAGCTTGACGGCCGAGAAGGTGTAGGTGTCACCCGACACCACCTTGACGGACTTCACGGTGACCCACTGGCTGCCGTTGTACCGCTGGAGCGTCAGCGTGTCGCCTATCTTCAGGCCCTTGGTGTGACCCGTGAACGTCACGGACTGACCGGCCTGCAGCTCGTTCTGGGACGGCTGGACGGTGATCGAGGCCGCCGTCACGGTCGTGCGCTGCGTCGTCGAGGCGGGGTCGGCGGCGAAGGCGCCGGCCGCCCCGGTCGTCGCCAGCGCAACGGCGAGCGCACCGACGGAGAGGACACGGGCGGAGCGGGTACGAAGCGAGGATTTCACGTTTGTCTCCTGTGCTGTGACAGATCCCCCACTGACGGATTCCCCCAACTGCGCGCACCTCCGAGGCTTCCACGGAGCTGACCCGGCTGCGACCCGGCTGTCACTGGATTGCAGCAACGAGTGAGACGAAAAGCCCGCTACTCCGTGTGATTCATGCAGGTACGCGGGGTAATCGTGAGACCAGACTTCTTACCTTGTCTTCATTTCGTTCCGACCGTCCGCAACACCGTCAGCGCGAGCGTGCGCGTCACGGTGGCGACGACCGACACCCGTTCGCCGCGCCGGCGGCCGTCGACGAGGCGTCCATCGCCGGGCCCCGCAACCCATCACCCCACACCCCTGTCACCCCGGGCACCGCCCCACGACGCCCAGCACCACCCACCGACAAGTTCGGCCCCACCCGGCGACGTCCCGCCTCCAAGCGTGGCGGTCCGGTTTTCCTCCGCCGGTAGCGACGCATCCGGTCGTTGTTCCACAGGCCCCCGGATCGCCCTCTGCCTACGCTGGAATGACGGTCTCCTCGATGGCCGGGGCCGTTCGAACAGCCGTACGCCAGGAGAGCACGCCGATGGCCGCTACGGAGCACGCTCGCCCGAGCCGGTTGCGGGCGTGGATGCTGGAGGGGCTGTCCGACATGGGCAAGGGTGCCCCGGAGGGTCCCGACGCCGAGCCCGAACCCCCGCACAAGGGCCAGCGCTGGTGGCGGGTGATGTGCCTGACCGGCGTCGACTACTTCTCGACCCTCGGCTACCAGCCCGGCATCGCCGCCCTGGCCGCCGGGCTGCTCTCCCCCATCGCCACCATCGTCCTCGTGATCGTCACCCTGGCCGGCGCTCTGCCGGTCTACCGGCGGGTGGCCGAGGAGAGCCCGCACGGCCAAGGCTCCGTCGCGATGCTGGAGCGACTGCTCTCCTTCTGGAAGGGCAAGCTCTTCGTCCTGACCCTGCTGGGCTTCGCCGCCACCGACTTCCTGATCACCATCACCCTCTCGGCCGCCGACGCCTCCACCCACCTGATCGAGAACCCCCACCTCACCGGCACCCTGCACGGCCACCAGGTGCTCATCACCCTGCTCCTGATCGCCCTGCTGGGCGCGGTGTTCCTCAAGGGCTTCCTGGAGGCGATCGGTGTCGCGTTCGCCCTGGTCGGCGTCTATCTCGCGTTGAATGCCGTGGTCGTGGTCGTCGGCTTGTGGCATGTGCTGACGGCCACGCACGTGGTGACCGACTGGACCAGCGCCCTGACCACCGAGCACGGAAACGTCTTCGTCATGATCGGCCTGGCGCTGATCGTCTTCCCGAAACTGGCGCTCGGCCTGTCCGGCTTCGAGACCGGCGTCGCCGTCATGCCCCATGTGCAGGGCGACCCGCGCGACACCGAGGAGAAGCCGATCGGCCGGATCCGGGGCACCAAGAAGCTGCTGACCACCGCCGCGGTCATCATGAGCGGGTTTCTGATCACCACCAGCTTCATCACCACCCTGCTGATCCCAAAGAAGGAGTTCCAGACGGGCGGGCAGGCCAACGGCCGCGCGCTGGCCTATCTGGCGCACGAGTACCTGGGCAACGCCTTCGGCTCGGTCTACGACGTCTCGACGATCGCGATCCTGTGGTTCGCGGGCGCCTCCGCAATGGCCGGGCTGCTCAACCTGATGCCCCGCTACCTGCCCCGCTACGGCATGGCCCCGCACTGGGCCCGCGCCGTGCGGCCCATGGTCATCGTCTTCACCCTGGTCGCCTTCCTGGTCACCTGGATCTTCGACGCCAACGTCGACGCCCAGGGCGGCGCCTACGCCACCGGGGTGCTGGTGCTGATCAGCTCCGCGGCGATCGCCGTGACCATCGCCGCCCGCAAGGCCGGACAGCACAACTGGACCATCGCGTTCGCGGTGATCGCCACGGTGTTCCTGTACACGACGGTCGCGAACGTGATCGAGCGGCCGGACGGTGTGAAGATCGGTGCCTGCTTCATCGCCGGCATCATCCTTCTCTCGCTGCTGTCCCGGCTCGCCCGCGCCTTCGAACTCCGCGTGACCAGCGTGACCCTGGACACCATGGCCGAACGTTTCGTCCGGGACATCGCCAGCCGCCGCATCCGCTTCATCGCCAACGAACCCGACAGCCGGGACTTCGATGAGTACCACGACAAGATCGAGCAGATCCGGAACGACAACGACCTGCCCCCACAGGAGGACTTCGTCTTCGTGGAGGTGACGGTCCGAGACCCGTCGGAGTTCGAGTCGGGCATGAACGTACGCGGCGAGGTCATGCACGGCCGCTACCGCGTGCTCACCCTGGAGTCGTCCTCGATCCCCAACGCCCTCGCGGCCCTGCTGCTGCACGTCCGGGAGAGCACCGGCTGCATTCCGCACATCTACTTCGAATGGACCGAGGGCAACCCGTTCGCCAACTTCCTGCGTTTCTTCCTCTTCGGCCAGGGAGAGGTGGCACCGGTGACGCGGGAGGTGCTGCGGGAGGCCGAGCCCCACCGGGATCGGCGGCCACGCGTGCACGTGGGCTGAGGGAGTTCAGGCAACCATGGCCACCGCCTTGAACAGCCGCTTCGTCATGCCGATGCGCTCATAGGCGGCGACGGCCGGGGCATTGCCGGCGTCCACCATGAGGGCCGCGCGGCCGTGCTCCTGGACGAGGGCGTCGACCACGAACCGGGATACGGCGGTGCCGAGGCCGCGTCCGCGGCCCTCGGGGGCGGTGACCACCCCGGCGAGGAATCCGCACCCGGCGGCGGACCAGGCATCGGCGGCCACGGCGAGCGGTCCGGTCCCGCCCTGTACCCCGGGTCCGGTCCCCGCCCTGTACCCCGGCCCAGCGGCGCACCCCCGGCCGCCCCGGCTGGGCGTACGAATGGGGGAACCAGCGGTGGAAAAGGGGTGCCGCCTCACGCTCCTCGACCGCGTCCAGCCACCGCGCGCCTGAGGCACCGGACGCGCGGCCCGGGGCCACGGTCTCCATCCGGCACGCGCGACCGAAGGCCGCCGTCTCCATCCAGTAGGCCGTCTCCATCCAGTAGAAGGGGTCGGTGGGGACGAGCCCGGGGATCCGCCGGGCAAGCGTTTCGATCAGGTCCGCGTCCCCGAAGGGGCGGTGGCCCGACCCCAGCTCGGCGAGCAGATCCCGTACGAGGGGTACGGCGTCGTCGGCGTCCCCGCCGACCGCGATCCGGTCCCGCCCGGAGAGCCCGGTGGCGGCGACGGCAACGGCGGAGCCGTACCGTCGCACCCGGTTCCACCGCCCCTGCGCGGCCCAGGTGAGGTGGGAGTCGGCGTGGCCCGCCCGCCCGGTCACCTGCCCCCGGCCCGCGTCCCGCCGCCGACCGTGAACCCGATGACCGCTCCGCCGCCCTCGCGCTGGTACGCGAACGCCGCTCCCCCGTGTGACGTCGCCACCTCCTGAACGATCGACAGGCCGAGCCCCGAGCCGGGCAGGCTCCTCGCGTCCGCGGCGCGGTAGAAGCGGTCGAAGATGCGCATGAGGTCGCTCTCCTCGACGCCGGGCCCGCGGTCGAGGACCTCCACGCGCACGCTGCCCAGCGGCGGCCCGGTGTCCGGCTCGTCGGAGTCCTCCAGCCGGGGCGGGTGCTCCGGCCCCGTGACGGCGACCTCGATCAGCGCCTCGCCGTCGCGGTCGAACTTCGCCGCGTTCTCCAGCAGGTTGGACACCGCCCGCTGCAACGCCGAGACCCGTCCGTCGACCGTCGTGTCGCCGGTCACACGGACGACGATCTCGCGGCCCGTGCGGCGCCGAGCGATCGTCGCGGCGTCCTCGGCGATGTCCGCGAGTGTCAGCCGCTGCACCGGTTCCGTGTCCGACTGGCCGGCCGCCAGGGCGACCAGCTCGTTGACCAGGTCGGTCAGCTCGCGGGACTCCTGTGCCAGGTCGGCTACCAGTTCCTCGCGGGCGGCGGACGGCAGCTCGTCTATACGGCGCAGCAGCGAGATGTTCGTCCGCAGGGACGTCAGCGGCGTACGCAGTTCATGGCCCGCGTCCTGCACCAGTCGCCGCTGGTCCTCCTCGGACTGGGCCAGGCGCCCGAGCATACGGTCGAAGGAACGGCCCAGGCGGGCCACCTCGTCGTTGCCGGTGACCGGCACCTGGATGCCGAGCCGCCGGGTGCGCGCCACGTCCTCGGCGGCACCGGCCAGCCGCACGAGCCGCCGGGTGATCCGCCTTGCCAGCCACCAGCCGAACAGCCCGGCGGCTATCACCACCGCACCCATCAGCAGGGCCGTGCGCTGCTGGAGGCTGCGCAGCAGGTCCTCGGTACTGCTGAGTTCCTGGGCTACCTGCACCGCGCCCTGACCGTGGCCGAGCGCGACGGTCGCGACCCGGTAGACGTCACCGCCGACGTCGACGTTCTTGTGCTCCACCAGCTTGGCCGCGGTGGTGGTTTCGGCGATCTCGCGGTCGTCGGCGCCGACGGGCAGGGCCGGGTTGGAGTGGTCGACGACCGTGCCGCCGGGGCCGAGCACCTGCACGACCGTGCGGCTGGGCCGGATGATGTCGTCGCGCGGGGTGTCGTGGTCCTTGTCGGAGATGGCGAAGTCGTCCGGCATCAGCTGTTTCTGGCTGACCTGGTCCCGCAGATCGGCCACGACCTGGGCGAAGACGGTCTGCTGGTCCACGCGCACCAGGCGGGCGGCGGCGTCGTAGCTGAGGAAGCCGACGAGGACGGTGACGCCGGCGGCCACGGCCGCGAACGACACGGTGAAGGTGGTCCGTAGCGACGACATCTGCCGCAGCCTGGACCGCAGCCGCAGCCGGCGGCGCAGCCCGCGCGGCAGCCGCTGCCACAGGCGCATCCCCGGTCCGACGTCGGCCTCGGCAGCGGGAGGCGGTGACTGAGGCACTAGTCCTCCCTCAGCACGTACCCCACGCCGCGCACCGTGTGGATGAGCGCCGGGGCCCCCGGCTCGTCGAGCTTGCGCCGCAGATAGCCCACGTAGACGGCGAGGTTCTTGGATCCGGGGCCGAAGTCATAGCCCCAGATGCGGTCGTAGATGGTGGCGTGGTCGAGAACGATGCCGGAGTTGCGCACGAGCAGTTCCAGGAGGTCGAACTCGGTCCTGGTGAGCTCGAGCTCGCGCTCGCCGCGCCAGGCGCGGCGCGCGTGCACGTCCATGCGCAGCCCGGCGACGACCACCTGGCCGCTGGGGATCTTCTCCTCCTCCTTGGGGCCGTCGAGGGTGGAGGAGGTGTTGGTGCGGCGCAGCAGGGCCCGCAGCCGGGCGAAGACCTCCTCCACGTCGAACGGCTTCACGACGTAGTCGTCGGCGCCCGCGTCCAGGCCCGCGATGCGGTCCGCGGTCTCCACCAGCGCGGTGAGCATCAGGATCGGGGTCCGGTCGCCCTCGGCGCGCAGCACGCGGCACACCTGGAGGCCGTCGATGCCGGGCATCATCACATCGAGAACGAGCACGTCGGGCTGGTTGCGGTGGGCCTGGGCGAGGGCCTCCACCCCGTCGGCCACGGCGGTCACCTCGTAACCCTCCAGCGTCAGCGCGCGTTCCAGGGCATGACGGATGGCGCGGTCGTCCTCGGCGAGCAGCACTGTCTGGGTCACCCCACCAGTCTGCCAAGGCCGAAGCGGTGCACCACCGGGTGGGCCGAGCCGCAGGCGGGCTTCTTACCCGCCTCTCACCGCTCCGCACGTGGCGGTTTACCTGGTGGGGACAGTCTGTCGGCTATGTCACGTCGCCGCGCTCCCTTCCGGGGGACGCCACGGAGAGCCACGGAGGCGGGGCCGGGGACGGAGCGGTCGGGGGCACCGGCCGACGGGTTGGGGCCCGTCGCCGCGTGGTACGGACCGCCCACCGGTCCCGCCGACTCTCCACGGGGCGACGCGACCACCGTATGAACACCTGAAGACGTACGACACGGGAGCCGCGACACGGCGGTCGGGTCCGCGCCGCGAACGCGGCCCAAGGCACGCCGCCTCTCAAGCCCGCCCGGCCCGCCATCCCAGGGCGCGGCCGGGTGAGGGGCCCGCCCGGTCGGTCCCGGAATCCCCCCGGTTCGGGACGGACCGGCGCGGCACGGGTGAGCCGGTGGGCACGACGGTGGCGGCCCACCCCTCGCCCACACCCTGGACCCGCCCGGGACCCGCCCAGGAGCAGCCGGGCACCGAGCGACAGAAAGATCCAGGCGAAAGGGACCGCCCGAACGGTGCGAGCGCGTCCCGTCGCCGTCCGCCCGGACCCCGGACCGACCGGCACGTCGAGGGCCCACCGCACGGAACCGCCCGGCCGCCGCTCGGGAGCCGGCGCCACGAAGATCCGCCGACCGCCGGTAGGTCCTGTCGTCACGCCCGTCGTCCGCCCGAAGGGCCGGCCGGGCGGCGTCCGGCGCCTTGCGGGCGTGCGTGCCAGGCGTCGCCCGGCCGACGGGAGTTCGACGACGGCGCCTAGCCCCGCAGCGCAGCCAACTGCTCCTCGAAGGGGATCACCTTGAAGCCGTGCGAGTGCGTCGCGCCGTCGCCCGGCACGGGCGCACGGTGCAGCCCCGCGGGCGCGGGCCCGATCTCGGACCCGTACGCGACGGGCTCGGACACGGCCCCGGCGGGCTCCCGCACCGGCTCGGCGGTCCCCGACAGAGACACGGCCCCCTCCTCGCGGGGGGACCCCGCCCCCATCAGCCGCACCAGTTCTCCCGCGGCCCGTTCGATCCGATCGGCGAGTCCCTCGGCGCCCCAGTCCTCGGAGGCCGCGTACACACCGGTCGGGACGACCACGGCCCGCAGGTAGGAGAAGAGCGGACGCAGGGCGTGGTCCAGGACCAGCGAGTGCCGGGCGCTGCCGCCGGTCGCCGCGATCAGGACCGGCTTGCCCAACAGCGCGTCCTTTTCGAGCACGTCGAAGAACGACTTGAACAGTCCGCTGTAGGACGCCGAGAACACCGGTGTGACGACGATCAGCCCGTCGGCCTCCGTCACCGCGTCCAGCGCCTCGGCGAGCGCGCGCCCGGGGAAACCGTTGGTGAAGTTGTGCGCGATCTCCACGGCGAGGTCGCGCAGCTCGACGACCCTGATGTCGGCGGAGGTGTGCCGCTCCACCGCGGCGGCCAGCCGGTCGGCCAGCAGCCGCGTGGAGGACGGGACGCTCAGACCCGCCGAGACGACGACGAGCTTCATACGACGGTCACCTCCTCGGATCCTTCCTGGGACTCGGACTCCTTGGCGGCGAGCAGCAACTGGTGCGTCGGTGCCTCGGGCACGCTCGCCGGACGGTTCTTCGCGAACTCCTCGCGCAGCACCGGCACGACCTCCTCGCCGAGCATGTCGAGCTGTTCCAGGACGGTCTTCAGCGGCAGTCCGGCGTGGTCCATCAGGAACAGCTGGCGCTGGTAGTCACCGGCGTACTCGCGGAAGCTCAGGGTCTTCTCGATCACCTGCTGCGGCGAGCCGACGGTCAGCGGGGTCTGGTCGGTGAAGTCCTCCAGGGACGGCCCGTGGCCGTAGACCGGAGCGTTGTCGAAGTACGGGCGGAACTCGCGCACCGCGTCCTGGGAGTTCTTCCGCATGAACACCTGTCCGCCCAGGCCGACGATCGCCTGCTCGGGCGTGCCGTGCCCGTAGTGGGCGTAGCGCTCCCGGTACAGCTCGACCATCCGCTTGGTGTGGTCGGCGGGCCAGAAGATGTTGTTGTGGAAGAAGCCGTCGCCGTAGTACGCGGCCTGCTCGGCGATCTCCGGGGAGCGGATGGAGCCGTGCCAGACGAACGGGGGCACGTCGTCCAGCGGGCGCGGCGTGGAGGTGAAGCCCTGCAGCGGCGTGCGGAACTTGCCCTCCCAGTTCACCACGTCCTCGCGCCACAGCCGGTGCAGCAGCGCGTAGTTCTCGATGGCGAGGTTGATGCCCTGGCGGATGTCCTGCCCGAACCAGGGGTAGACCGGCCCGGTGTTGCCGCGCCCCATCATCAGGTCCACCCGGCCGTCCGCGAGGTGCTGGAGCATCGCGAAGTCCTCGGCGATCTTCACCGGGTCGTTGGTGGTGATGAGGGTCGTGGAGGTGGAGAGGACCAGCTTCTGAGTCCTCGCCGCTATGTAGCCGAGCATCGTGGTCGGCGACGACGGCACGAACGGCGGGTTGTGGTGCTCGCCGGTCGCGAAGACGTCGAGGCCGACCTCCTCGGCCTTCAGCGCGATGGCGACCATGGCCTTGATCCGCTCGCGCTCGGTCGGCGTCCGCCCCGTGGTCGGGTCCATGGTGACGTCGCCGACGCTGAAGATCCCGAACTGCATGCTCGCTCACCTTCCAGGTTGTTTATGATTCAACTATACCCGGGAACGGTGCCGCCTTGCCCGGTATTCCGCCCACCGTCAGTGCCCGCTCGTACGATCCGGTCATGGCCGCCCCACGCCGTGACACACGAGGCATCGTCGACGCCGCGGAGCTCTTCTCGCGCGTCGCCTTCCGTCGTCTCGAACCGGCCGAGCCCCTGCGCCCGTATCTGGAGCACTACTGGCTGATCGACTGGGACCTCCCGGAGCCGTACGCGTCCCATGTCGTCCCGCACCCGTCGGTGAACGTCGTCTTCCAGCGGTACGGCGACCAGACGCCCTGGGGCGAGGTCGCGGGCATCGGCCTGGAGCTGTTCACACAGAAGCTGGAGGGCCGGGGCCGGGTGTGCGGGATCCAGTTCCGCCCGGGCGGCTTCCGCCCCTTCGCGCCCGGGCACCCGGCGGCGGACTGGACGGGCCGCCGCGTCCCGCTGCCCGAGGTGTTCCCGGACGCGGATCCGGCGGCGGTCCTCTCCCCCGCCGACGAGCGCGACCGCGCGGCCGCCCTGGACGCCTTCCTGCTCGCCCTCGGCCCCCGCCCTGACCCGCAGGCCGACCTCGCGATGGCTCTCGCCGACCGTATCCGCACGGACCGCACGATCCGCCGCGTCGCCGACTTCGCACGGGCGGAGGGCCTGTCCGTACGGGTCATGCAACGCCTGTTCGCCGCGTACGTGGGCGTGGGCCCGAAGTGGGTCATCCTGCGCTACCGCATCCACGAGAACCTGGAGCGCGCGGAGACCGAAGATGCGGTCGACTGGGCGGGCCTGGCCGCCGACCTCGGCTACGCGGACCAGGCCCACCTGGTGCGGGACTTCACGGCGACGGTCGGGGTACCTCCCACGGCATACATCCAGCATCGCGCCCCTTAAGGGGCGCGATGCCGTGACATGGCGCGGCTCCGCCGCGTGGGCGCCCTCGGACTACGACCTCACGCCGCTCGGCCCGCAGCCTCAGCGGGCTGCTGTCCGCCGTGAAGGACTGGGCGGAAGCCCACATCCAGGAGGTCGACGAGGTGAGGGAGCGGTACGACGCGGAGAGCGGCTGGACCTCCTGACGGCGCTCAGAAGGCGTACCGGTCTCCCGTGCCCAGCGCCACCACCTGCTGGCGGTCGTTGCCCGGGTTGCGGTCCACCGCGCCGCCGCCCCACAGGGAGTCGATCTCCAGCCGCACCTCGTCGGTCGACGTGTCCGCGAGGCGTACGCGCAGATGGATCTCCTTGCCCTCGCCGTACGCGGCGATCGCCCCCGTGCGGCACAGCACCGTGCTCGCGTCGTACCGCGCACAGTTCTCCGGCAGCTGCTGCTGGTCCGCCAGCGGCTTCGACCAGCGCAGTCTCGCGGTGGCGTCCTCCAAGCCGGACGGCCCGTGGTTCGACGGGGTGAACCGTACGTTGACCTCGCCGCGACCCATCGCCACATAGCCGTGATAGGCGAGGTCGACCTCAAGACCCGCGGCCACGGCGGGCACGGCCGCCCCCACCGCCACGGCCGCGCCCAGCGCGACGGAAATCCACTTCCTCATCGTCACTTCCTCCGCATCTGCCCGGACATCACCGTATGTATCCCACGTGTACGGTGCGACAGGCGCCGCCGGGCAGGTGACCTGCGCGCGAAGCGGTCAGGCGGGCCCCTTCCGGTGCGCCGGGGGCTTCATGCGAGGGTGGCCGTATGCTGATCCTCCGCTCCGCCGCGCTCTTCGTCGTGGCCGCGCTCTTCGAGATCGGCGGCGCCTGGCTGGTGTGGCAGGGCGTGCGCGAACACCGTGGCTGGGTGTGGATCGGAGCGGGCGTGATGGCGCTCGGAGTCTACGGTTTTGTCGCCACCCTCCAGCCGGACGCCCACTTCGGCCGCATCCTCGCCGCGTACGGCGGTATCTTCGTGGCCGGTTCCCTGGCCTGGGGCATGGTCGCGGACGGCTACCGCCCGGACCGCTGGGACGTGACCGGTGTGCTGATCTGCCTCGCCGGGATGGCCGTGATCATGTGGGCGCCACGGGGTCACTGAGCACCTTCGGGCATCCGGCCGATCACGGGCGCCCCGCCGGTCGTCGGCTGCCGCGACCTATCCTGGGCGGAGGGCGCACGTACGACCGTACGCGCGACCGCAGGAACGAGCCCGCCGCCCGAGGAGCCGCCCCATGACCGCCGCCGCACCCTCCGCCGCCTCCCGCATCGCCGTCGTCACCGGCGCGAGCAGCGGCATCGGCGCCGCGACGGCCCGGCAGCTCGCCGAAGCGGGCTACCGCGTCGTCCTCACCGCCCGTCGCAAGGACCGCATCGAGGCGCTCGCGGAGGAGCTCACGGCGGCCGGGCACTCGGCGACGGCGTACGCGCTGGACGTCACGGACCGCGCGGCGGTCGACGAGTTCGCGACGGCGTTCAGGACGATCGGAGTCCTGGTGAACAACGCGGGCGGCGCGCTCGGCGCCGACCCGGTCGCGAGCGGCGACCCCGAGGACTGGCGCCGGATGTACGAGACGAACGTCCTCGGCACCCTGAACGTCACGCAGGCTCTGCTGCCCGCGCTGACGGCGAGCGGCGACGGCACGGTGGTGGTCGTCTCCTCCACCGCCGGCCACGCCACGTACGAGGGCGGCGCCGGCTATGTCGCCGCCAAGCACGCCGAGCACGTCCTCGCCGAGACCCTCCGCCTGGAGATCGTCGGCACCCCCGTCCGCGTGATCGAGGTCGCCCCCGGCATGGTGAAGACGGACGAGTTCGCGCTGACCCGCTTCGGCGGTGACGCCCAGAAGGCGTCGAAGGTGTACGAGGGCGTCGCCGAGCCACTGACGGCGGACGACGTGGCGGACACGATCAGCTGGGCGGTCACCCGCCCCAGCCACGTCAACATCGACCTCCTGGTGGTCCGCCCGCGGGCCCAGGCGTCGAACACCAAGGTCCACCGGGAGGCGTGATGTCCGAACCGGCCCCGGCGGACGAGCCCGAGACCACCGCGGAACAGGACCGCCTGTCCCTGGAGAAGAAGCGCGAACGCTACGTCTGGTACTACCTCGCTTACTTCCTCTTCGGCATCCACATCGTGGCGTTCGTGATGATCTACGCGGTGAAGCACGCGAAGTGAATCCACCGGTGGATGTGACCTCGGCGGCTGTTCGACTGCGGACGGAGCCGGGCCTTCGCTGCGTCAGCCCTTCACGCAGACCACCTGCTTGAGCTTGGCCACGACCTCCACCAGGTCGCCCTGCTGCTCGATGACCTGTTCGATGGGCTTGTACGCGCCCGGGATCTCGTCCACCACGCCGGAGTCCTTGCGGCACTCCACGCCTCGCGTCTGGTCCTCCAGGTCCTTCGCCGTGAAGCGACGCTTCGCCGCGTTGCGGCTCATGCGCCGGCCCGCGCCGTGCGACGCCGAGTGGAACGACTTCTCGTTGCCGAGGCCCTTCACTATGTACGAGCCCGTGCCCATGGAGCCCGGGATGATCCCGTACTCGCCGGAACCCGCGCGGATCGCGCCCTTGCGGGTCACAAGCAGGTCCACGCCCCCGTACCGCTCCTCCGCCACGTAGTTGTGGTGGCAGGAGATCTCCGGCTCGAAGGTCGGCTTCGCCTTCCTGAACTCCTTGCGGACCACGTCCTTCAGGAGCGCCATCATCAGCGTGCGGTTGTGCTTCGCGTACTCCTGCGCCCAGTACAGGTCGTTGCGGTACGCCGCCATCTGCGGGGTGTCCGCCACGAAGACCGCGAGGTCACGGTCGATCAGGCCCTGGTTGTGCGGGAGCCTCTGGGCCACGCCGATGTGGTACTCGGCCAGTTCCTTGCCGATGTTGCGGGAGCCGGAGTGGAGCATGAGCCACACGGCACCGGTCGTGTCCGTGCAGACCTCGATGAAGTGGTTGCCCGACCCGAGCGTGCCCATCTGCTTGGTGGCGCGCTCCTCGCGGAACTTCACCGCCTGGGCCACTCCGTCGAACCGCCCCCAGAAGTCGTCCCACCCGGAAGTGGCCACCCCGTGGAACCGGCCGGGCTCGACGGGATCGTCGTGCATCCCGCGCCCCACCGGGATGGCCTGCTCGATCTTCGAGCGCAGCCGCGTCAGGTCGCCCGGAAAATCGTTCGCCGTGAGGGACGTCCGCACCGCCGACATCCCGCAGCCGATGTCCACCCCCACCGCCGCCGGACACACCGCGTCCCGCATGGCGATGACCGAGCCGACCGTCGCCCCCTTGCCGTAGTGGACGTCCGGCATGACCGCGAGGCCCTTGATCCACGGCAGGGTCGCCACGTTCTGCAGCTGCTGCATCGCGGCGCCCTCGACCGTCGCCGGGTCCGTCCACATACGGATCGGGACCTTCGCCCCTGGCACCTCTACGTACGACATTTCTTCCCCATCCCCCGAAAAGACAACAAAAGTCCCTCATCGCAAAACCGGCGCCAAGGTCGACGTAACGGACAACGGACCGGCGTCCACGGCAGTGCGTGCGATAGACATTGTCTCCAGGGGGCCGCTCCACGCGGCAACCGAATAACCAGCGGACACACCCCACGGGACCGTCGAGAGGAGCCTCACCGTGCAGCGAAGGGCTTACGTACCGGGCGCCGTCGTGCTCCTCGCGGCACTGCTGGCCGCCTGCACCGGCAGTTCCGGCACCGGCGACTCGGCGGAGGACTCGAAGGCCGGCGGCTCCACCGCGAGCGCGGCCGCCGCCCAGCCCGGCAAGCACCGCACCCTCTCCGACGCCTGCAGCGCGGTGAGCCACGACACGCTCAACCTCCTCCTGCCCGGCATCAAGCAGATAGCGGACCAGGATCAGCGGGACAAGGTGTACGCGGGCACCGCCGCACCCACGTACAACAACGACCGCCGCTCCGGCTGCCGCTGGAAGGCGGAGTCGACCGGCGCCACGGACCATCTGTTCGTCGACTTCGAGCGCGTGGTGTCGTACGACAACGCGGTCTCCGACGACACCCGCGCCCATGAGGTGTACGCCACCAAGGAGAAGGCCGCGAACCTTCCCGAGCCCAGTGCCGCCTCCAGTTCGTCGGGCGGCGGCACCGGGACGAGCGCGAGCGCCACGCCTTCCGGCTCGGCCTCCGCCTCCGCCTCCGCTTCGACCTCCGCCTCCGCGAGCCCGTCCGCCACCGGGACCGCGGCCGACCTCCAGCCGCGCACGCTCGACAAGCTCGGCGACGAGGCGTTCCTCAACGACCAGCTGAGCACCGCCCAGCAGCGCACGGTGACTGTGGTGTTCCGCACGTCCAACGTGATCGTGACCATCGAGTACGACGAACAGCCGGCCACCGCCACGGAGGCCCCGAACAGCAAGGACATGCAGGACAACGCCCGAAAACTGGCTCAGCAGCTGGCCGGTTCACTCGGCTGACGAGCCCCCCTGGCCGCCCCCCGCAAAGGACCCGAACCTCGCACCGCATGTGTCCCCACCGCGTACCGTGGCCCCTCGGACCCGATCCGACCGCACGATCCACGAGCGTCATGAGTGAAGGAACCATGCACCGACCTGCACAGCGAGACCAGCGAGATCAGCACGATCAGGGAGAGCACCGGCCGGGCCTCCGGCTCTCCCGCCTTCGCCGACTCCTCGTCTGCGCGGCCGCCGTTCCGGCGGTGCTCGTCGCCGCCGGCTGCTCCTCCTCGGACTCCGGTTCCGCCTCGGGCGGCGACGCCAAGCAGCAGACCCCGACCGCGCAGCCTTCGAAGAGCGCCTCCGCGAACGCCGTGCAGCCGGCCGCGTACTCGACACTGCCCGAGCCCTGCGCCGTCCTGTCCGAGAAGACCCTGGGCGATTTGGTGCCCAAGGGGGCGAAGTCCGGCAAGGAGGGCACGTCGGACAACACGTCGTCGCGATCGAGCTGTTCATGGGACAGCCTGGAGAACAACGGCGTGAAGGGCTCCCAGTTCCGCTGGCTCAACGTCTCCCTGCTGCGCTTCGAGTCGAACACGCGCGGCACGGGCAACAAGCTCGCGCACGAGTACTACGCCAAGCAGGTGCAGGACGCCCAGTCTGTCGAGGGCGCGAAGAACACCAAGTCGCAACCGGTCGCCGGGGTGGGCGACGAGGCGACCGCGCTGCGCTACGACCTGAAGAAGAAGGAGGGCTCCTTCAAGCAGCAGACGGTCGTGACGCGCGTGGAGAACGTGGTCGTCACCCTCGACTACAACGGCGCGGGCCTGGCCGGCGACAAGACGCCGAACGCCGACGACCTGACGAAGGCGGCGGAGAAGGCCGCCAAGGAGGCCGTGTCCGCGGTGTCGACGGCGAACCAGGACGGCGGCAACGCGAACGCGTCCCCTTCGCAGGGAGCGTCGAAGAGCGCCTCGCCGTCGAAGTCGGCGTCGGCGAGCCCGTCCAAGGGCGCGAAGAGCGCGTCCCCGTCCGCGTCGGCATCGTCGTCGGCCGCCGAGAAAAGCTGATCGGGCCGGAGAAAGCGGGCTCGGCTGCCGCCGAATCCGTAGCGCCACCAGGACACTTGCCGGAGCCCGGTCCCGCGAGGACCGGGCTCTCGCCACACCGGGCACCCGTTCGCCACGCGTGTGTGCCACCCTGTTGCGCGCAACAACCCGCAATGGGAGGGGAGTACAGGTGGCCGCGCCACTGCAGCTGACACGGATGCACCGGGTTCTCATAGGAGTGGTCGTCACCGGTGCCGTCATCATCGCCGGGATCGGCTTCGCGGGTTCCTACGCGGCCGTGCGCGAGCTGGCCATCAAGAAGGGGTTCGGGAACTTCAGTTACGTGTTCCCGGTCGGCATCGACGCGGGCATCTGCGTCCTGCTGGCCCTGGACCTGCTGCTGACCTGGATCCGCATCCCCTTCCCCCTGCTGCGCCAGACGGCGTGGCTGCTGACGGCGGCGACGATCGCGTTCAACGGCGCGGCGGCCTGGCCGGATCCGCTGGGCGTGGGCATGCACGCGGTGATCCCGGTGCTGTTCGTGGTCGCCGTCGAGGCGGCCCGCCACGCCATCGGCCGGATCGCGGACATCACGGCGGACAAGCACATGGAGGGCGTCCGCCTGACCCGCTGGCTGCTCTCCCCCCTGCCCACGTTCCTGCTCTGGCGGCGCATGAAGCTGTGGGAGCTGCGCTCCTACGACCAGGTCATCAAGCTGGAACAGGAACGTCTCGTCTACCAGGCCCGTCTGCGCTCCCGCTTCGGCCGCGCATGGCGCCGCAAGGCCCCCGTGGAGTCGCTGATGCCTTTGAGGCTGGCGAGGTACGGCGTCCCCCTTGCGGACACGGCCGCGGCGGGCCTGGCGGCTGCGGGCATAGAACCGGCCCTGATACCCCCGCAGCCGCAGCCGCAGCCGCAGGCAGCGGTACCTCCCAACGAGCCGCGCCCCCAGCTCGAGGGCAACCAGAACCCCGCGCAGCCGGAATACATGCCGGAGCCCGAACAGAGTCCTTGGTTCAACGCCCCGCAGCAGATCGAGTACCAGGGCACCTACGACCCGACGTACGAGCCGGAGCCTTCCTACGACCCGGAGGAAGACCACTGGCAGTGGTACGAGGAGCAGCAGCACCAGGAGCAGCCGCGGGAGGCCCCCGCCCAGGAACCCTCTCCGGAGGAGACCGGCAGTTTCCCCATCCCCGTCACCGGCAACCGCACCCGCGAGCTAGGCGGGGGCGGCGGCACGGAACCGGACGAGGAGGCCTACTACCAGGTCTTCAAACAGTCGATCAACGGCAGCGGCTACCCGACCCCACGCGAGTTCAGTGACAACGTCGAGGCGACGTACGGCGTCCCCGTCCTGGACGCCGACGCCAAGCGCATGGTGATGCGCTTCCAGAACCGCCACACCGCGGAACTGGAAGAGGACCACATCGCGTGAACGCGTGAAACAAGAGGCCCCCGTACGTTGCCGTACGGGGGCCCTCTTGCGCGGGTTCACTCCCCCAGCAGCTTCCGGACCCGGTCCTGGCCCACGGCCAGCAGCAGCGTAGGCAGCCGCGGCCCCGTGTCGCGCCCCACCAGCAGGTGGTACAGGAGCGCGAAGAACGACCGCTGGGCGGTCTTGATCTCCGGCGGCAGCTCCTTGGGAGTGGCGTCGGCGGAGAACCCGGCCTGCACCTTGGGCACGCCGTACACGAGGTGGGTGAGGCCGTCCAGCGACCAGTGCTCCTCGAGACCGTCGAGCAACAGCCGCAGCGACTGCTGCGTCTGCTCGTCAAGCGACTTCAGCAGCTCCACGTCCGGCTCGTCGCGGACGATGGTGCGCTGGTCGGCCGGGACGTGGGTGTTGATCCACGCCTCGGCCCTGTCGTACCGCGGCCGCGCCTCGTCGAGCGAGGTGAGCGGGTTGGCCGGGTCGAGGTCGGACAGGATGCGCAGTGCCTGGTCCTGGTGACCGGCGGTGATGTCGGCGACGGACGCCAGCGTGCGGTACGGCAGCGGGCGCGGGGTGGCGGGCAGCGGGCCGGCGGCCGTGCCGGTCGCCCGCGTGTACGCGGCCACGTCCCCCGGGAGCGCGGAGTCATCGGCGACCTTGCCCGCCAGCTTGTCCCACTCGTCGTAGAGCCGCTGGATCTCCTGGTCGAAGGCGATCTTGAAGGACTGGTTGGGCCTGCGGCGGGCGTAGAGCCAGCGCAGCAGCTGGGGCTCCATGATCTGGAGGGCGTCGGCCGGGGTCGGCACCCCGCCCTTGCTGCTGGACATCTTGGCCATGCCGCTGATGCCCACGAAGGCGTACATCGGTCCGATGGGCTGCTTGCCGCCGAAGATCCCGACGATCTGCCCGCCGACCTGGAAGCTGGAGCCGGGCGAGGAGTGATCCACACCGCTGGGCTCGAAGACGACACCCTCATAGGCCCAGCGCATGGGCCAGTCGACCTTCCACACCAGCTTGCCGCGGTTGAACTCGCTCAGCCGCACCGTCTCGGTGAACCCGCAGGCCGAGCACGAGTACGTCATCTCGGTGGTGTCGTCGTCGTACGCGGTGACGGTGGTGAAGTCCTTGCCGCACCGCCCGCAGTACGGCTTGTACGGGAAGTACCCGGCGGAGCCGGAGCTGCCGTCGTCCTCGGCGGCGGCGCCGGAGCCCTCGGCCGCTTCCAGTTCGGCCTCGTCGACGGGCTTCTGCTGCTGCTTCGCGGCCGCCTTGGGCTTGGTCCGGTACTGCGCGAGGACGGCGTCGATCTCGCCGCGGTGCTTCATCGCGAAGAGGATCTGCTCGCGGTAGGCGCCGGAGGTGTACTGCTCCGTCTGGCTGATGCCCTCGTACTCGACGCCCAGCTGGGCGAGCGACTCGATCATCGCGGCCTTGAAGTGCTCGGCCCAGTTCGGGTACGCCGAGCCCTTGGGCGCGGGCACGGAGGTCAGCGGCTTGCCGATGTGCTCGGCCCAGGACTCGTCGACGCCCGGCACTCCGAAGGGGACCTTCCGGTACCGGTCGTAGTCGTCCCAGGACAGCACATGGCGCACCGTGTACCCACGACGCCGGATCTCGTCGGCGACGAGGTGCGGCGTCATGACCTCCCGCAGATTCCCGAGGTGGATGGGGCCCGACGGCGAGAGCCCGGACGCGACGACGACCACCGGAGCGGTAGCGACTGATGTCACTGCGCCCGGGGCCCGACGCTCCGACTCCTCGATGACCTCATCCGCGAAACGGGAGACCCAGTCGGTGGTCTCGGTGCTCTGAGCCACGATCGGCACGTCCTCTTTTTCTGAGTTTTTCTGAGTTTTTCTGAGTTTTCCGGGGATTCCTCTGAGACAGCCGGCACGGTCACACGGCTGACCGCTCCATTGTCCCTGCCGGGGCCACATCCACGAAAACCACTTTTCAAACGCTCACCCGGATCTCGTGGCCGCCGACATGGGCCCCGCCGTGGCCGAGCCCGGAAAAACCGCTTTACCCCCATGGGATACTGGCCACGTCTATCCGTACGCACGAGGAGAACGGCACCCACCCCATGGCCTCGGTCACGTCCCTCACCGCCTCCGTCCACCAGCGCCTCGCGTCCGCCGTCTCGGCCACCCTGCCGGAGGCCGCCGGCGCGGACCCGCTGCTGCGACGAAGCGACCGGGCCGACTTCCAGGCCAACGGAATCCTGGCGCTCGCGAAGAAGGCGAAGGCTAACCCCCGCGAGCTGGCGACCCAGGTCGTGGACAAGGTCGTCACCGGTGACGTGATCAAGGACATCGAGGTCTCCGGCCCCGGCTTCCTCAACATCACGGTCACCGACAAGGCGATCACCGAGAACCTCGCCGCGCGCGCCGCCGACACCGAGGGCCGCCTCGGCGTGCCGTTCGCCGAGAACCCGGGCACCACGGTCATCGACTACGCCCAGCCGAACGTGGCGAAGGAGATGCACGTCGGCCACCTGCGCTCCGCGGTGATCGGCGACTCCGTGGTCAAGCTCCTGGAGTTCGCCGGCGAGACGGTGGTCCGCCGCCACCACATCGGCGACTGGGGCACCCAGTTCGGCATGCTCATCCAGTACCTGGACGAGCACCCGCACGAGCTCGACCACAAGGCCGCCCAGGTCACCGGTGAAGAGGCGATGTCGAACCTCGACCGCCTCTACAAGGCGGCCCGCAGGCTCTTCGACTCCGACGAGGAGTTCAAGACGCGTGCCCGCCGCCGGGTGGTCGACCTCCAGGCCGGCGACCCGCACACGCTCGCCATGTGGCAGAAGTTCGTCGACGAGTCGAAGATCTACTTCTTCTCCGTCTTCGAGAAGCTGGACATGGAGATCCGCGACGCGGACATCGTCGGCGAGTCGGGCTACAACGACATGCTCGAGGAGACCTGCCGTCTGCTGGAGGAGTCCGGAGTGGCGGTCCGCTCCGAGGGCGCGCTGTGTGTCTTCTTCGACGACATCAAGGGCCCGGACGGCAACCCGGTCCCGCTGATCGTGCAGAAGTCGGACGGCGGCTACGGCTACGCCGCCACGGACCTCTCCGCGATCCGTGACCGCGTCTTCAACCTGAAGGCGAACTCGATCATCTACGTCGTGGACGCCCGCCAGTCGCTGCACTTCAAGATGGTCTTCGAGACCGCGCGGCGGGCCGGCTGGCTGAACGACGACGTGGAGGCGTACCAGCTCGCCTTCGGCACGGTGCTGGGCAAGGACGGCAAGCCGTTCAAGACCCGTGAGGGCGAGACGGTCCGGCTGGTCGACCTGCTGGACGAGGCGATCGACCGCGCCTCCGCCGTCGTACGGGAGAAGGCGCAGGACCTGTCCGAGCAGGAGATCGCCGAGCGCGGCGCCCAGGTGGGCATCGGCGCGGTGAAGTACGCGGACCTGTCGACGTCGGCGAGCCGCGACTACAAGTTCGACCTCGACCAGATGGTGTCGTTGAACGGCGACACGTCCGTCTACCTCCAGTACGCCTACGCCCGTATCCGGTCGATCCTGCGGAAGGCCGGCGAGGTACGCCCGGCGGCGCACCCCGAGGTGGAACTGGCGGACGCGGAGCGCGCCCTGGGCCTGCACGTGGACCAGTTCGCGGAGACGGTGGCGGACGCCGCGCGGGAGTACGCCCCGCACAAGCTGGCGACGTACCTGTACCAGCTGGCGTCGCTCTACACGTCCTTCTACGACAAGTGCCCGGTCCTGAAGGCCGAGACGCCCCAGCAGGTGGAGAACCGCCTCTTCCTGTGCGACGTCACGGCCCGCACGCTGCACGAGGGCATGGCCCTGCTGGGCATCAGGACGCCCGAGCGGCTCTGACCGGCCCTCACCCGTCGGCCCCGGCCTGAGTCAACAACGGGCCGGGGCCGAACGCTGCGGGCATTCAGAGGCTGAGCACCGCCCGTAGCGCGTCGCATCACGGAGCAGCTGATCTCTTATAGCTCTGGCAACGAAGGCCGACAGATTGCCGTCCGCCGCCTCGCGGGCCGCCTGCAGGAGTTCGTCCGGCACGGTCAACGGCGGGCTACCGGGCCTGTCCGTGCAGTTCCTGCCACTGACCAGTCCATCCCACGCGGGGCTCGACGGACCCTTCGTACTCCTGGAAACACCTGACCACCAGCACCTCGCTTACATCGAGGGCCAGCGGGGCAGCCAGTGGGTTTCCGACGCAGGCGAGGTGTCCATCCTGGCGCGCAAGTATGCGATGCTGCGGGCACAGGCCCTCACCCCACAGGAGTCAAAGCGCCTGCTGGACCGTCTGCTAGGAGAGCAATGAGCACCGCACTTCAGTGGTTCAAGTCGACCTACAGCGGTAGTGAAGGCGGCGAATGCCTCGAAGTCGCCTTCGCAGGACGCGAGTCCAACAACGAGACAGCAGTCCACATCCGCGACTCCAAGAACCCCGCCGGCCCCACCCTCCAGGTCACCCCGGCCACTTGGACCGCGTTCACCACCTTCGCCACCCGCTAGCGACCGGTGTCAGTGGCTGCCCCTACAGTCACTGCCATGGCGACACTTCCCAATCCGCTGCCCCAGTTGGCGGCCGATCCGAGCGGGCGCGCGCTCGGGCTTGAGCTCCCGCCCGGGAGACTGATCGATGCGACGGACGAGGGCCCGTGGCACGAGCCGTTGCTTTGGCATGCCGGGCGTCCGGCGTCGTCCGGCAACTGGGCGCGGCTGGGCGTGCCCGGCGCGCGGGCGGGGCTGCTCCCGGTGCTCGTCGATGTCGGCGGAAGCCAGGGCGGCCCCGAGGAGTGGGAGTTGATCCCCTGGGAGATGTCGTATCCCGGGGACCACGACGCCGAGGCGGTGCTGGCCGAGCTCTGGGAGGAGTGCGCGGGGGACGCACCCGGCGAGGACTGGCCCGGCCTCGCCGCCGCGCCCCGGTTGGAGGCCGACCCCGACGCGCGTGCCGCCGAGGTCGCCGATCGTCTGCTGGACGACGGCTCCTGGTTCAAGGAGCCGCGGCTCGCCCTGGTCCCGGCCCGCCGGTCCGCCGACATCCCCGCGGCCATCGGCTGGAGCGGCCCGCTGAACTACGAGAGCGACACGGCCCTCCTCTGTTCCGTGCTCCGCTCCTGGGAGGACCGTTTCGGCATACGGGTCGTCGCGCTCACCTTCGACCAGCTGGTCCTCTCGGTCGCCGCGCCGCCCACGACCACGGCCGAGGCGGAGGCGGTTGCCGCCGAGCACTTCGCGTTCTGCCCGGACAACGTCACCCAGGGGAACCACGAGACGCTGCGCTCGTACGCCGAGCACGAGGTCATGGGCCAGCGGGTGTGGTCCTTCTGGTGGGACTGACGGGTCGGCCCAGTCCCCTGCCCAGCCTCCGCAGACCCTCCGCGATCTGCTCGGGGGTGTGCGTGACGAAACACAGCCGCATCGTCGACGTGTCCGGTGCGCCCGGGTAGAAGGGCGCGCCGGGGACGTACGCCACGTCCTGCTCCACCACCCGCGGCAGCAGGGCCGCGGTGTCGTATGCCTCGGGGAGACGGGCCCACAGGAACATGCCGCCCTCGGGGCGGTTCCAGGCCGAGCCCTCCGGGAGCGCGTCCGCCAGACCGGCGAGCATGGCGTCCCGGCGCTCGCGGTACGCGGCGGCGACCCGCGCCACGTGCGCGTCGAGGTCACGGTCGGCGAGGTACTGGGCCGCGGCGAGCTGGTTGACGGTCGGCGTGTGCAGGTCGGCGGCCTGCTTGGCGACCACGCAGGCCCGCCGCAGCGCCGCCGGGGCCCGCAGCCAGCCGAGCCGCAGCCCGGGCGCCATCACCTTCGAGAAGGAGCCGAGCAGCACGGTGCGGTCGCGCGCATCCTCGAAGGAGGCGATCCACGGCACACGATCGCCTTCGAAACGGAGTTCACCGTAGGGGTCGTCCTCGACGATCCACAGTCCGCGCCGGGCGGCGACCCGGGCGATCGCGGCACGACGGTCGCCCGGCAGGGTGCGGCCCGTGGGGTTCTGGAAGGTGGGCACCGTGTAGAGCAGCTTGGGTCGCTCCCGCACCACCAGCTCCTCCAGCGCGTCCGGATCGATGCCGTCCGCGTCCCCGGGCACGGCGACGATCCGGGCGCCCGCGAAGCCGAACACCTGGAGTGCCGCGAGATAGCAGGGGCTTTCGACGAGGACGGTGTCCCCGGGCTCCAGCAGGGCGGTCGCGAGCAGGGACAGCGCCTGCTGCGAGCCGGTGGTGACGAGCAGGTCGTCGGGACCGGTCGCCAGGCCGCGCAGGGTGGTGCGGTCGGCGAGCGCCGAGCGGAGCGCGGGCTCGCCCTCCGTCGTCGAGTACTGCAGCGCCCGCCGCGGCGCGTCGGCCAGCACGGCGTGGAACGCGGCGGCGACGCCCTCGGTGTCGAAAAGCCCGGGAGCAGGCAGTCCGCCCGCGAAGTTGACGACTTCGGGACGAGCGGTGACGGCGAGGATGTCCCGTACGGGGGAACCGCCGACCGCGGCGACCCGGGCGGCGAACGCGGGCAGTGGCGGACTGCTGACCACACTGTCGGTGAAGGTCACGGCGGCGGCTCCTTGTCGGCGACGGGCGCCCGGCGGCGCGGAACGCCGTGGGTACGCCACTCGAGAACACCTCGTTCGCGCACTTTAGGGACATCAATGCCGCATGCAACAACCTTGTTTCGCCATGCGGACGGCCGTCGATGGGCCCTAGCATGCGGCCCATGCTGCCGAGCGTGGACACGATCGACGAGTTGGAAGCGATGGTCTCGGACGAGGCGGTGCTGCGCCCCGCCGCACTTGACGTGTGCAACCAACTGGGGCTCGTCGGGCTGCCGGTGCGGCGCTTCGACGAAGGCACCCTCCCGGTGTACGCGATCGGGGGGGACCTGGTGCTGAAGCTGTATCCGCGCTTCGAGACGACGGAAGCCATCAGAGAGGCACGGGTGTTGTCCCACCTGTGGGGACAATTACCCCTTCCCACACCTCGGTTGCACGCCACAGACGAGTACAGCAACGGCTGGCGGTTCGTGCTGATGTCCCGACTGCCCGGCCTGAGCGTCGCCGAGGCCTGGCCGCGGCTCACGGCGGCGGAGCAGGACCGGATCGTGACGGAGTCGGCCGAGACACTGGCCTCGCTGCACGCCATGGACTTCAAGCCGCTGACGGATGTCGTGGGGCCCTCGGACTGGAGCTCCTTCCTGCGCCATCGGCGGGCGAGGACGCTCCGGCAGCACAGCATCAACGGGGTGACCGAGCCCTGGCTGAGCCAGATCCCCGGCTTCCTGGACTCGGTACCCCTGCCGACGTCCACCGAACTCGCGTTGCTGCATACCGAGTTCATGCGAGAGCACCTGACCATCGACATGCGCGACGGCCGTCGGCTGACCGGACTCTTCGACTTCGAACCGGCGATGATCGGCGACCCGGCGTACGACTTCGTGAGCGCGGGCCTGTTCGTCACGCGCGGCGACGCGCGTCAGTTCGGTCGCTTCTATCAGGCGTACGGACGTGCCCCGCACGACCCGTATCAACTGCTCGCATACACGCTTCTGCACGTGTACAGCGACCTCCCTCTGTACTTGCAGGAGCTTCCGTCACCGGCCGAACCACGCCTCGACGCGCTCGCCGAGATGTGGTTCGGCACGGAGGGATGAGGGGGACCGGCCTCGCTAGGCCTTCCGGCCGGTGGCCGCGTACACGTTGATGTCGGCGTCGGTGACGTCGTTGATGTCGCGGTAGCGGACCTTCTCGATGTCGTCGAGGGTGGCGAGGTAGGCCGGGTCGACGTCCTCGGGAAGGGGCGCCGCGCCGTCCTGGTGCCAGTGGTGGACCGGGACGACGCCCGGCTCCTCCAGGGTGATGCCCGGGGTATCGGTGAAGAACCGGGCCACCTCGTCCTTGGAGCGCAGCACGAAGGTGAAACCGCGCTCGGTGTACGTGCGCTGGACCGCGCGGATGTTCTCCGGGTTGAGGTCCTCGGTGAGGTGGCTGAGCACGAGCCGGCTGCCCGAAGGCAGCGCATCCACCAGTTCGCGCACGATCGGGTACGCCTCCGCGTCCTCGACGAAGTGCAGGATGGCCACCAGCACGAGCGCGACCGGCTGGTCGAAGTCGAGGGTCTTCGCAGCCTGTTCGAGGATCTGCGCCGGTGCTTTGAGGTCGGCGTCGATGTAGTCCGTGCGGCCCTCGGGACCGCTGGTGAGCAGTGCGCGGGCATGCGCGAGGACGACGGGGTCGTTGTCGACGTACACGACCCGCGATCCGGGGGTGATCCGCTGGGCGATCTGGTGGACGTTCTCCCCGGTCGGCAGCCCGGTGCCGATGTCGAGGAACTGCTGGATGCCGTCCTCCTTCGCCATCCTGGTCACCGCGCGGCGCAGGAAATCGCGGTTGTGCCGGACGTCGTGGTAACCGCGCGGGTTGGCGGCGAGTGCCGCGGCGGCCGCCGCGCGGTCCACCGGGTAGTTGTCCTTGCCCCCGAGAAAGACGTCGTAGACGCGTGCCGGATGGGCCTTGGTGGTGTCGATCCGCTTTCTCAGTCCGGCCGGGTCGTGGCTGAGGGCATCGCCGGACATGGACGTCTCCCTGAAGGTCGGCGTAGGAGTGGGTCATTCAACGGGCAACCAATGTGATGGTCAACAACCTAACTCCTGAGACGAGTTGGAAGTGCCCGGACCGTGCGCGACGGCCCCACGGGACCTCCCCGGCGTCCCGTCCCGAGTTCCCACGGAACGGCGTCTCCCCAGGTCAGCACGCATCCTCAGATCCCGGCGTCCCGAAATCCGCGGCGGATGTGGCGGCCGCGCACACACACCGCCCAAACTGTCCCCAGCGAGGCTTCCGCTCCCGGTGACCGGTCGAGCGGCCGCGCCACCCCCCAGCTCGTCGACGTCGAAGGGCCGACCCATGTCCGCTCGTACCGCCGGTACCGCTCGCATCGCCCGTACCCGTCTGCTCGCCGCCACCACGGTCGTGCTCGCCGTGCTCGGACTCACGGCCTGCCAGAACGGGGAGGGCGTACGGGACGAGGGCCCGTCCTCGTCGTCGACCCTCTCCGACACCTCGCTCCGGGGCGCAGGAGGCTCCGGCACGGCGGCTCGCTGCTCGGGCGGCCACACGCGGACGACGGCGACCGGGATATCCCGCCCCGCGAACCACTGCTCCTGACGATCACCAACACGGGCGCCACGAAATGCACCCTCACCGGCTACCCGAAGACCCGCTTCGGCGGGGCGGACTCCTCACCGCCGCCCGCCGGGGAAACGAAGCCGCGCACCGCGTCACGCTCTCCCCCGGAGAATCGGCCTACGCGGGCGTGGTCCTGTCGTCGGCGGACGGCACCGGCGCACAGGGCCGTACGGTGAAGACCCTCACCGACACGCTCCCCGGCGGCTTTGCCGTCCACCCCGCGCTCCCGGCCGAAGGCGCGCACGTCGACGATCAACTGATGGTGACGTACTGGCAGTCGAGCCGGGAGGCGGTCCTGACGTACTGAGGGCTACGGCTCAGCGCAGCTTCCGGGCGACCTCGGTGGCCCAGTACGTGAGGACATTGCGGGCGCCGGCCCGCTTGATGCCGGTCAGGGTCTCGATGATCGCGCGGTCGCGGTCGACCCAGCCCTTCTCGGCGGCGGCCTCGATCATCGAGTACTCGCCGGAGATCTGGTACGCAGCGACGGGCACGTCGACCGCGTCCGCGACCCTCGCCAGGATGTCGAGGTAGGGGCCCGCCGGCTTGACCATCACCATGTCGGCTCCCTCCTCCAGGTCGAGCGCGAGTTCCCGCAGGGACTCACGCCAGTTGGCGGGGTCCTGCTGGTACGTCTTGCGGTCGCCCTTCAGGGACGAGGCGACGGCCTCCCGGAACGGCCCGTAGAAGGCGGAGGAGTACTTGGCGGTGTAGGCGAGGATGGCGACGTCCTCGCGCCCGATCTCGTCGAGGGCATCCCGGATGACCCCGATCTGGCCGTCCATCATGCCGCTGGGCCCGACGACGTGGGCACCGGCGTCGGCCTGCACCTGAGCCATCTCGGCGTACCGCTCCAGCGTGGCGTCGTTGTCGACCCGCCCCTTCGCGTCGAGCACTCCGCAGTGGCCGTGGTCGATGGTCTCGTCGAGGCACAGATCGGACATGACGAGGAGGTCGTCCCCGACCTCGGCGCGCACATCGCGGATGGCGACCTGCAGGATCCCGTCGGGGTCGGTGCCGGGCGTGCCCACGGCGTCCTTCTTCGACTCCTCCGGCACACCGAAGAGCATGATCCCGGAGATCCCGGCCTCCGCCGCCTCCGCGGCGGCCTTCTTCAGGCTGTCCCGGGTGTGCTGCACGACGCCGGGCATGGCCGCGATCGGCACGGGCTCGCTGACGCCCTCCCGCACGAACGCCGGGAGAATGAAGTCGGCCGGGTGCAGCCGGGTCTCGGCGACCATACGACGCATGGTGGGCGTGGTGCGCAGCCGCCGGGGACGGGTACCGGGGAAGGATCCGTACTTCGTCATGACATCTACGCTACGCCCGCCCCGGGAGTCCTTTTGCCGACGCGTCGTCGGCCCGGGAGCTCCCTGGGGAGCATGCCCACAGGTGATCGGGGGGTACGCCGCGCCCCCGGGAACGAGGGCCGTGTGCCGGGCCATGACAGGCGAACCCCTTCCGGCGGCCCTCACTGGGGCCGCCGGAAGGGGGCTTTCGCGGTGTCGTCCTTGCGGTCCCGTCTGTTCAGACGGTCATCGGGCGATGCCCGCGGCGCGTACGACGGTCCGCGTCACGGTGTTGCCCCGACTGTCGCTCGCCCGCACCCGCAGCGTGACGTACTCCGCCCCCGCGGGTGCGCGCAGGGAGGTGCTGACCCTACCGTTGCCCGTGCCGCTGAGCTGGGCCTTCGTCCAGGTGGCGCCGTCGTCGTAGGACAGTTCCACCTTCTGCGTCCGCAGCGCCGCGTGGGAGCCGCCCGGCAGCTGGACGGGGGTGACGAGCAGGGTCGCGGCGCGCGGCCTTGCCGTCGGCGGACGTCGCCGGACCGTAGTCCAGCTGGACGAGGGGGAGTTGCTCCGGCCCGTCGGTGTTCCTGGGGCGCGGCAGAGGTGAACGTCCACTCGGTGCGGGTGGAGGTCGAGTTCGGGAAGTCGGCCGTGGAAGTGCGAGGATGTTGACGGCCTCTCAGGCGGCAGGACCGATAGGGACGGAGTCCGCGTGAAGCCGTGCGGGCCTGCATGCAACCGAGTGACCGCCGAGCGTCGAGGCAACCGGTGCCGGACGCCGAAAGGCGCCCCTGAGACCAGGGACGCCTCCAGCCACGAACTCACGGGACAAGGGGCACGGCAGGGCGTACCCGACCCGCGATCAGGTCGTCCGCCGCCTGCGCGCTCCCGGCCGCCGCTCGCTCGGCCGCGTCACCGGGTCCCCGGCCTCCAGCGCGGCAGCACGCCGCTTGCGGCCGAAGTCGGCGAGCGCCTCCGCCAGCTTGTGGACCGACGGCTCCGGGGCCATGACGTCGACCCGCAGGCCGTGTTCCTCCGCCGTCTTCGCCGTGGCGGGGCCGATGCAGGCGATCACCGTCACGTTGTGCGGCTTGCCCGCGATGCCGACCAGGTTCCGGACCGTCGACGACGATGTGAAGAGGACCGCGTCGAACCCGCCGCCCTTGATCGCCTCCCGGGTCTCGGCCGGCGGGGGCGAGGCGCGGACCGTCCGGTAGGCCGTGACGTCGTCGACCTCCCAGCCGAGCTCGATCAGGCCGGCGACCAGGGTCTCGGTTGCGATGTCGGCGCGCGGGAGGAACACGCGGTCGATCGGGTCGAACACCGGGTCGTACGGCGGCCAGTCCTCCAGGAGGCCGGCAGCGGACTGCTCCCCGCTCGGGACCAGGTCCGGCTTGACGCCGAAGGCGACCAGCGCGCTCGCCGTCTGCTCGCCGACCGCGGCCACCTTGATGCCCGCGAAGGCCCGCGCGTCGAGGCCGTACTCCTCGAACTTCTCCCGGACCGCCTTCACCGCGTTGACCGACGTGAACGCGATCCACTCGTAGCGGCCCGTCACCAGGCCCTTGACCGCCCGCTCCATCTGCTGGGGCGTACGCGGCGGCTCGACGGCGATCGTCGGAACCTCGTGCGGCACGGCCCCGTACGAGCGCAGCTGGTCGGAAAGCGACGCCGCCTGCTCCTTCGTACGCGGGACGAGAACCTTCCAGCCGAACAGCGGCTTGTTCTCGAACCACGAGAGCTGGTCGCGCTGGGCGGCGGCGGAACGCTCACCGACCACGGCTATGACCGGGCGGCCGCCCTCGGGGGACGGCAGCACCTTCGCCTGCTTCAGCGTCTGCGCGATCGAGCCGAGCGTCGCGGTCCAGGTGCGCTGCCGGGTCGTCGTACCGGCGATGGTCACCGTCAACGGCGTGTCCGGCTTGCGGCCGGCGGCCACCAGCTCCCCGGCGGCGGCCGCCACCGAGTCCAGGGTCGTGGAGACCACGACGGTGCCGTCGGAGGCCCCGACCTCGGTCCAGCAGCGGTCCGAGGCGGTCCGCGCGTCCACGAACCGTACGTCCGCGCCCTGCGCGTCCCGCAGCGGTACACCGGCGTACGCCGGGACGCCCACGGCGGTCGCGACGCCCGGCACGACCTCGAACGGGACGCCCTCGGCGACGCACGCCAGCATCTCCTCGGCAGCGTACGCGTCCAGGCCGGGGTCCCCGGTCACCGCACGGACGACCCGCTTGCCGCCCCGCGCGGCCTCCATGACAAGATGTGCGGCATCCCTCAACGCGGGGACACCAGCGGCTGTTGACTCGCCGTCAACAACCGCTGGCTGGGGCGTGCCCGTGCCCGGATACGCACCCGTGGCGGAGTCCGGGTCCGTGTTCAGGACGGCGACGCCCGCTCTGGCATGCATGCGTACCACGTCGAGCACCTCGTGCTCGCCGACGAGGACGTCCGCGTTCGCCAGCGCCTCCACGGCGCGCAGGGTGAGAAGTCCCGGATCCCCGGGTCCGGCACCGAGGAAGGTGACGTGCCCGTGTTCGAGGCCGGCGGGAAAGGCGGTGGGGCTCAATGTGCTCGCTCCCCCATCAGACCGGCCGCGCCCTGGGCAAGCATCTCGGCGGCGAGTTCGCGACCGAGCGCCATTGCCTGGTCGTGCGTCTCGGGCACGGGACCGGTGGTGGACAGCTGCACCAACGTCCGGCCGTCGGGGGTGCCGACGACGCCGCGCAGGCGCATTTCCTTGACAATCTGCCCGTCGGCCAACAGGTCGGCCAGCGCGCCCACAGGGGCGCTGCAACCGGCCTCCAGGGCGGCGAGCAGGGACCGCTCGGCGGTCACGGCGACCCGGGTGAACGGGTCGTCGAGCTCGGCGAGCGCGGCGATCAGTTCCGCGTTGTCCGCGGCGCATTCGATCGCGAGTGCCCCCTGGCCGGGAGCGGGCAAAACCGTGTCGACCGACAGGAAGTCGGTCACTTCGTCGATCCGGCCGATGCGGTTCAGTCCGGCGGCGGCGAGCACGACGGCGTCCAGCTCACCGTCGTGGACGTATCCGATGCGGGTGTCGACGTTGCCCCGGATCGAGACCGTCTCGATGTCGAGTCCGTGGCTGCGCGCGTACGCGTTCAGCTGCGCCATGCGGCGCGGCGAACCGGTGCCGATGCGCGCGCCGCGGGGCAGGTCGGTGAACTTCAGGGCGTCGCGCGCGACGATCACGTCACGCGGGTCCTCGCGCTCCGGTACGGCCGCCAGCGCCAGCTCCTCCGGCTGCGCGGTCGGCAGGTCCTTGAGGGAGTGCACCGCGAAGTCGATCTCGCCCCGCAGGAGCGCGTCGCGCAGGGCCGTCACGAACACACCGGTGCCGCCGATCTGGGCGAGGTGCTCGCGCGAGGTGTCGCCGTACGTCGTGATCTCCACGAGCTCCACGGGCCGTCCGGTCACGCGGCTCACGGCGTGCGCGACCTGCCCGGACTGGGCCATGGCCAGCTTGCTGCGCCTGGTTCCGAGCCTCAGCGCCCCTTCTTCGTGCGTGGCGCGCCCTTGCGGCTCACGTGGCTCACTCATGCTCGCCCTCGGTTCTCGGCCTTCTCGGTGTTCTCATTGCTCTTGGCGTCCTCGGCCCGCGAGACGGAGGCGACCGTCTCGGGGTCGAGGTCGAACAGGGTGCGCAGCGCGTCCGCGTACCCGGCGCCGCCGGGCTCGGCGGCCAGCTGCTTGACCCGTACGGTCGGCGCGTGCAGCAGCTTGTCGACGACGCGCCGCACGGTCTGAGTGATCTCCGCCCGGTGCTTGTCGTCCAGCTCGGGCAGCCGCCCCTCCAGGCGCGCGATCTCGTTGGCCACCACGTCGGCGGCCATGGAGCGCAGCGCGACGACGGTCGGCGTGATGTGCGCCGCGCGCAGGGCGGCGCTGAACGCCGCGACCTCGTCGGAGACGATCCGCCGCACCTGATCGACGTCGGCGGCCATGGGCGCGTCGGCGGAGGCCTCGGCGAGCGACTCGATGTCGACCAGCCGTACCCCGGGCAGCCGGTGCACGGCCGCGTCGACGTCCCGCGGCATCGCGAGGTCGAGGAACGACAGCACGGGCGCGGGGCGGGGGGCCGGCACGACCGGTTCGGGGCGGCGGCGCTCGGGGACCCTGCCGACGGTGGCCACGGTCGCGACGAGCGCGGTGATGACCTCGGCCTCGGCCTCGGGGTCGAGCACGGCACTGCCGGCCGGACGGGCGCTGCGCTCCTGGTCGCCCTTGTCGACCCATGCCGCGTGCTGCTCCAGTTCGGCGGCCGCCATCCCGGCGACGGCGGCCTCGCCCAGCACCGAGAAACCGGCGGTGCTCTGCACTGCGGACAGGTCGAGGGGGCAGCCGTCCTCGGTGCCGAGGCTGGTGGGCGGTAGTTCGTCCCGTACGGCGGCAGGGTCGGTCGTGCGCGCGTCGGTGGTACGGGCGGGTCCGGCGCCCTGCGCCGGGGCGGCCGGGGTGACGGGGCCGAGGGGCCCGTCCACGCGCCCCTCCAGCGCCTCCGCGACCGCCTGGGCCGTCAGGACCAGACCGGTCGCGCCCGTGCAGGAGACGACGACGTCGGCACGTGTCAGCTCGTCCGGCACCGTCTCCATCGGTACCGCGCGTGCCAGCACGTCCGTGTCGTCGCCCTCCTTGAGGATCTGCGCGAGGCGCTCGGCACGCTCCAGCGTGCGGTTGGCGATCACGACCTCGGCGACCCCGGCGCGCGCGAGGGTCGCGGCGGCCAGCGAGGACATGGAGCCGGCACCGATCACGAGGGCGCGCTTGCCCGCGGCCCAGGTCTCGACCGGCGCACCGGACGACAGCTGCTCCAGACCGAAGGTCACCAGCGACTGACCTGCACGGTCGATGCCCGTCTCGGAGTGTGCGCGCTTTCCGACCCGCAGAGACTGCTGGAACAGGTCGTTCACCAGGCGTCCGGCGGTGTGCCGGTCCTGCGAGGTGGCCAGGGATTCCTTGATCTGGCCGAGGATCTGGCCCTCGCCGACGACCATCGAGTCCAGACCGCAGGCCACCGAGAACAGGTGGTGGACCGCCCGGTCCTCGTAGTGGACGTAGAGGTAGGGGGTCAGCTCGTCGAGTCCGACTCCGCTGTGCTGGGCGAGAAGCGTCGACAACTCGGCGACGCCCGCGTGGAACTTGTCCACGTCGGCGTACAGCTCGATGCGGTTGCAGGTGGCGAGCACCGCGGCCTCGGTGGCCGGCTCGGCGGCGACCGTGTCCTGGAGCAGCTTGCCCTGTGCGTCCGCGGTCAGCGCGGCCCGCTCCAGGACGCTGACCGGCGCGCTGCGGTGGCTCAGCCCGACGACGAGGAGACTCATGCCGGCATCACGGCGGGGACGTCCCCGTCGGGCCCCTTGTCGGCGGACTGCGCGCCCGCCGACGAGGCCGGAAGGCCGTCGGGCAGGGCCTCCTCGCCGGCCTTGCGCTGCTCGTGGAAGGCGAGGATCTGCAGCTCGATGGAGAGGTCGACCTTGCGCACGTCGACGCCGTCCGGGACGGAGAGCACGGTCGGCGCGAAGTTCAGGATGGAGGTCACACCCGCGGCCACGAGCCGGTCACAGACCTGCTGGGCGGCGCCGGCGGGGGTGGCGATGACGCCGATGGAGACGCCGCTGTCCTTGATGATCTTTTCCAGGTCATCGGTGTGCTGGACCGGAATGCCCGCGACCGGCTTCCCGGCCATCGCCGGATCGGCGTCGATGAGCGCCGCGACCCGGAAGCCACGGGAGGCGAACCCGCCGTAGTTGGCCAACGCCGCGCCGAGGTTACCGATACCGACGATCACGACCGGCCAGTCCTGGGTCAGGCCCAGCTCACGGGAGATCTGGTACACGAGATACTCGACGTCGTAGCCCACGCCCCGGGTCCCGTAGGAGCCCAGGTAGGAGAAGTCCTTGCGCAGCTTGGCGGAGTTGACCCCCGCGGCCGCGGCCAGCTCCTCGGAGGAGACCGTGGGTACCGAGCGCTCCGACAGCGCAGTCAGGGCTCGAAGGTACAGCGGAAGCCTGGCGACGGTGGCCTCGGGAATCCCTCGGCTGCGGGTCGCCGGTCGGTGAGTTCGGCCAGTTGCCACGGTGCTCCTGCGGGTAGAGCGGGGCTGCAGGCGGTCACACGTTCCCGGACCGCCCCGTCGAATGCAGGCTATGTCTTTGTGAACGCGTGCACAAAGATGGTGTCCGATTTGTCCGGCCAACGTGACCGGGGTCACGCGCCCCCGGCGTATGGAGACGGAACGGGCGCACAGGCACCACCGTTCCTTTTCTTCTGGGGGCAAAACCGCACACTCTCCTCTACGATCCACCCCCCCGAGGCCCGTCGCCAACGATCCTAAGCGACTTTCCGGACCACTTGGACTGATCAGTCAGGTCACGGCGGGCGCCCCGGGGCTTTGGGTCAGGGCCTTGCGCAGGCGCTCCTCGTTCACCCGCCAGAAGGTGTGCTGCGCGCCGTCGACCAGCACCACAGGGATCTGCTCCCAGTACTGACGGTTGAGCTCCTCGTCCTGGGTGATGTCCTTCTGCTCCCAGGGCACACCGAGCTCACCGCAGACCTTCTCGATGACGCTCACTGCGTCGTCGCACAGATGGCACCCGGGCTTGCGGATGAGTGTGACCAGCCGGTCGTGGGGTTCCTGAGCGGTCTTGCGCCGAAAGATGGGACTCATGTCGGCCATTCTCGCCCCGCCGGGCCGCCGAAGGAGCCGTACGCCCATAACCCGGGGCACCTGGCCGACGGCAGGACGCCACGCCGACGGGATCGCTTCTTTAACGACACGGTCGCGGAGAGTTCACAGCCTTCAAACCTCTCGACTCCGGAAGTGCCGAACAGACTGGCTATGCTCACGACATGGCCGCTCTCGGATGGCTCACTCCCCGTAGGCGCTCCGCCACGGCGCGGAGCGTGTTGGCAGGCGAGGCCTCGGCGGAGGCAGCGCGCAAGTCCTCGCAGGACGCCGTCCCGCAGGACGTCTCCGACCGGGAACCGGAGTTCCCGGTCCTCGGCGACGACAAGGCCGCGGCGTTCTTCGACCTGGACAACACCGTGATGCAGGGCGCCGCGCTGTTCCACTTCGGCCGGGGCCTGTACAAGCGGAAGTTCTTCGAGACGCGCGACCTGGCGAAGTTCGCCTGGCAGCAGGCGTGGTTCCGGCTGGCCGGGGTGGAGGACCCCGAGCACATGCAGGACGCCCGCGACTCCGCACTCTCGATCGTCAAGGGCCACCGTGTCTCCGAACTGATGTCGATCGGCGAGGAGATCTACGACGAGTACATGGCCGAGCGGATCTGGCCTGGCACGCGGGCGCTGGCGCAGGCGCACCTGGACGCGGGCCAGCGGGTGTGGCTGGTCACGGCCGCGCCGGTGGAGATCGCGACGGTGATCGCGCGCCGCCTGGGCCTGACCGGGGCCCTCGGCACGGTCGCGGAATCGGTCGACGGCGTCTACACGGGCAAGCTGGTGGGCGAGCCGTTGCACGGCCCGGCGAAGGCGGAGGCGGTCCGCGCGCTGGCGGCGGCGGAAGGGCTCGATCTGTCCCGCTGCGCGGCGTACAGCGACTCCCACAACGACATCCCGATGCTGTCGCTGGTGGGCCACCCGTACGCGATCAATCCGGACACCAAACTCCGCAAACACGCCCGCGCGCAGGACTGGCGCCTGCGCGACTACCGCACGGCCCGCAAGGCGGCGAAGGTCGGCCTCCCGGCAGCGGCCGGCGTGGGCGCGGTGGCGGGCGGCACGGCAGCAGCCATCGCCCTGCACCGCCGCCGCCGCTGACGAAACCACCGGGCGCCTGCGGCAGCGCCGGTACGCCCTGACCGGCCCGTGCCACTCCGCCGTCCGCTGAACCGAGGGCGGACCGGCGCCTGCGGCAGCGACAGGGCCGGGCACCGCGGCCGCCCATCTGGGACGAACAGGCCCTTGCGGCCGCGACAGGCCCATCGCGACGACCCTGAACGGACCAAGCCGGACGACTGCGGCACGCGCCACGCCTCCGCCGCAGAACGGGCGGACCGGCACCTGCCGCAGCGACGGGGCGAGCACAGCGGCGGCCCCACTCGAGTGGACCGCGCGCTTTGCCGCAGCGACAAAGACACCGAGGCCGCCGCCGAACCAAGACGCCTGAACCGCCACGTCGGACACCCGCGGCACGCCAGACACCCCACCACCGCCGCCACCCCCGAACCCGGGACGGACCGGCGCCTGCCGTAGCGACGGGCCCACCCGACCCAGGCGAACAGGGCGCTATGCCGCAGCGACAAGCCCAGCACACGACGCAGCCGAACCAAGACGCGCCTGAACCGCCACGTCCGACACCTGTGGCGACGGCAAGTGCGGCATACCTCCACCGCTGAACCGGGGTCCGGGCGCCTGCCGCAGCGACGGGGCTCGGACCGGCGGCCACCGGCCTGGCAAGACCGGGCACCGCCACCCACGACAAGCGCGCCACCGCTGTAGGTGACTGGCTGTGACGCCGCGTCAACATCGCCGCGCCGCACGTCGCGTTCACCTGTACGCCCCGCCCGGAGGGCACCCGCATTCTGCGGGTCTTACCCCCGTACCCTCCCCACCACTCCCCTTGTGCCCACCCGGCCACAACACGCCCCGTACCCAGACGGAAGGCGGACTCAACCGATCAACAAACGGTCACTCTACGGCACTTGAGCGAGCGTCAATCGGTTACAGAAGCGACGTAATCGATGATTTGAGCAACTCGGTGTAGCACTGCCTGTACTAAGCGTTATTCTCCTCAGACGCAATCCGGTACCCCTCCGTCGCTACGACGGGTGAACGGTCCCGTACTGCACGTGATGGAAGCTCTGCCTCTGGGAGTCCCGTGTACCCACACGTCGGGGTTGACGCCTCGGGCCTGGCTACGCTGCGCGCAACGGTCCTCGACCTGTTGCGCGGCTTCGTCCCCACCGCGTACGCCGTCCCCGCCTTCGCCACCGCCGCCCCCGTCGGCCCGTGCTACGCACTGGCCGACGGCAGCGCCGCGGTCGGCGGCCGTCGGGGCCGCTCCGGCTCGGCCGCCACCACCGCACGCCGCCCGGCTGCGGACAGTGACAGCGCCCGCATGATGGACCTCGTGGAGCGCGCCCAGGCCGGCGAGGCCGACGCCTTCGGGCGCCTGTACGACCAGTACAGCGACACCGTCTACCGCTACATCTACTACCGGGTGGGGGGCAGGGCGACCGCCGAGGACCTCACCAGTGAGACCTTTCTGCGCGCGCTGCGCCGGATCGGCACCTTCACCTGGCAGGGGCGCGACTTCGGCGCCTGGCTCGTCACGATCGCCCGCAACCTCGTCGCCGACCACTTCAAGTCGAGCCGCTTCCGGCTCGAGGTCACCACCGGGGAGATGCTCGACGCCAACGAGGTCGAGCGGTCCCCCGAGGACTCCGTCCTCGAGTCCCTCTCCAACGCCGCCCTGCTCGAGGCCGTGCGGCGACTCAACCCCCAGCAGCAGGAGTGCGTGACGCTCCGCTTCCTCCAGGGCCTCTCCGTCGCCGAGACCGCCCGCGTGATGGGCAAGAACGAGGGTGCGATCAAGACCCTCCAGTACCGGGCCGTCCGCACCCTCGCCCGGCTCCTGCCCGAAGACGCCCGCTGAACCCCGCAGAGCCGCATCGAGCCGCCCCTCCGCCCCCGGCCGAGCCGTATCGCGACCACGCCCACCCCATCCGGCCGCACACGCTCCGCTATCGTCAACTCACCTTCCGTGCAGAGTCGTTGAGTTCGCGGTCCGATCATCCATCGTCCGTAACCCAAGTGCCGAGCCGCTCGTTGTGCGGGATACAGGCTCCCTGTGGTCACCCCCTGGCCGTCCCCGACCACTCGATCGTGTGGATGTAGTCAGGGCGTGCAACCCTCAGGATCCCCTGGGGAGTCGACCGTCATGACGAGAGGAGGTGCCGCCAGTGATCGCGAACGTATCGGCCCACCGGCGGGCGAACGCCTTCGCCCAGGCCCTGGAGGATCAGTCCGACGACCGGGGCACGGCGGCCGAGCAGCCCGGAGGACCGGCTCCGGCCCCGGCTGCTGCGGAACGGACCGAGCGGGCCCGCCTGTTGGCCCTCGCGACCCGTCTCGACGAGTTGCCCAGGCCGGCGCTCGATCCCGAGGTGAAGGTCGTCCAGCGCGCGCGGCTGGTGGCCGCGATGGAGGCCATGCTGCAGGAGGGCACGGCCCCGGGAGGCGAAGCGGCGGACCCTTCGATGCCCGTTCACAAGGGGAGCGCGGCGACTTCCGCAGAAGGGTGGCGGCGAGAGACGGGCGGGCGATCCCATCGGGCCCGGGGCGCTCACCGGGCAAGCCCGCTGGGGAAGTTGCGGTCCCGCACACGGCTCACCAAGGGCCTCGCCGCGGGCGGACTCAGCGTCGGCGTGGCCGCGGCCTCGTTCGGCGGGGTGGCCGCTGCCAGTTCCGACGCCCTGCCCGGGGACTCGCTCTACGGCCTCAAACGCGGCATCGAGGACGTCAAACTCGGCATGGCCGAGGGGGACGACAACCGCGGACGGATCTACCTCGACCAGGCGTCGACCCGTCTGAACGAGGCGCGTCGGCTCATGGAGCGCGGCCGCGGCGGCCAGCTCGACCACGAGTCCCTCGGCGAGATCCGCCGCACCCTCTCCGGCATGCAGCACGACGCGGCCGAAGGCCACCGCCTGCTGCACGAGGCGTATGAACGGGACGGCTCCATCGCCCCCATTCAGACCCTCTCGGCCTTCTCCGAGTCGCATCGCGATGCCTGGGGCGCCCTGCGCGACCGGCTGCCCGTCCAGCTCGGCGACGTCAGTCAGCAGGTGACGTCGGTCTTCGACGCCATAGACCAGGAGGTCGCCCCGCTGCAGTCGCTGCTGCCGCATGCCCCGTCCCAGGGCGGCTCAGGCAGCCCCGGGAGTTCCGCTCCGGGCACCACCGACTCGCCCGGCAGCGACGGACCCGCTCCGAGCGCCACCGGCGGCTCCGCCAGCGGAAGCCACAGCAGCGGCCGGCCCCAGCCGTCCACGTCCAAGAGCGACGGCGACGGCCTGCTCGGCGGCAGCACCGGCGGTCTGCTGGACCCGCCGAAGGACAGCGCCAGTAGTTCCCCTTCGTCGAGCAAGAGCCCGTCGTCGGGACCGAACGTGACGCTGCCGCCTCTGCTCCCCGGTCTCCTGCCGGGACTGGGCATCGACAGCGAGGAGAGCAAGTAGGGCTCGCAGCAGCCCTGACGCGGAACGGGGGCGCCCCTGGTCGAAGGGGCGCCCCCGTTCCGCGTACCGGAGTCAGAAGAACACCGAGCGCCGCTGCACCAGCAGCTTGTACAGCGTGTGCTGGATCTGCTCCCTGACCTGGTCCGTCAGGTTGAACATCAGCATCGGGTCCTCGGCGGCCTCCGGCGGGTAGCCGTCCGTGGGAATCGGCTCGCCGAACTGGATCGTCCACTTCGTCGGCAGCGGGATCGCGCCCAGCGGCCCCAGCCACGGGAACGTCGGCGTGATCGGGAAGTACGGGAAACCCAGCAGCCGGGCGAGGGTCTTCGCATTGCCGATCATCGGGTAGATCTCCTCGGCCCCGACGATCGAGCACGGGACGATCGGCGTGCCTGCGCGCAGAGCCGTGGAGACGAAGCCGCCGCGGCCGAAGCGCTGCAGCTTGTAGCGCTCGCTGAACGGCTTGCCGATGCCCTTGAAGCCCTCCGGCATCACACCGACCACCTCGCCGCGCTCCAGCAGCCGCTCGGCGTCCTCCGCGCACGCGAGGGTGTGACCGGCCTTGCGGGCCAGTTCGTTGACCACCGGCAGCACGAAGACCAAGTCGGCTGCCAAGAGCCGCAGATGACGGCCCGCCGGGTGGTTGTCGTGCACGGCGACCTGCAACATCAGGCCGTCCAGCGGCAGGGTGCCGGAGTGGTTGGCGACGATCAGCGCGCCGCCCTTCGACGGGATGTTCTCGATGCCCTTCACCTCGACCCGGAAGTACCTCTCGTACACCGGCCGCAGCAGTGACATCAGGACCTGGTCGGTGAGCTCCTCGTCGTAGCCGAAGTCATCGACCTCGTACTCACCCGTCAGCCGGCGGCGCAGGAAGGCCAGACCCCCGGCGATGCGCTGCTCCAGGCTTCCCTCCCGGGGTGCGGCGGGCGGCCTCTCCTCACGTGTCACGGGAACATCATCCTGCGGGACCGCCCTGCCGGGCAGAGGCTGGACCTCGCGGACCGCCGCGGGCTCACTCCCCCGCCGGCTCCCCGCGCCCCGGCGCCGCGGCGGCCGCTGCGCGGCAGCCCCGCGGGACCGGTCGTCGTCGAACGGAATGACCTTGGCGTCCGCCATCGTTGATGCGCTCCTCAGTTGGCGCTCTGCGTCGGGGGGTGGCCACCGCCCACGAAGGGCAGCGCGGCGATCCGGTCGACGGCCCCCGCGAGGGCCTCCGGCGGCAGCAGTCCGGGCCCACGGCTGCGCGCGAAGTCCGCGAACGTCTCCGCGGTCGTGTACTTCGGCTCGTATCCAAGAGTCTCGCGCATCTGGTCCGTCTCCACGACCCGACCGTGGGTGAGCAGCCGGATCTGCTCGGGAGAGAAGTCCGTCATGCCCAGGGTGCGCATGGCCGAGCCGACCCAGGTGACCGCGGGCAGCAGCAGGGGCACGGTGGGCCGGCCCAGGCGCCGCGCGCACTGGGACAGCAGCAGCACCCCGTCCCCGGCGATGTTGAACGTGCCGCTGTTGAGCGTGCCGCGCTGCGGCTCGTGCGAGGCGATCCGCAGCACCTCGATCACGTCGTCCTCGTGCGCGAACTGCAGGCGCGGGTCGTAGCCGAAGACGGTGGGCAGCACCGGCAGCGAGAAGTACGACGCAAGGGGCGAATCGGCGCTCGGGCCGAGGATGTTGGCGAAGCGCAGCACACAGACCGCGACATCGGGCCGACGCCGTGCGAAGCCCCGTACGTACCCCTCGACCTCGACGGTGTCCTTGGCGAAGCCGCCGCTGGGCAGGGACTTGGGCGGGGTCGTCTCGGTGAAGACGGCCGGGTCACGGGGCGCGGAACCATACACGTTCGTGCTGGACTTCACGACCAGCCGTTTGACCGTCGGCGACTTCTGGCAGGCGCCGAGCAGCTGCATGGTGCCGATGACGTTGGTCTCCTTGACAGTGGCCCGGCTGCCGCTGCCCAGCGGGGTGCCGGTCACGTCCATGTGGACGACCGTGTCGACGGAGTGCTCGGCGAGCACCCGGGCGATGGTGGGCTGGCGGATGTCGGCCCGGATGAAGTCGGCGGAGCCCAGATGGTGCTCGGGCGGGACCGCGTCCACCGCGACGACGCGGTCGACCTCCGGGTCACGCTGGATCCGTCGTACGAACCGGCCGCCGAGCCGGCGGGCCACCCCGGTCACGAGCACGACCTTGCCCAAGATCAGCGCCTCTCTTCCCGTCGCGTCCAGTAGTGGACGTACCTCTGCCCGCTAGCCTGCCGCGTTCCCCGTGTGCGGCCAACTTACCGGGTCGATGTTGCGCTGTGATGACCGCCCGATGCACGAAGTGACGACACCCTCGAACGCACGATCAGACCAAGCCATTTGACCCACAGGCGTACGCACAGCGGGTTGCGACCCGGCGGCGACGGGGCGACCGCCAGACCTCGCCGGGAGCCACCACCCGGAGATGACAAGGGCCCCCCACCGGTGGGTGGGGGGCCACAGCACGCGCTCGCGCACAGAGCAAAGGTGCCCCTGGCGGGGCCGCACCTTACTTCTTGTTGCGACGCTGAACGCGAGTGCGCTTGAGCAGCTTGCGGTGCTTCTTCTTCGCCATCCGCTTGCGCCGCTTCTTGATAACAGAGCCCACGACTACCCTCGCTCACTTCTCATCACTCGGTGCTGGGCGCCATGGGCCCATACGACCTACGAGGGGCTAGCCTACCCGCCCGAGCGCTGAGGTCGTAATCGAGGTGACCCGGGAGGCCGCACAGGGCCTCGCCGGGCCGCCGTCAGGCCGTCTCGACCCCCACATAGCTCTCGCGGAGGTACTCGTGAACCGCTTGCTCCGGCACCCGGAAGGACCTTCCCACCCGGATCGCCGGCAGATGACCGCTGTGCACCAGCCGGTACACGGTCATCTTCGACACTCGCATCACCGAGGCGACTTCCGCCACGGTCAGGAACTGAACCTCGTTCAGAGGCCTCTCGCCAGCTGCAGCCATGACACACCTGAACCTTCCGCACTCGACGGCCACCGGCTTCCCCTTCCGGTGACTCTTCGTCGCTGCGTGCTCACTCCCCAATGTAGGGGCGGGTGATGCGAGTGGGGAAGAGGGGATGCCATCGGCGGCCTACTGTGACAGACACGCTCGATCGAGTACATAGCGAGTAAGCGGTCGGTAGTAATCAGACCGCACAGCGTCATCAAGTGGAACGACGACGGACACCTGCCCCTCTGCCTCCCCCACGAAGAGCGCAGGATCGTCCGTATCGGCGAGACCGATCACCTCGAACCCCAGCTGACCTGCTCCGCAGACCCAGCCGTGGTCACCGATGACGAGATCGGGCAACGGCCCGCCGGTCTCCGCCGCGGCGGCGAGCACGGTGCGAACCGGGAGCGGCGAGTGCGCATGTGCGCCGGGCTCACAACCGGCTCCTCCGGGCTCCGGGTTCCTTACGATGGCGACACCTCGTACGTAATCAAGGTTGTACGTGCGTAGACCGAACCGGGTCGTTATGTCGACACAGTGACCCTGCGCCGGGGTGAGGACAGTACATCCCGCCGCCGACAGGGCGTCCGCCAGCGCGGCGTAGAAACCGAGCAGCCGGTGCGGGTGACCGGTACCGAGAAGGACCGTAGCCCTGTCCTGCGCGGCCTTGCCGACCCGCTCGGCGAAGGCGTCGAGTCCCTCCAGGGTGCGCTCCGGGTCGATGACATCATGACCCGAGACATGCCGAGGATCGGCCGAAACTCCACACTTGTCCGCCATCAGCTCGATCACATCCCGATGCCCCCATGTCCATTCGGGATCGAGCCCGATCAGCACGCGGGGGTCGCGGGCGGCGAAGAGCCGATAGCTGCGCAGGCTCTCCTCGCGCGAGGTGGCCACGGGCCCGGCCAGCCGGGCGGCCAGCAGATGTGCACGCAGTGCTCCGGTGCTCAACACGTCAGCGATGCTGGCCCACCCGCCCCCACCGCACGTCCTGAATGCGAGAAACACCCCACAGTCGGCGTAATCGTGCGCCCCCGCGCACCACCCCTACCGCACAGGCCACGCCACGCGGCGACCGGCTACGCCAGCAACCCCCGCAGCGGAAACACCGCCTTCCGCACCGCGAGCACCGCCTGGTCGAGCCGGTCCGCCGGGTCGTACCCCGACTCCCAGCCCGCGTACGACACCGGCCACCGCCCGTCCGTCATCCGCATCGGCGCCAACTGCCGTGTACGGGCGAAGACTTCCTGCCGCCAGCTCTCCGGGATCACGGTCTCCGGCTCGATCGGCCGGCCCGCCGCGATCGCGACCAGATGCGTCCACGAACGCGGCACGACCTCCACGACCGCGTATCCGCCCCCGCCCAGCGCGACCCAGCGCCCGTCGGCGTACTCGTGCGCCAGGTCGTGACACGCCACCTGCACGGCCCTTTGCGCGTCCAGAGACACGGCCAGGTGCGCGAGCGGGTCCTCGAAGTGGGTGTCGGCGCCGTGCTGGGTGACCAGCACCTGCGGCCGGAAGTCGGCGAGCAGCTCCGGCACGACGGCGTGGAAGGCACGAACCCACCCCGCGTCCCCCGTCCCGGCCGGCAGCGCCAGGTTCACCGCGCTGCCCTCCGCGCTCGGGGCGCCCGTCTCCTCCGGCCAGCCGGTCTGCGGGAAGAGGGTGCGCGGATGCTCGTGCAGCGAGATGGTCAGGACTCGCGCATCGTCCCAGAACGCGGCCTGCACCCCGTCCCCGTGGTGCACGTCCACATCCACGTACGCGATCCGCTCGGCGCCCAGCTCCAGCAGCCGGGCGATGGCGAGCGAGGCGTCGTTGTAGATGCAGAACCCGGACGCGCCGCCCGGCATCGCATGGTGCAGCCCGCCGGCGAAGTTCACGGCGTGCAGGGCGTCCCCCCGCCACACGGCCTCGGCCGCCCCTACCGATTGCCCGGCGATCAGGGCGGACACCTCGTGCATCCCGGCGAAGGCGGGATCGTCCAGGGTCCCGAGCCCGTACGACCCGTCGGCGGACGCCGGGTGCGCGGACGCGACCTTCACGGCCGCCACGTAGTCCTCGCGGTGCACGAGCCGCAGCGTGGAGTCACCCGCGGGCTTCGCCGCGACCACCTCGACGTTCCTGTCGAGCCCGAAGGCGTCGACGAGTCTCCTGGTCAGCGCGAGCCTGACCGGATCCATCGGATGGTCCGGACCGAAGTCATAGCCCGTTACTGCCTCGTCCCACATCAGCTGTGCGCGGCCGCTCATGCCCGTCACGGTATCGGTCCGGTCCAGGCTTGAACGAACGGGCGTACACCAGTGTCACCAGGACCAACGCCATCGGCACGAGCATGGCGCCCCGGTAGCTCCAGGCGTCCCCGAGCGCGCCCACCAACGGCGAGCCGATGAGAAAACCCACGTAGTTGAAGATGTTGAGGCGCGCGATAGCCGTGTCCGAAGCCCCGGGGAAGAGCCGCCCGGCGGCAGCGAAGGTCTGCGGTACGAGGACACACAGCCCGAGACCCAGCAGGGTGAACCCGAGCATCCCGACCCACGCTCCCGGCGCCCCCGCCACCACGGCGAACCCGAGCGCCGCCACCAGCGCACCCAGCCGTACGACCACCGCGGCCCCGAACCGCCGCACGCCGAAGTCCCCGATGGACCGCCCGAGCAGCGTGGTGACCATGTAGACGTTGTACGGAACCGTCGCCAACTGCTCCGAACCTCCCAGCGTGTCCTGCAGGTACTTGGCGCTCCAGTTGGAGACGGTCGAGTCCCCGATGTACGCGAAGGTCATCACCAGACAGAGCGGCAACAGCAGCCGGAAGACGACGGGGCCGGCCGTCGCCTCCTGCGCGTCCGCATCGGGCCCGCTGCCGTCGACGTACCACCGGCTGCCCACGAGCGTCGCCGGAAGCAGGACCACGAACAGCGGCAGATACGACACCCACAGCGCAAGATGCCAGTGCGCACCCACCCAGGCGAGCGAGGCGCCGACGATCCCTCCGAGGCTGTACGCGGCGTGGAAACCGAGCATGATGCTGCGCCCGTACGTCCGCTGGAGGCTCACCCCGAGCATGTTCATGGAGGTGTCCAGGGCGCCCACGGTCAGCCCGAACGCGGCAAGCGCGACGCCAAGTTCGGCCATGTGGTCCCCGGTCCCCACACCGAGGAGGGCGAGCAGCACGACGGGTTGCGACCAGCGGAGCAGCCGGCTCGGCCGTACGCGCTTGACGAGCTGCTCGGTCGTCACACTGCCCACACCCGCGAGGATCGGCACGGCGGCGAGGAAGACGGGGAGCAGCGCGTCGGAGACCCCGTACCGGTCCTGGATGGCCGGGATACGGGTCACCAGCAGGGCGAAGGTGGCGCCTTGAGCGAAGAAGCTGAACGCCAGAGAGGCCCTACCGCGCCGCAGCACATCTGTCATGGCGGCGAGAGTAGGGCCCCGATCTACCGGTGGGTAGATCCAGCCGAAGATGAATTTTGCTCAGTTTCACCGTGCGGCAGCGACAACCGCGGTGGGCGCGGCGGCACCCTCGGCCTTCACCTCGGCGATGAGCATCTGCGCCATCGGACCGGCGGCGAGACCACCGCTGATGACGAACCCCAGCGCCATCGCGACCATCAGGATGACCGAACCCAGCCAGACCATGGTGTCCACCGGAAGCGTGTAGGCGCCCACGACCCGCACCACGCACTCGGCGAGCAGCACCACACCCCACACGACCGAGAACACCCGCTCGGCTCGCCGGAAGGCGGCGGAACCACTCTGCAGCCGCGCCCAGGCGGCCTCCCGGCCCGCGTCCCCCTTCACGAGCCAGGGCTTCATGCCCACCGTCATCATCGGCTTCCCCATGGCCACGGAGACCAGGATCCCGATTCCGATCACGCTGCTCACCCCGCTGTCCTTGGCGAGCATCAGCCGTGGGTCGCCGGCCACGAAGCTGAGAAGCAGCCCCACGAGGTTCACGAAGAGGATGAGCCCGGCGAGTGCGTTGATCTTCCGCTCTCCGACCACGCCCCACACGGTGCGCACGGCCGGCACGACGCTGCTGAGGCCGAGGGCCATGAGCGTGCTCATCCCGAACCCGTCCTTGAACAGATAGTACGAACCGACCGGCACCGCGACGTCCATGATCAGCGGCATGAAGTTCTGCTTCTTGCTCTGGCCCTGGGAAACCGTGTTCGTCGTCATGCCCCCAGCTTCGCCGCCGGGACGGGCCCACCAGTAGAAACGATCGTCCGGAGCTCGGCATGACAAATGTCAGTGCAGCTCCGGTTCGCCCGGGTCACGGGCGAGGTCATACCAGCAGGTCAGCCAACTCCCCCATGGAGGAGAAGAGTTGGGTCGCACCTATGAGCTTGGCGGCCGGTGTCATCGCGGTGAACCCGTACACGTCCATCCCGGCGGCGACGGCGGCCTGCACGCCGAGCGGACTGTCCTCCACGACGACACAGTTGTCCGGCGCGACCCCCATCCGCTCAGCGGCGTACAGGAACAGATCCGGCGCCGGCTTCCCCCGTCCGACGTCCTGCGAACTGAAGACCTGCCCGTCGTCGAACCACCGGGCGAGCCCGGTCGTACGGTGCCCGACCCGGATCCGCTCGTGACTCCCGGACGACGCCACGCAGTACGGCACCCCGTCGGCGGACAGCTTCTCCAGTACGTCCACGACCCCGGCCACGGGCTTCAACTCCCGCTCGAAGGCGGCAAAGACGCGGGTGTGGAAGAGGTCGTCGAAGTCCGCCGGCAGCCGCTGTCCCGTGCGCTCGTGGACGAGGTCGTGGACCCGGTGCATCGCGGACCCCATGTAGTCACGGATGGAGTCCTCGTACGTCGTCGGGTGCCCGAGCTCGGTGAGGTAGGCGGCCAGGAGCCGATTGGAGATGGGCTCGCTGTCGACGAGGACGCCGTCGTTGTCAAAGATCACGAGGTCGTAGCGCATGGGTACGAGCCTAAACGAGCCGGAAATGCCCGAAAACGCAGAAAACCCCGCACCATACGGTGCGGGGTTTCCTCAAGATTTGTTCGGCGGTGTCCTACTCTCCCACAGGGTCCCCCCTGCAGTACCATCGGCGCTGTAAGGCTTAGCTTCCGGGTTCGGAATG
>NZ_JBVHHL010000016.1:0-156843 GCF_055561075.1 Streptomyces sp. NPDC022910
GCGACCCGGCCGCCACACTCGTCCGCCTCTACCATGAACGGTGGGAGGTCGAGTCTGCCTTTTACGCCCTGCGGCACACCCTGCAAGCAGGGCTGGTCCTGCGTTCATGTGATCCGGTCGGCCTGGAGCAGGAGATGTGGGCCAGCCTGATCGTCTATCAACTGCTCCGCAGGGCGATGACGGACGCGGCCATGCAAGGCGATGGGGCAGATCCCGACCGGATGAGTTTCACCGTGGCCCTGGAGAGCGCCCGCGACCAGGTGGCCCTCGCCTCCGGCATCGAGTACACCGGTCTCACCGCCGACGGCACGATCGGCGCCGCTGTGCTGAGATCCCCACTGCCCCTGCGGCGCCTGCGCGTCAGCGCGCGGAAGGTCAAATGCAGCACCTCGCGCTACGCGTCCCGGACCGATGATGAGCGCGCCACAACGAGCATGAACGTCACGCACCTGGCCATCGACATCCACGACGGACACGTCCCCTTCCCCGTCCTCGACACGCCCGAACCTGCCGATGGCGGGTCGTGTCTGCCGTCCCGAACAGCACGCAAGGAGCGCGTCATCCGGCTGCTGCAGACCCACCCCGTCCGCTCCTGGACGGCCCGCGAGATCGCCTATGCGCTGGGTTATCCCAAGCACCACGTCATCGCTGGGCAGTTGTGCCAGTGGGCGATCACCGGGGTGCTCGAACGCACCGCCCCCGGCGCTTACACAGTGGCCCCCGCCTGGGCTGATCCGGCTCACCCAGGACGAGCCGGACATACCAGCAAGGAACGCACGATCGCGCTCCTGCGAGCGAACCCGGACCGCTCCTGGAAGGCTCGGGAGATTCTCGACGCCCTGGAGTATCCCCCGGCCCGCCATCGCGGCCTGGTCAACGAGCTATGCCGCTGGGTCCGTGAAGGAATCCTGCAACGAACCGGCCCCGGCAGCTACAAGCTCCCCAACCCAACCGATTTGACCTGCGGCGTTTCCGCTTAACTGCCGGGCATTGGGCCCTGGACACGCGCATTCACCACCGCCTGGCAGCGGGCCCACCAGCTCCCGGCCCTCACCTGACGGCAGTCCGTCACCCCGACGACACCGGAAAGGACAGCACCGCACCACCCTCGGGCCCGTGGAACCCGACGCCCCCGCAGCGTCACGCGACGGCCAGTCCCGACACAGCACGGGACATATCGGGCAGCCAGCCGCTCACAACGCCGCCGTCAGCCCTCGGAAGAATCGAGGCAAGTCCCCCTTGGTACGCCCTGAATGGGCGGGCGAGCAAACCAGAAATTCCTTAAATTACCGGGCGAGGCGCACCAATTCATAGGCTTCCCATAGATCACGCCCGGTATAGCAGTGAGTCGCACTCCCTACCAGATGCCGGTCCCCATTGACCGCGACGGATACCGGCGCCATCTCGAACAAGTCCTTGTCCGACATCGAGTCACCGTAGGCGACGCAGTCGGCGCGCCCCACTCCGAACTCCACGCAGAGTTGGTCCGCGATCCGCACCTTGGCAGCGGCGCTGAGTATTCCCGCCGGATCCACCGGTTCCCTGAAGGGCAGTGCGGGGAAGCGCGAGCCGAACGCCGCGTGGACGCCCCACTGTGTCAGTCGCTCCACGAAGAAGGAGGGCGAAAGCGAGATGACGGCGCAGTAGTCACCGTTCTCGCGGATCTCCGTCCACACTTCCTCGATACGGGAGAGCCAGGGAGCCGCCGCAAAGGCCGCCGTCACATGTGCCTCCGTGAGTTCCGCCCACAGGGCGTGTACCTGAGTCGCGTATTCCGGGGGTCCGATGCGCCCGGCCCCGATCGCCCGGTCCAGCGCCACGGTCTCGGCCTCAAGGCCGAGTTGCCGCGAGATCTCCACGGGCGCCCATGTCCCGTGCAGCAACGTCCCGTCCAGGTCGAAGAGATGAAGTCTCGCCATGGGCGAGGAGGCTAGCGCGCGCCTACCAGCCACCGTCGCAGGACTCTCCTCGGACGCGTGCAGCCACGACGGGTCATCCGTTCGTTGCCGACCGATCGTGATCAGGCCATCGCTGTTTCACGTGAAACATCTGTCCCTGTCCTGTGCGGTCGAGCATGACATGGCCAAAAGCGTGTGCGTTCGACCGCAAACCGGTGGACGCGGGTGCCCCACGTCGGACAGCCTGACCTGCGTGCCGACACCTCCCCTCGCCGCTCTGCCCATCAGGCGTCTGACGCACCGCGATCTCGCCGCCTGCGCCGACTTGTCCGAAGACCGGGGCTGGCCCCGCGAGGAACACAAGTGGGGGCTGCTCCTTGCCGCCGGAAAGGGATATGGCATCGATGACCCGGAGGGTGGCCTCGTCACCGCCTGCGTCGTGACCGAGTACGGGTCCCGCTATCGCCCGGATCTGTGCGGCATCGGCATGGTGCTCGTCGCCCAGCGGCATGCCCGTCAGGGCGTCGGCCGCCGGCTGATGCGGCATGTGGTGGCGGAGACGGGCACCACGACCCCGCTCACGCTCTACGCAACCCCCTACGGTCGTCCCCTCTACGAAGAACTCGGCTTCAAGGTCACCGGCAGCTCCGAGATGGTGCGTGGACACTTCATACCTGGTGGACCGGCGTCGACCGTCGCCACCCGTCCGGCCACCGGGGAGGACCTCGCCGCCCTGGTCCGGCTCGACGAGCAGGTGTTCGGCGCCGATCGCACGCATGTGATCACACGGCTGCCTGCTTTCGCCGACCAGGTGCGAGTCGCCGAGGAGAACGGGCGGATCATCGGGTACGCGGCCGCCTGGCCCAACATGGACACCCACGTGGTGGGCCCGCTCATCGCCCGCGACACCGAGACGGCGAAGGCACTCGTCGGGTCTCTCGCCGCTCATACCGACCGACCCCTACGCACCGATGTCGACGTACGGCACGAGGACCTGCTGGCCTGGCTGAAGGAGCGTGGGCTCGCCTCCGTGGGCCTCAACGCGGTCATGACCTTCGGTATCCCGGACCTGCCCGGTGACTGGACACGGCGCTTCGCTCCGCTGACGGTGGCAGCGGGGTGAGTCGACGCCGAGAAGAGCGCGTGCCCCCGGGCTGCCGGGGACACGCCTTTCATCGCCGTTCGACATTCTCGGGCGCCCGCGGCGCCCGACGGCCGGTGCGTCAGGCGAGCGCCCCCAGGGCTGCCTTGGCGAACCCGTGGTCCTGTTCGGGCGCGCCGCCGCCGACCCCGATCGCGCCGATCAGCCGCCCGTTGCGGTGGACCGGGACGCCGCCCGCAATGAACAGCAGCGGACGGTCGAGCGCGGTGGGCAGGGTGTGGAAGAGGCCGCCGGGCTGGACGGCGTCGACGAGGTCGGCCGTGGGCGCGTTCAGCTGGAGCGCCGTGTAGGCCTTGCGCGTGCTGGTCTCTCCGGAGATCAGCACGGCCCGGTCGTCGCGGCGGAAGGCCAACAGGTGACCTCCCGCGTCGAGCACAGTGACGCTGACCGCGACCCCGGCGGTCTCGGCGGCGCTGTGGGCGGCGGCGACGAGCACTTCGGCGTCCTGGATCGTGAGCGGGGCAATGGCGGTGGTCGTGCTCATGGGGAAGTTCTCCTTGCGAGTGGTGCTGAGTTCTTGGGGAGCTTGTCGAGAGGGGCTGATCCGGGGACGGCCCTGGCCCCGGGCCCCGTTCGCGGCAGGCCGGTCGCGGGCAGAGATCAGTGGTGGACGGCGGTGCGCCGCTCGGCGGGCGCGGCACCTGCCACGACCGTGCCGAAGGCCGTCTCCCGGCGCTCCAGGGCGGCCGAGAGGAACGCCAGCAGCAGGGCGGAGCCGGCAAGGAGCGCGCCCACCCAGTTGGGAGCGGTGTAGCCGAGACCGGCGGCGATCACGATGCCGCCGAGCCAGGCGGACAGGGCGTTGCCGAGGTTGAAGGCACCGATGTTCGCGGCTGAGGCAAGGGTCGGCGCGCCCTGCGCATGGTCCAGGACCCGCTTCTGCAGCGGAGGCACGGTCGCGAACCCCAGGCCACCGATCAGCACGATGGTGAGCGCGGCGAGGATCTTGCTGTGTGCGGTCACGGTGAACAGTGCGAGCACAAGAGCCAGACCTCCGAGCGACACATACAGCATCGGCATCAACGCGCGGTCCGCGTACCTGCCACCGATGAGGTTGCCGCCGACCATGCCGAGTCCGAAGAGGACGAGCAGCCAGGTGACCGAACCGTCGGCGAAGCCGGTGACGTGGGTCATCATCGGCGCGATGTAGGTGATGGCCGCGAACACACCGCCGAAGCCGAGGACGGTCATCGCCATGGCGAGCAGCACCTGCACGTTCTTGAACGCGGCCAGCTCGTGGCGCAGGTGGACACCCTCCGGCCTGGGCGTCTCGGGCACGAGCTTCGCGACGCCGATCAGCCCGACCACGCCGAGGGCCGCGACCAGGGCGAAGGTGACCCGCCAGCCGGCGGACTGTCCGACGAGCGTGCCGAGCGGGACGCCGACGACGTTGGCGACGGTCAGGCCACTGAACATCATGGAGATGGCACCGGCCTTCTTCTCGGGGGCGACCATGTCGGCCGCGACCACCGAGCCGATGCCGAAGAACGCACCGTGGGCCAGGGATGCCACCACCCGGCCCACCAGCATCAGTCCGAAGACCGGGGCCACGGCAGAGACCAAGTTGCCGAGGATGAACAGGCCCATCAGGAGCATCAGCATCCGCTTGCGGGAAACCTTGGTGCCGAGGGCGGTCATGACCGGCGCGCCGAACATCACGCCCAGGGCATACCCGGTCACGAGCAGACCGGCGGTGGGAATGGAGACCCCGAAGTCGTCCGCGACCTCGGGGAGCACACCCATGATCACAAACTCTGTGGTTCCGATCCCGAAGGCCCCGATCGCGAGGGCCAGAAGCGCGAGAGGCATGAGGTAGACCTTCCAAGCGATTGCATGAGCGCTTTTCGTGCGCCAACAATAGTTGCATACGCTCTATACATGCAACCGCAGGCTATTGCAGTCGTGCTCTATCCTGGCTGTGAGCCGCTCCTGGACGGAGGAGAACGCCATGACTGCGACCGACCCCGCGCTCACAGCCCTCGCCCAGGGCTGGTGCGCCCTCTCCCTGCTGCACGGGAGGATCGAGGCCCGTATCGAGCGCGCCCTGCAGGCCAAGCACGGGCTGAGCGTGCGGGAGTACTCCCTGCTGGACGTGCTCAGCCGCCAGCACGACGGCGAAGGCGGACATCTGCAGATGAAGCAGGTCGCCGACGCCGTGGTCCTCAGCCAGAGCGCCACGACCCGGCTCGTCACCAGGCTCGAGGACCGCGGTCTGCTTGCGCGCTACCTCTGCCCGACCGACCGCCGCGGCATCTACACCAACGTCACCGACGCCGGCCTCCAGCTCCTGGAAGAAGCCCGCCCCACGAATGACGCAGCTCTGCGCGAGGCGCTCGACGAGGCGGCCAAGAATCCCGAGCTGGCGCCGCTGGTCCGCGTCGTCGAGTCGTTGAACGTGCCCGCCTAGAGCCCGCGTCCGGGGGGCGGGCCTGGCCGCATAGGGTGCGGATATGGGAGATCTTGAGATACGCACCGCCGTCCCGGACGACGTTCCCACGATCGTGGCCATGCTCGCCGACGATCCGCTGGGTGCTCAGCGCGAGTCACCGGACGACCTGACGCCGTACCTGAGCGCCCTGGAGCGGGTGAGCGGCGATCCCAACCAGCGTCTCGTGGTCGCTGTACTCGACGGACGTGTCGTGGGCACCCTCCAGCTCACGATCATCCCGGGCCTGTCCCGCAAGGGCGCGAACCGGTCGATCATCGAGGCCGTGCGTATTCACGCCTCCGAACGTGGCGGTGGCCTCGGTACGCAGCTCATCGAGTGGGCGATCGGCGAATCCCGCCGCCAGAACTGCCAGTTGGTCCAGCTGACCTCCGATGCCACCCGCACCGACGCCCACCGCTTCTACCAGCGCCTGGGCTTCGAGGCCTCGCACGTGGGCTTCAAGCTGCCACTCTGACACCGCCGTCGAGGAGCAAAGGGGGCGTGTTTCACGTGAAACATGCCCCCTTCACAAGCGCAGCGGCGCCTAACGGATCCCGATCCACCCCTCCGGGTCCACTCCACCGGGCACGGGAGCCCCCTCGTCGTACGGCTGCCGCGTGAACACGAACGATCCGAGGTCCAGATGGCTCACGGATCCGTCCGACCGCCGTACGGCCCTCAGTACCTCTCCGGCGTAGTAGCCCTCCAGACCTGTCCAGGTACCGTCACCGTTCGGCCGGAACCGCGAGCGCCGGCCGTTGCCGGACAGCGGCTCCAGTGAGACGAGCCCATCCGCCGCGACTCGCAGGGCGTAGCCGTACGTCCCCCAGTACCACTGCCCCGCCAGCTCGAGGACGGAAGGATCGACGTCCCGCAGCGGCCGCCACGGCTCGGGGATCCGAGGTTCGGCCTCGGCGACGATGCGAACGAGATCGGCACCCACCACGGACAGCAATGGGCCAGAGGTGCAATTGGCCAGAACGACGGCTGCGACGTCGTCCTCCACGCTGATCGTGAGACAGGCGAGGAAACCCGGCAGGGATCCCGTGTGCCCAGTGAGGAGCCGACCGCCCTGGCGCCGGATATCCAGTCCCAGACAGTAGGCGTACCCCGTCGCCACGTCAGCGGCCTCGGGCGGAGCCGCCGGAGTCCGCATCTCCAGAAGCGACTCTGCGCTCAGTACCCGATCGTCCCCTTTGAGCAGGAAGGCTGCGAAGCGCGCCAAGTCGCCTGTTGTGGACCACAGTTGTCCGGCCGGAGCCATTCGGCCGAGGTCTTCGGCCGGTTCAGGAAGCATGACATCGGCCCATGGGTGCACCGCCCAGCCACCGGCGTGCGGTGCCTGCGCACGGCCACTCGTACGGTGCAGGCCCAGGGGTTCGAGCACTTCCCGCCGAAGGACCTCTTCCCACGGTGCTCCGCGCAGTGTCTCGATCAGCGCCCCGAGCAAGGTGTAGCCAGGGTTGGAGTAATGGAATCTGCGCCCGACCGGATGCCTCAGTGGCTGCTCGCCCAGCACGTCCGCAAGCTCGGGGCGCAGCGAACCGGGCGTGCGTTCCCACCACGGCGCGGGCGACTCGGCCGCCAGGCCGCCTGTATGGGCGAGCAGTTCGGCGATGGTCGCCTCCCCCGCACCGGTGCCGGGCAGATGCTTCTCCAGCGGGTCGCCGAGGTCCAAGAGGCCCTCGTCACGCAGCCGCAGCACGAGGAGCGCGGTGAAGGTCTTCGTGATCGATCCGATCCGGTACTGCACGTTCTCGTCCGGGGCATGGCCGTCCACGGAGGTGCGCGAGCCGTGCCACACCGTCCGCCCGTCCCGGACGACCGCGGCCACCAGGGACGGCGCCCTCCCCTGGGACTGCGCAACGGCGATGCGGTGCAGCAGTGACCGGCGCGTGGCGGGGAGCAACTCCTCTTGAGATGTCGTCATGGCTACAGTCCACTCGGCCGGGGATTCCACGTCGAGTCGATTACCCCGACATCACCGATGTCCGACCGACGGGATCAGGTCTGCGCCATATCCACAAAACGGGAGTAGTGCCCCTGGAAGGCGACGGTGATCGTCGCCGTAGGACCGTTTCGGTGCTTGCCGACGATGATGTCCGCCTCGCCCGCTCGTGGCGACTCCTTCTCGTACGCATCCTCACGGTGCAGCAGGATCACCATGTCGGCGTCCTGCTCGATCGAGCCGGACTCACGCAGGTCGGACACCATCGGCTTCTTGTCCGTCCGCTGCTCGGGGCCTCGGTTGAGCTGCGAGAGCGCGATGACGGGCAGCTCCAGCTCCTTGGCCAGAAGCTTCAGATTCCGCGACATCTCGGAGACCTCCTGCTGCCGGCTCTCGGACCGCTTGGAGCCGGACTGCATCAGCTGCAGATAGTCGATGACGACCAGCTTCAGGTCGTTGCGCTGCTTGAGGCGGCGGCACTTGGCGCGGATCTCCATCATCGACAGGTTCGGCGAGTCGTCGATGTAGAGGGGAGCGGCCGAGACGTCCGGCATACGACGGGCGAGCCGGGTCCAGTCCTCGTCCGTCATGGTGCCGGACCGCATGTGGTGCAGGGCCACACGCGCCTCGGCGGACAGCAGCCGCATCGCGATCTCGTTACGGCCCATTTCGAGCGAGAAGATCACGCTCGGCAGGTTGTGCTTGATGGACGCTGCCCGCGCGAAGTCCAGGGCCAGCGTCGACTTACCCATGGCGGGACGGGCCGCGATGATGATCATCTGGCCCGGGTGCAGACCGTTGGTGAGCTGGTCGAGATCGGTGAAGCCGGTCGGTACGCCGGTCATCTCCCCCGATCGCGAGCCGATCGCCTCGATCTCGTCGAGCGCGCCCTCCATGATCTCGCTGAGCGGCAGATAGTCCTCGGCTGTGCGCTGCTCGGTGACCGCGAAGATCTCGGCCTGGGCACTGTTGACGATCTCGTCGATGTCGCCGTCGGCCGCGTAGCCCATCTGTGTGATGCGCGTGCCGGCCTCGACCAGGCGGCGCAAGACCGCGCGCTCGTGCACGATCTGCGCGTAGTACTCGGCGTTCGCCGCGGTCGGGACCGTCTGCACCAGGGTGTGCAGATACGATGCGCCGCCGACCTTGGTGATCTCACCGCGCTTGGTCAGCTCGGCGGCGACCGTGATGGGGTCGGCCGGCTCACCCTTCGCATACAGGTCGAGGATCGCCTGGTAGATCGTCTCGTGCGCGGGTCGGTAGAAGTCATGGCCCTTGAGGACCTCGACGACGTCGGCGATCGCGTCCTTGGACAGGAGCATGCCACCGAGAACAGATTGCTCGGCATCCAGGTCCTGCGGCGGAACCCGCTCGAAGGAGGAGCCCCCGCCGTCCCATGCGCCGCTGTCCTGACCGCGCTCGTGCTGCTCGTCGCGGCCACGGCCGCCGTCACGACCACGACGGGAGGCGGGGACACGATCACTCGGACCGCTGTCGGCCCACGGATCGTCCAAGGGCTCGGAAATGCTCACCGGGCCGCCTCCTCCCGTCCGCCGCGCGGACCTCGCCGTGCACCTCTTTTCTAGGGCACGACACTGACAAAGCGAGAAGCCCAGCTCCGGTTCAGACGCGTCGGTTTTGCGCGTTTTCCGAGGACGGAGGAGGGAGTGGGCGCCGGACCACGTTAGGCCCGTCGGCACCGTCAGCCAATCTGGTTATCCACAGGCCATGTGGACGACCGACCCTATGCTGTGGAGAACTCCGCAAAACCTGTGCACGACGCGGTGGACAGCCCTGTGAACAAGCCCTCAGCCCCTCCACCGAAGTGGCTCTGTCCTGCATCTTTCCCGTCCACCGGCTGTGCAGAAGAAAAACTTCCCCAGTCGGACCAAGATCCCCTCGAAGGGTGCACAGCGCCACACCCTGCCGGAATCGAAGTAAGGGGTGTAGATGCTTTGTATCTCTTACCTGTGGATGGTTAGATTGGCCTTCATGACACAGGCCCCCGCGACACCCCGCGCCACCCGCCGCCGGCACGACCGGGAGATCGTCGCGCTGGCCGTTCCGGCCTTCGGCGCACTCGTGGCAGAACCCCTTTTCGTGATGGCCGACAGCGCGATCGTCGGCCATCTCGGGACGGCACAGTTGGCCGGTCTCGGAGTCGCCTCTGCACTCCTCACCACCTCGGTGAGCGTCTTCGTCTTTCTCGCCTACGCCACCACGGCCGCGGTCGCCCGCCGTGTCGGCGCGGGCGACCTTCGGGCGGCCATCCGCCAGGGCATGGACGGCATCTGGCTGGCGCTGCTGCTGGGAGCGGGCATCATCGCCGTCGTCCTGCCGACGGCCCCCGCCATCGTGGACCTCTTCGGCGCTTCACAGACCGCCGCTCCCTATGCGACGACCTACCTGCGGATCTCGGCGCTGGGCATCCCCGCAATGCTGGTCGTGCTCGCCGCGACCGGTGTCCTGCGCGGGCTGCAGGACACCAGGACACCTCTGTACGTCGCCGTCGCGGGCTTCGTCACGAACGCCGCCCTCAACGCGGGCCTCGTCTACGGCGCCGGCCTGGGGATCGCCGGTTCGGCATGGGGCACCGTCATCACCCAGTGCGGTATGGCCGCCGTGTATCTGTACGTCGTCGTTCGCGGCGCACGTCGGCACGGGGCCTCGCTGCGGCCGGACGCGAGCGGGATACGCGCCTGTGCACAAGCGGGAGTTCCCCTGTTGGTCCGTACGCTCTCGCTGCGCGCGATCCTGATGATCGCCACCGCCGTCGCGGCACGGCTCGGGGACGCGGACATCGCCGCACACCAGATCATCCTGTCGCTGTGGAGCCTGCTCGCCTTTGCCCTGGATGCGATCGCCATCGCCGGGCAGGCCATCATCGGGCGCTATCTCGGCGCGGACGACCCGCTGGGGGCCCGCGAGGCGTGCCGACGGATGGTGCAGTGGGGCATCGTCGCCGGTGTCGTACTCGGGCTGCTGGTCCTTGTGACCCGCCCGCTCTTCCTGCCGCTGTTCACCAGCGACACTCTGGTCCACCGTGCGGCCCTGCCTGCACTGGTGCTCGTGGCCGTCGGGCAACCCATCTGCGGCGTCGTCTTCGTATTGGATGGCGTACTGATGGGTGCGGGCGACGGGCCCTATCTCGCCTGGGCCATGTTGCTGACCCTGGTGGTCTTCGCTCCCGTAGCCCTGTTGGTCCCGGTCCTCGGTGGCAGACTCACCGCCCTGTGGGCAGCGATGACACTGATGATGATCGTGCGGATGCTCACGCTGTGGCGACGCTCTCGTTCGGGACACTGGATCGTGACGGGTGCGACGCGCTGACCGAGCCCACGACCGTGGCTCCGCGCCGTTTCACGTGAAACATGCCGCCGCGCGGCGCCGCCTTCGGTCACGCAGAAGGGCCGCACCCTGGCGGGGTGCGGCCCTTCTCCCAGCTGTCAAGCCGAGCGCAGCGTCAGCCCGCGACGACCTCGATGTTGACCTTGGCGGCCACCTCGGGGTGCAGACGCACGGACGTCTCGTGGGAGCCGAGCGTCTTGATCGGGGCGCCCAGCTCGATGCGGCGCTTGTCGACCTCGGGGCCACCGGAGGCCTTGATCGCCGAGGCGATGTCAGCCGGGGTGACGGAACCGAACAGACGGCCGGCGTCGCCGGAGCGGACGGCCAGGCGGACCTTCACACCCTCGAGCTGGGCCTTGACCTGGTTGGCCTGCTCGATGGTCTGGATCTCGTGGATCTTGCGAGCGCGACGGATCTGCTCGACGTCCTTCTCGCCACCCTTGGTCCAGCGGATAGCGAACTTCCGCGGGATCAGGTAGTTGCGAGCGTAACCGTCCTTGACGTCGACGACGTCGCCCGCGGCACCGAGGCCGGAGACCTCGTGGGTGAGGATGATCTTCATGAGTCTGTCACCCTTCCCTTAGCGCGCGGTGGAGGTGTAGGGCAGCAGCGCCATCTCACGGCTGTTCTTGACGGCCGTGGCGACGTCACGCTGGTGCTGCGTGCAGTTGCCGGTCACGCGACGGGCACGGATCTTGCCGCGGTCGGAAATGAACTTCCGCAGCATGTTCGTGTCCTTGTAGTCCACGTACGTGACCTTGTCCTTGCAGAAAGCGCAGACCTTCTTCTTCGGCTTGCGCACAGGCGGCTTCGCCATGGTGTTTCTCCTGTGTGATCAAGAAGTGTGGGGTACGACCCGCCCTCGACCCGGCCCGGTCCGAAGGACCCGGCCAGAAGGCCTAGAAGGGGGGCTCGTCCGAGTAGCCGCCACCGCCACCGCCGCCGCCGGAGCCACCGCCCCAGCCGCCACCGCCCTGGCCGCCACCGGCCGGAGCGCCGGTCGCCCATGGGTCGTCGGCCGGAGCGCCGCCCTGCTGACCGCCGCCGGGGCCACCGCCCCAGCCGCCGCCACCCTGGCCGCCACCGCCGCCGTAACCGCCCTGGCCACTGCGGCCGCCGGCGGTCTTGGTGACCTTGGCCGTGGCGTTGCGCAGGCTCGCGCCGACCTCGTCGACGTCGAGCTCGTAGACCGTGCGCTTGACGCCCTCACGGTCCTCGTAGGACCGCTGCTTCAGCCGGCCCTGCACGATGACGCGCATGCCTCGCTGGAGCGACTCGGCGACGTTCTCCGCCGCCTGGCGCCAGACCGAGCAGGTCAGGAACAGGCTCTCGCCGTCCTTCCACTCGTTCGTCTGGCGGTCGAAGGTGCGGGGAGTGGACGCGACGCGGAACTTCGCGACCGCCGCACCGGACGGGGTGAAGCGCAGCTCGGGGTCATCGACAAGGTTGCCGACGACCGTGATGACGGTCTCGCCTGCCATGGGGGAACCTCTCGGCGGGTTTGCTGCTGGCTGCTTGTGCTGCTACTCGAATCCCGAGATCAGCTGAGCGGACGGCTCAGTGGGTCTCGGGGCGGAGGACCTTGGTCCGGAGGACCGACTCGTTCAGGTTCATCTGGCGGTCGAGCTCCTTGACGACCACAGGCTCGGCCTGCAGGTCGATGACCGAGTAGATGCCCTCGGGCTTCTTCTTGATCTCGTACGCGAGACGACGACGACCCCAGGTGTCGACCTTCTCGACCTTTCCGCCACCGTCACGGACGACGGACAGGAAGTTCTCGATCAGCGGGGAGACAGCACGCTCCTCGAGATCGGGGTCGAGGATGACCATCACCTCGTAGTGACGCATGTGGAACCCACCTCCTTCGGACTCAGCGGCCACGGTCGTTCCGTGGCAGGAGGGTTGTGATGCGTACGCAACGGTATCGGCCGCCACTGACAATCGGGGTCAGTCGGCGGTTGACCCGGCTCAGCCTGGGCAGACACCGGTGCAGACGGTACAGAGTACCCGCACACGAGCTTCCGGTTGAAATCCGGCCGCGGAGGCCGTCAATCTGTACACATCGGGTGTGTATGGCGCTACGATGCGCCGCCTTCCGCAGGAGGTGCCCCATGGCACAGGTATTGCGACCCAACACCACCGGTTCTCTCTTCGCCACGGACGGCAAGGCCCACCCCGTCCAGGACACCCTTCTCGTGGTGACCCTGGCGCTCGGGATCACGGCCTTCGTCACGGCGATGTTCCACAGCCTGCATCTGATCAGCTCCTGGACCGGCCTGGTGGGGATCTTCACCGGCGCGTACGGGCAGTACATCTCCATCACGACCCGTGAGCGCTTCGGCCTGATCCTGGGACTCGGCGCCTCAGCCATCGGCTTCTTCCTCGGCATGGCACACGGCGGTCTCTTCGGCGGCTGACCGTGGGGTCGCCGGCCGGCCCACGGGGCCGTCGGACGACCCGACGGGCACACAGGTTCCGTACGGCCATTCGGGGCGCTCGCGGGGCGCAGTAGGCTTCGGCGCGAGAGCCGGAGCCCCTGTACCCATGGGGACACACCAGCCCGAGGAGCGCCCCGAATGAGCCTGACCCTGAGGACGATCAGCCGCGAGCAGCATCTGGCGTACATCCAGAGCCTGCCGTCGGCGAGCCACATGCAGGTCCCGGCGTGGGCAGACGTCAAGGCGGAGTGGCGTTCGGAGAGCCTCGGCTGGTTCGACAAGAGCGGCGAACTCGTGGGCGTGGGACTGGTGCTGTACCGCCAGCTGCCGAAGCTCAAGCGGTATCTCGCGTACCTGCCCGAGGGCCCGGTCATCAACTGGTTCGCGCCGAATCTCGACGACTGGATCCAGCCGATGCTCGCGCACCTCAAGCAGCAGGGTGCCTTCTCGGTGAAGATGGGCCCGCCGGTGATCATCCGGCGCTGGGATGCCAACTCCATCAAGCAGGGCATCCAGAACCCGGACGTGAAGCGCCTGCGTGACATCGAGGCGGACTTCATCGAGCCGCGCGCCTTCGAGGTGGCCGACAAGCTGCGCCGCATGGGCTGGCAGCAGGGCGAGGACGGCGGCGCCGGCTTCGGCGACGTGCAGCCCCGTTATGTCTTCCAGGTGCCGCTCGCCAACCGTTCCCTGGAAGAGGTCCACAAGAACTTCAACCAGCTGTGGCGTCGCAACATCAAGAAGGCGGAGAAGGCCGGCGTCGAGGTGGTCCAGGGCGGCTACCACGACCTCGAGGAATGGCAGCGGCTTTACGAGATCACAGCAGTGCGCGACCACTTCCGGCCCCGCCCGCTCTCGTACTTCCAGCGCATGTGGACGGCCCTCAACACCGAGGACCCCAACCGCATGCGGCTCTACTTCGCACGTCACAACGGCGTGAACCTGTCGGCCGCGACGATGCTGATCGTCGGCGGGCACGTCTGGTACTCCTACGGCGCCTCCGACAACGTCGGGCGTGAGGTCCGGCCCTCGAACGCGATGCAGTGGCGGATGCTCCGCGACGCCTACGCGCTCGGCGCCACCGTCTACGACCTGCGCGGCATCTCCGACTCGCTGGACGAGACCGACCACCTCTTCGGCCTGATCCAGTTCAAGGTGGGCACGGGCGGGCAGGCAGCCGAGTACCTCGGCGAATGGGACTTCCCGCTCAACAAGCTGCTGCACAAGGCGCTCGACATCTACATGTCGCGCCGCTGACGCCGGAGCCCCGGGCCGCCCGAGTGGCCCCGCATCGCCCCCGTCGGCCCGGCGGATCCGTCACAATTTCCTCTCAGACCTCTGATACACCGCAGCCACAAGAAAGGTTCCGGGACCGGCCATGGCGCTCACGCTCTACGTCGACACCGCGCGCTGGCGGGCACACCACAAGCACGTGCAGGAGCAGTTCCCGGGGCTCGTCCCCGTCTGCAAGGGCAACGGCTATGGCTTCGGCCACGAGCGGCTGGCGGAGGAGGCCACGCGCCTGGGCGCGGACGTCCTCGCCGTCGGCACGACGTACGAGGCGGCCCGGATCAGGGACTGGTTCGGCGGCGACCTGCTGGTGCTGACGCCGTTCCGGCGCGGCGAGGAGCCCGTGCCCCTGCCCGACCGCGTCATCCGCTCGGTGTCGTCCGTGGACGGCGTGTACGGACTGGTGGGCGCCCGTGTGGTCATCGAGGTGATGTCCTCGATGAAGCGGCACGGTGTGAGCGAGCAGGAACTGTCCCATCTGCACTCCGCCATCGAGAACGTCCGCCTCGAGGGCTTCGCCATCCACCTCCCGCTGGACCGCACCGACGGCTCCGACGCGGTCGAGGAGGTCATCGGCTGGATGGACCGGCTGCGCGCGGCCCGGCTGCCGCTGCACACGATGTTCGTCAGCCACCTCAAGGCCGAGGAACTGATCCGGCTGCAGCAGCAGTTCCCGCAGACGCGCTTCCGCGCCCGCATCGGCACCCGGCTGTGGCTGGGGGACCACGAGGCCACCGAGTACCGCGGGGCCGTCCTTGACGTCACGCGCGTCTCCAAGGGCGAGCGCTTCGGCTACCGGCAGCAGAAGGCGGCCTCGGACGGGTTCCTGGTCGTCGTGGCGGGCGGAACGTCGCACGGGGTGGGTCTGGAGGCCCCCAAGGCCCTGCACGGCGTCATGCCACGCGCCAAGGGCGTCGCCCGGGCCGGCCTCGCGACGGTGAACCGGAACCTCTCGCCGTTCGTCTGGGCGGGCAAGCAGCGCTGGTTCGCCGAGCCCCCGCACATGCAGGTCTCGATCCTGTTCATCCCGTCGGACGCCACGGAGCCGAAGGTCGGCGACGAACTGCTGGCCCATCTGCGGCACACCACCACGCAGTTCGACCGGATCGTCGACCGCTGAGCGCCGGCCGCAACCGGCGGCGGAGCGCGCAGCAGACAACACAAAGGCCGTACATGAAGCCGTGTACGGCCTTTGTCATGGCGCCTTCGCGCTCCGTTCGCTCAGAGCGAACTATCGCCGGTGGACTCCGCACCCCGGCTGCCCCACTCCACGTGCGGCCCCTCGAAGTGCGCCGCGTGCCTCGGCGGATGGGCGGCTGCCCCTAGCACGAAGACGTCCGGCGCGCCGTCCAGCACACCGCCCGACGGGTCGTCGTCTCCCGCCCGGCGCACCGTGTCGCGTTCCGGCATGAAGATGTCGCGTACGACGACGGCGCACAGGTAGAGCGTGCCCAACAGGTGGACGGCGATGACGACTTGGTACCCGTCCGTCGGCAGGCCCTTGTGGGCGTCGCCACTGGTCGTGTACGCGAGGTACATCCAGATCCCGAGGAAGTACGCGACCTCGCAGGTCTGCCAGATCAGAAAGTCCCGCCACCGCGGCCGGGCCAGCGCGGCGAGCGGGACCAGCCACAGCACGTACTGCGGCGAGTAGACCTTGTTGGTGAGGATGAACGCCGCGACGATCAGAAAGGCGAGCTGTGCGAAGCGCGGGCGGCGCGGGGCCGTCAGCGTCATCGCGGTGATGCCCGCACAGGCGAACAGCATCATGATCATCGCGCAGGTGTTGGCGGTGCCCTTGGTGATCTCTACGTCGAACCAGCGCGAGATGAACAGGAAGACCGAGCCGAAGTCGACTCCGCGCTCCCGGCTGAAGCTGTAGAACTTCGACCAGCCCTCGGGTGCGAGGAACATCACCGGCAGGTTGACCACGAGCCACGCACCCACGGCGCCCAGCAGGGCGGTCGAGAACTCCCGCCACTTGCCCGCCCGCCAGCACAGCACGAGGAGCGGTCCGAGCACCAGGAACGGATAGAACTTGGCGGCCGTGGCGAGCCCGACCAGGACGCCGAAGGCGAGGGCCCGGCCGCGCGACCACATCAGCATCGCGGCGGCCAGCAGGGCCACGGCGAGCAGGTCCCAGTTGATGGTGGCCGTCAGCGCGAAGGCGGGCGCCAGGGCCACCAGGAGCCCGTCCCAGGGGCGCCGCCGGTGGGTACGCGCAGTGCACACGGCGATGACCACGGCGCACACCATGAGCATCCCGGCATTGACCATCCAGTACGTCTGCTCCCGGGACTGGAGGGCACCGCTGCCAGGGGTCAGCCACGAAGCGACTTCCATGAACACACCGGTGAGCACCGGGTACTCGAGGTAGCTCATGTCGCCGGGAAGCTTGTCGAAGTAAGGCACGAGCCCGTCGGCGAAACCGCGCCCCTGGTAGAGGTGCGGGATGTCCGAGTAGCACGCGTGCGTGTACTGCGAGCTGGCGCCGAAGAACCAGCCGCTGTCGTAGCAGGGCAGCTTCTGGACCATGCCGAGGGCGAACATGCCGATCGCGACGAGGGCCACGACTCGTACGGGAGTCCACCAGGACGTCCCGAGCAGTGCGCGTCGTCCGATGGGACCGCCGATCAGCTCGCTGCCGGCCGCGGCGACCTCGTCCTCCCTGGTCGGCCGCACCATGTCCGGCTCATGGACGCTGGCTCGCGTCGTCTCTGCACTGGGCATGAGGCTCATCCTGCCGTATCCGCCTAGGAAAACGCCGAGGGCCGTCACACCCGGTCGGTGTGACGACCCTCTCCGGTCGATGTTTCACGTGAAACGGAGTGTTTCACGTGAAACACGCTCGGTGATGACTATCCCTTCGAGCCCCCGAAGAGGCCCCCATTGTTGCCATTGCCTCGGGAGGTTCCACCGGTGACGGTCTCGGTCGGCGTCGGGGACACACCACCCGTGCTACCCCCGTTGCCAGTGCCGCCACCGTTGCCGCAGTTCCAGCCGAAGTTGCCGCAGGTGTCGCTCGGCGTCGGCGTGGGCGAGATCAGCGACTCGCTTGGCGTCGGGGTCGGTGTCGGGCTCTGTGTGACGCTCGGCGTGGGCGTCGGCGTCACGCTCGGGCTCGGGGTGTCGTTGACGATCTCACCGATGGGCTCGGGCGTCTCGAACGACACTGCGGGCTGGCCCTGCAGCGCCTCTGCCATGTAGTCGTGCCAGATCTCGGCCGGGAACGAGGCGCCGTGGATCTTCTGCTGACCACCAGTTCCGTACATTTTCAGGAACTCGCGCGACTTGTTCTTTTCATTGTCGTCCATGCGGTACATGCCGATCGCGGTCGACAGCTGCGGGGTGTACCCGACGAACCAGGCGGACTTGTTGCCGTCCGTCGTACCGGTCTTGCCCGCCACGTCGCGACCGGGCAGCTTCGCGGCGGTACCCGTGCCCTTGTCGACCACGGTCTTCAGAACATCGGTCACGTTGTCCGCGACCGCCGAGGTGAAGGCCTGCTTGGTCGCCTTGGCGTGCTGGAAGGCCGTCCCATCCTTGCTGGTGACCTTCTCGACGGAGTAGGGGTCGTTCTGCTTGCCGCTGGCCGCGAAGGTGGCATACGCACCGGCCATGCGGATCGCGCTGGGGTCGGAGGTGCCGATGGAGAACGACGGGAAGTTGGAACTGGCCAGACTGCTTTCCAGGACGCCCGCATCCAAGGCGCTCTGCTTGACCTTGTCCAAGCCCACGTCCATGCCGAGCTGGACATAGGCGGAGTTGACCGAGAGCCGCATCGCCTCGCGAAGGTCGATCTTGTAGTCCGGCGGGCTTCCCTCCGACTTAAGTCCGTCGTTGGTCTGCAGCCACTCCTTGCCGTCCTTGTCGGTCCAGACCGTATGGTCGTAATTCTTGATCTTGAGCTTGTTCTTGCCGCTGTACAGGCTCTTCGGTGAGACGACGGTCCGCTCGTCCTGCGCCTGGGACTCCCCGAGGTCTGGGTTCCGCACACCCCACTTCATGGCAGCCGCCAGTACAAACGGCTTGAACGTCGATCCCACCTGGGCACCGGTCTGGTCGGCGTTGTTGGTGAAGTGCTTGGTCGCGTCCTCACCGCCGTAGATCGCCTTGATGGCACCGGAGGCCGGGTCCACGGATGCGCCGCCGAACTGGACGAAGGTGTCCGTCTTCGGGCGCTCCTTGGGCTTGATATTGGCCTTCTGGACGTTCTTCACAGCGGTCTGGAGCTGGTCGACCTTCTTCTTGTCGAAGGTCGTGTAGATCGAGAGGCCACCCTGCCGCAACTTGTCCTGGGTGATGTGGGTCTCGTCGCTGTGGGTGACCAGATAGCTGTTGGCCAGGTCGACGAGATAGCCGATCTGACCGCTGAGCCGGGTGTTCGACCGCGGGTTCTGGACCTTGGGCAGTGTCTTGTACTTGGCCCGTTGCGTGGCGTCCAGGTGGCCGTACTGGACCATCTTGTCGAGCGTGTCCTGCATCTGCACCAAGGCGCGCTGCTTGTTGGCCTCGGGAGTGGCGGACGGATCGATGGAGGTCGCGCCCGCCGGGTCGTAGTACGTGGCGCCCTTGAGCATCGCCGCCAGGAAGGCGCACTCATCCGGCTGCAGCTTGATGGCGTCCTTGTTGAAGTACGCGCGTGCGGCCGCCTGAATGCCATAGGCGTTCCGGCCGTAGTAGGCGGAGTTCAGGTAACCGGCCAGGATGTCGTCCTTCTTGACGGTGGCCCCCACCTTGATCGAGATGAAGATCTCCTTGAACTTCCGGCTGATCGTCTGCGACTGGTCGTCCAGCCTCGCGTTCTTCACGTACTGCTGGGTGATGGTGGAGCCACCCTGGGTCTGACCGCCCGTTGCCATGTTGAAGAAGGCGCGTGCGATGCCCTTCGGGTCGATGCCGCTGTCGGTGTAGAAGGTCTTGTTCTCCTGGGAGATGACCGCGTACCGCATGGCCTGGGGGATCTGCGAGAGGTTGACGATCTGGCGGTTCGTCTCGCCGCCCGTGGCCACCATCTGGCTGTTGTCGGACCAGTAGTAGACGTTGTTCTGCGACGTAGCGGTCTGCGCGATGTTCGGGACGCTCACCATGGCGTATCCGATGCCCGCGACCGCCACCAGGCTCCCTATGAAGCCGATGAACAGTCCGGTCACCAGCTTCCACGACGGCACCCAGCGCGCAGCTCCGTACTTACCCGCCCGCGGATAGTCGATCAAACGCTTCTTGGCGGGAGGGGCATTGCGCCCCCTGCCCCGGCCGGGCCCGTTCGGGCCGCCGGGACCGCGTTGCGGACCATCGGCCGCTCTGCGCCGGCCGCCTCCATTTCTCTGTGCTGCCCGCCGGGCCTCGGCACGGCCACCGTACGGGCGCTCATCACCTCCCGCTCCATAGGAGTCGGAAGGGGACCCGGTGGCGCCTCGCGGTGCCGCGCGGCGGCCGGAGGACGCCGACTGGCCGCGTCGGGCCGCGGCACGTCCGCCTCCCTGCGACTGCGGCGGTTTGCGACGGTGCTCGCTCATCGAACGATTACTCCTCGGGCAGGCGCATCCTCGCGCGCCTGGAAACGGCGGCTGGTTTCCGGTCCCCCCGAAGTACGGATGAGGCCGTTTCGGCATTCACCCGTACTGCACCAAAGACGGGGACGTCCACTGGCGTCACTCGGTTCCCGGTGATGTGCATGCCGCACAGACTACGCACCTCCAAAACCCACCTAGCCCCGAACTTCGGCCCAAAAAGTGCAACTTGCTTCCTACGAATCGGTGATGTGACCCCGTTCACCGTGCTCCCTCTTGTCGCATCCGGAGGGGCGTTCTATCGTCTTGATGTATCGAGTCGATACATCAGCTCGAGATAAAGACCGTGCAGACGAGACAGCGATCGGAAGGAGGCACGCATGAGCCGGCGTTCCGGGATCCTCGAGTTCGCCGTCCTCGGCCTGCTCCGCGAGTCCCCGATGCACGGATACGAGCTGCGTAAGCGGCTCAATACGTCACTGGGTGTATTCCGTGCGTTCAGCTACGGGACGCTCTACCCGTGCCTCAAGACGCTGGTCGCCAACGGCTGGTTGACCGAGGAATCGGGCAGCACCCCCGACGACGCCCTCGCCGCTCCACTCGCGGGGCGCCGCGCCAAGATCGTCTATCGGTTGACGGCGCAAGGTAAGGAGCACTTCGAGGAGCTGCTCTCGCAGACGGGTCCGGACGCGTACGAGGACGAGCACTTCGCCGCTCGTTTCGCCTTCTTCGGACAGACGTCCCGCGACGTGCGCATGCGCGTCCTCGAGGGCCGCCGCAGCCGGCTGGAGGAGCGCCTGGAGAAGATGCGCGCCTCCCTGGCGCGCACCCGGGAGCGCCTCGACGACTACACCCTCGAGCTCCAGCGCCACGGGATGGAGTCCGTGGAGCGCGAAGTGCGCTGGCTGAACGAGCTCATCGAGAGCGAGCGGGCCGGACGGGACCTCAGGCGTTCCGCCGCCGACGGCTCCGCTCGAAGCAGCACATCTGGAGAGACGGGCGGCCTGCCCCGGTACCGGGACACCTCCCGGCCGGATCCGTCCGACGACACCACCACGTGAGGTCCAGTCGGGACTTCACCTCGTACACACAGGGAGCAACCGGAATGGGTTCGGTTCGCGTAGCCATCGTCGGCGTGGGCAACTGCGCCGCATCGCTGGTGCAGGGAGTCGAGTACTACCAGGACGCCGACCCGGCGTCCAAGGTCCCGGGTCTGATGCACGTCCAGTTCGGCGACTACCACGTCCGCGACATCGAGTTCGTCGCCGCGTTCGACGTGGACGCCAAGAAGGTCGGCCTCGACCTGGCGGACGCCATCGGCGCCTCGGAGAACAACACCATCAAGATCTGCGACGTCCCGTCCACCGGCGTGACGGTCCAGCGCGGCCACACCCTCGACGGTCTCGGCAAGTACTACCGCGCCACCATCGAAGAGTCCGCCGAGGAGCCGGTCGACATCGTCCAGGTCCTCAAGGACAAGCAGGTCGACGTCCTCGTCTGCTACCTGCCCGTTGGCTCCGAGGCCGCGGCGAAGTTCTACGCCCAGGCCGCCATCGACGCCAAGGTCGCCTTCGTCAACGCCCTCCCGGTCTTCATCGCCGGCACCAAGGAGTGGGCGGACAAGTTCACCGAGGCGGGTGTCCCGATCGTCGGTGACGACATCAAGTCCCAGGTCGGCGCCACCATCACGCACCGCGTCATGGCGAAGCTGTTCGAGGACCGGGGTGTCATCCTGGACCGCACGATGCAGCTGAACGTCGGCGGCAACATGGACTTCAAGAACATGCTCGAGCGCGAGCGCCTGGAGTCCAAGAAGATCTCCAAGACGCAGGCCGTCACCTCCCAGATCCCCGACCGGGACCTCGGCGAGAAGAACGTCCACATCGGCCCGTCCGACTACGTGGCCTGGCTCGACGACCGCAAGTGGGCGTACGTCCGTCTCGAGGGCCGTGCCTTCGGCGACGTCCCGCTGAACCTGGAGTACAAGCTCGAGGTGTGGGACTCCCCGAACTCCGCGGGTGTCATCATCGACGCCCTGCGCGCCGCGAAGATCGCCAAGGACCGCGGCATCGGCGGCCCGATCCTGTCCGCGTCCTCCTACTTCATGAAGTCCCCGCCGGTCCAGTACTTCGACGACGAGGCCCGGGAGAACGTCGAGAAGTTCATCAGGGGCGAGGTCGAGCGCTGACGACGGCGCAACCCCGTCGGCAGACCGTTCCACCGGTCTTCGTGGGTCCCCGGGCGATGCGGCCCGGGGACCCAGGCGTATGTGAGGCTGTGCCCCATGTCCGTCGTGCGTGACCTGCGCGTCCTCCTGCGCTTCCGGGGCTTCAGATGCCTGCTCGCCGTGCGGTTGCTGTCCCAGGGGGCCGACGGCGTCTATCAGGTCGCCCTCGCCACCTACGTGGTCTTCTCCCCGGAGAAACAGACATCGGCCGCGGCGATCGCCTCCGCGATGGCCGTACTGCTCCTTCCGTACTCCCTCGTCGGCCCCTTCGCGGGCGTCCTGCTGGACCGCTGGCGGCGCCGTCAGGTCTTCCTGTACGGGAACCTGTTGCGCGCCCTGCTGGCCTGCGCGACGGCCTTGCTGATGCTGGGGCATGTCCCCGACTGGCTCTTCTACGTCTCCGCGCTGTGTGTCACCGCGGTCAACCGCTTCGTCCTCGCGGGCCTGTCCGCGGCACTGCCCCGCGTGGTCGACGACGAACGTCTGGTGATGGCCAACTCGCTCTCCCCGACGGCCGGCACGCTGGCCGCGACCGCGGGAGGCGGACTCGCCTTCCTCGTCCGCCTGGTGGCCGCGGACTCCGATGCCGCTGTGGTCCTGCTCGGCGCGACCCTGTATCTGGGCGCGGCGCTCGCGTCGCTGAGCATGGCGCCGGAACTGCTGGGCCCCGACCGGGAGTCGGTGCCGACCAGGCTGGGCACGGCCCTCGTCGATGCCACGCGTGACCTTCTCGCAGGCGTACGGCATCTGGCGGCGCCCCCGCGCCGGGAGGCGGCCTGGGCGCTCACCGCGATGACGCTGATGCGGTTCTGCTACGGCGCGCTGCTGGTCCTGTTGCTGATGCTGTGCCGGTACGCATTGTCCTCGGACGCGAAGCACGGACTCGCGCTGCTGGGGCTGGCATTGGGGGTGTCCGGCGCCGGGTTCTTCGTCGCCGCTCTCGTCACACCGTGGGCGGCGGGACGGCTCGATCCCGGTGGCTGGATCGTCGTGTGCGCCGCGGCCGCCGCGGTCCTGGAGCCCGCACTCGGCCTCCCGTTCGCCACCGCCCCGATGCTGGTCGCCGCCTTCGTCCTGGGGCTGATCACGCAGGGCGCGAAGATCTCCACGGACACGATCGTGCAGCACGCCGTTGACGACAGCTTCCGTGGCCGGGTCTTCTCCGTCTACGACGTGCTGTTCAACGTCGCCTTCGTCGGCGCTGCGGCGGTCGCCGCTCTGATGCTGCCCCCTGACGGCCGCTCGGTCGCCCTGGTGGTCATGGTCGCCGTTGTCTACGCCGCGATTGCTGCGGCTATGTACCGCTTCGAGCGCCGATAAGTATCACATCAATGCTACGGAGCCTCACTGGACTTCAGAGTTGTCAGTCCGGACCTGTAGCTTACGGGCGTCTTATTTCGCGCCACGCGCACCCACGTTCGAGGGGGGACCTCCCAAGTGACAACTCCGCCGCCCCAGGGCCCGAATCCTTACGCCCAGCAGCCCACCCCACCCCTGGGGCAGCAGCCCGGTCAGCCGGGAACTCCGCCGCAGCAGACCGACTACCCGGGCGTTCCCCCGCAGGGCGCCCCCTATGCCCCATTCCCGAACCAGGGCGCTCCCGCTCCGGTGCCGCCGCAGCAGGGCTCGGGCAAGCGCACGAGCAAGAAGGCCCTGCGTATCGTCGGAGCCATCGTCGTCGGCATCATTGTCATAGCCGTGAAGTTCGGCATCGGCTGGTTCGCGAGTGAGACGGATGCCGAAACCACTTCGGTGGGCGCATGCATGCACAACGACGGCACGGACAGCAACGCCGATCTCAAGGAAGTCGACTGCTCCTCCAGCGACGCCCAGTACAAGGTCGTCCAGAAGTTTGACGGCAGCAATGACGAGAACAAGTGCCAGGACGTCCAGGACGCGACGATCTCCTACATCCAGTCCGGCGGCGGCCATGACGTGGTGCTCTGCCTGAAGGAAACCAAGTAACACCTCGTTTTGTGCGCGACGAGGGGGCGATGTTTCACGTGAAACATCGCCCCCTCGTACGTCCCGGGGTCATGTTTCACGTGAAACATGACCCCGGTTCCTTGTCTCAGCCCTGCTCGTCCCACCACTCCTTGAGGGCCGCGACCGCAGCGTCGTGCTCCATCGGGCCGTTCTCCAGGCGGAGCTCCAGCAGGAACTTATACGCCTGGCCTACCACCGGGCCGGGGCGGACGCCAAGGATCTCCATGATCTGGTTGCCGTCCAGGTCGGGACGGATCGCGTCCAGCTCCTCCTGCTCCTGGAGTTGGGCGATGCGCTTCTCCAGGCCGTCGTACGCACGGGAGAGGGCGGCCGCCTTGCGCTTGTTCCGGGTTGTGCAGTCCGACCGGGTCAGCTTGTGGAGGCGGTCGAGGAGCGGGCCTGCGTCACGGACGTATCGGCGTACCGCGGAGTCTGTCCACTCGCCGGTGCCGTAGCCGTGGAAGCGGAGATGAAGTTCGACCAGGCGTGAGACATCCTTCACCAGATCGTTGGGGTACTTCAGCGCCGCCATCCGCTTCTTGGTCATCTTGGCTCCGACCACCTCGTGGTGGTGGAAGGAGACACGGCCGTCGCTCTCGAAGCGTCGCGTCCTCGGCTTCCCGATGTCGTGCAGCAGCGCGGCGAGCCGCAAGGCCAGGTCGGGGCCGTCCTCCTCCAGCGCCATCGCCTGTTCGAGCACGATCAGCGTGTGGTCATAGACGTCCTTGTGCCGGTGGTGCTCGTCACGCTCCAGCCGCAGCGCGGGAAGCTCCGGCAGAACGTGATCGGCGAGCCCGGTCTCGACCAGCAGCGTCAGTCCCTTCCGTGGGTGTGCAGACAGGACCAGCTTGTTCAGCTCGTCCCGCACACGTTCGGCGGACACGATCTCGAGCCGCCCGCCCATCTCCTTCATGGCCGTGACGACCTCGGGAGCGACTTCGAAGTCCAGCTGAGCCGCGAAGCGCGCGGCCCGCATCATCCGCAGGGGATCGTCCGAGAACGACTCCTCGGGAGTGCCCGGGGTACGCAGCACCCGGGCGGCGAGATCATTGAGCCCGCCGTAGGGGTCGACGAACTCCTTCTCGGGCAGCGCGACGGCCATCGCGTTGACCGTGAAGTCCCGACGGACCAGATCCTCCTCGATGGAGTCGCCGTACGACACCTCGGGTTTGCGCGAAGTCCGGTCGTAGGCCTCGGACCGGTAGGTCGTCACCTCGATCTGGTAGCCGTCCTTCTGCGCGCCCACCGTCCCGAAGGCGATACCGACCTCCCACGTGGCATCCGCCCACGGCCGCACGATCTTCAGGACGTCCTCGGGGTGAGCGTCGGTCGTGAAGTCCAGGTCGTTGCCGAGCCGGCCAAGGAGGGCATCCCGGACCGAGCCGCCGACCAGGGCAAGCGAGAACCCGGCCTCCTTGAATCGGCGGGCAAGGTCGTCGGCGACAGGGGACACTCGCAGCAGTTCACTCACCGCGCGGTGCTGCACCTGACTCAGGGCGCTGGGGTTGTCTTCGTTGGCGTTCGGCACAGCAGAAAAGGGTACGTGGCTCGGGCAGTGGTGGGCGCCTCCATTAAACGTGCACAAGCGTCCCGCAGGATGCTTCTCTGGATACCCACACATAGGGGACACTCCGACGCCGGATTCCGATCTTGGGACGCGGACCGCGGCACTTCCTCTCCGCGCGCATCGTTACCATGCGGGGACGCACATTCCGACGACCACTGACGACGAGGGACGGGCGAGCGCGTGGCCGAGGCGGCAGACTTCCAGGGGATGAGTTCCTCACCTGCCCGCCGGTGGCTCCGGCGTACTGGAGCGCTGCTCGTGGGCGCGCCCCTGCTGGCCGGCCTGATGCAGCTGCCCGCCGGCCCGTCGGCGCACGCCACCGAGAACGGCTCGCCGGTCGAGGCAGGCGGCTCGCGCACGGTCAGCGTCTCCCTCGATTCGCTCAGCCCCAGCATGCCGACCGACGGCGACACCCTGACCGTCTCCGGCACAGTCACCAACAACAGCAAGAAGACCGTCACGGCTGCCCATGTGGGCCTGCGGGTCAGCCCGACGTCCCTGACCAGCCGCGCGTCCATCGACAGCGCCGCCCGGCGCACCGGCTTCCTCCAGAGCGTCGACGGCTCCGAGGTCGGCGGCAAGTACGTAGAGGAGTTCGCCAAGCTCACCCCGGGCGTCTCGCAGAGCTTCCATATCTCCGTGCCCGTCAAGGAACTGGATCTCGGCTCCGACGGGGTCTACCAGCTCGGCGTCTCACTCTCCGGCCAGACCGCCGACCAGCCGTACGAGCAGGTGCTGGGCATTCAGCGGACCTTCCTGCCCTGGCAGCCCGACGGCGCCGCCACCAAGACGAAGACGACGTACTTGTGGCCGCTGATCTCCACCGTCCACATGACCGCGGAGACGCTGCCCAACCAGCAGCAGACGCCCGTCTTCCAGAACGACGACCTGGCCAAGGAGATCTCCCCGGGCGGCCGCCTCTCCCAGCTTCTGTCGCAGGGAAGGGACCTCGACGTCACCTGGGTGATCGATCCCGACCTGCTCGCCTCCGTGGACGCCATGACGGGCAGCTACAGCGTCAGGGGCACCGGAGACAGTGTCACAGCGGGCAAGAGTCAGGCGGTCGCCAAGCAGTGGCTCGCCGATCTCGAGAAGGCGGTCCAGAACAAGGAGGTCGTCGCCCTCCCCTTCGCGGACCCCGACCTGGCCTCCCTCGCACACAACGGCAAGAACGTCACCGGCTCCCTGAGCCACCTCAAGGACGCGACCGACGTGGCAGCGGGCACAGTGGAGACCGTCCTCCATGTGAAACCCGAGACGGACTTCGCCTGGCCCGTGGACGGCGCGATCGACCCCTCGATCGTCAAGGTCGCCACCTCCGCGGGCGCCGACAAGGTGATCGCCCGCAGCGACAGCCTCCAGGACAACCAGCTGTCCTACACGCCCACCGCCGCCCGCCCCATCGGGGGCGGGACCACGGCGGTGGTCGCGGACGAGGGCCTGTCGACGGCATTCGAGGGTGACATGATCCATGCCGCCGCCTCCACGCTCGCCGTGCAGGACTTCCTGGCCCAGAGCCTGATGATCAACCTGCAGGAGCCGGAGAAGGGGCGCAGCATCGTCGTCGCCCCGCAGCGGACGCCGTCCGCGAGTCAGGCCCAGTCGATGGCGCAGGCGGTGACGGCCCTCCAGGACAGCTCGTGGTCGCAGTCCACCGGGCTGGCGGAGGCCGCCAAGGCCAAGCCGGACCCGAATGCCACGACGAACGTGCCGTCCACGTCCCGCTATCCCTCCTCTTTGCGCAAGACAGAGCTGCCGCAGTCGGCGTTCCAGCAGATCGAGGACACCCAGGACAAGCTCGACAGCTTCCAGGTGATCCTCACCGACCCCGCACGGGTCGTCACGCCCTTCGGACGGGCCATAGATCGCGCCATGTCCACCGCCTGGCGCGGGCACGCCACCGAAGCATCCACCTTCCGCCAGGGCGTGGAGTCGTACCTCGAGCTGCTCACCGGCCAGGTCCGGCTGATCCAGAAGTCCGAGACGAAGCTCTCGGGCCGCAGCGCCACGATCCCCGTGACGGTGCAGAACAACCTCATGCAAGGGGTCGATCACCTGGTGCTGCGGCTCACCTCGCAGCAGCCGACCCGCCTGAAGGTCGGCAACGGTCCCTACTCCGAACAGCCCATCACCGTCTCGGGCGGCCACAGCCAGTCCGTGAAATTCACCACCACGGCCAACGCCAACGGCCGGGCCGCCGTCTTCGCCCAGCTCTTCACCGAGGACGGCCAGGCATATGGCCCCCGCATCAGCTTCGACGTGAACGTCACCGAGGTCACGCCCACGGTGATGCTGGTCCTCGCCGGTGGCGTCCTGCTGCTGGTCCTCGCCGGTTTCCGCATGTACACCCAGCGCAAGCGGATGGCGGCCCAGGCCGAGGAGGAAGGGGAGGGCGCTCCTGACGGCCCGGACGCCGCCTCGGAAGAGACAGGTCTGAACGAGGCCGCGGACGGCGCCGTAGACAGTGGGGACACCGAAGGCTCCGCGAAGACGCCCGAACAGGAGTCGGACGCGGAGACCGGGGCAGACGACCCGGAGCAGCCGAGTGACCCGACACCGGACACCGCACCGGAAAGCGCCGACCCGTCCGGCACGGGTGAGAGAGTGGACCGTTGAGCCATGTCGTGGCCGGTGGGCCCGGTGACAATGAGGTGGGGTAACCATGAACGCGCCGTACGACGGTGACCGCGGCCAGGGTGCCGCGGGCGGCTCGGGCTACCCCGAGGGCCCTCCGCCGCACGAGCCCGGCCAGACGCCTTCGCAGCCCCCGGCCGACATGTATCTCCAGGACGCCTACGACCAGGACCCCTACCGAGCACAGGACCTCTCTGCCCAGGACCCGGTGAGCGAGGCGCTCTACGACCGCGCGGCGCACCCCCCGCCGCCTCCGGGTACGTACCAGCCGCAGCCGCCCCTGTACGGGCAGCCGCCGGCGCAGCAGTACGCCCCGGACCCGCGCGTGTGGGCCCAGCCACCGGCGCCGGAACCCGAAGGGCCCTCCCAGTACCTTCCGTACGGCGACGATCCCCGCACGACGCAGTTCGTGGGGGTCGACGACCTGGTCACTCAGGCCGGCGACGAGCGCCACGAGCCGGACGCCTTCGCCCACCTCTTCCGGGACCAGCAGCAGGGCGGCGGCCAGCCGTACATGGAGCACCCGCCCGTCCCCGGCCCTGCTCCCGCCCCGCCTGCCGGCCACAGCCCGGCAGGACAGTATCCCTATCCGTATCCGGGACCGGCCTACGCTCCCGCGGCCCCTCAGGCCGGGGCATACGCTCCTACGCATCCACCGGCCGCCCAGGCAGCACCGGCTCCCGCGCCGGCACCCGCACCCGCTGCGAAGAAGGGCGGGCGCGCCTCCGGCTTGCTGAAGTCCAGCGCCGTGATGGCGGCGGGCACGATGGTCTCCCGACTCACCGGTTTCATCCGCTCCGCGCTCATCGTGTCCGCACTGGGCCTCGCCCTGCTCGGCGACTCCTTCCAGGTCGCGTACCAGCTCCCGACGATGATCTACATCCTCACCGTCGGCGGCGGGCTCAACTCCGTCTTCGTGCCGCAACTCGTCCGCGCGATGAAGGAGGACGAAGACGGGGGCGAGGCGTACGCCAACCGCCTGCTGACGCTGGTCATGGTGGCGCTGGGCGTGCTCACGGGACTGGCGATGTTCGCCGCGCCCCTCCTGGTCCGCGTCCTGTCCGTCCCCGTGGCCAACGACCCGGCCGCCAATGCGGTCGCCGTCACCTTCACCCGCTACTTCCTGCCCTCGATCTTCTTCATGGGCATCCATGTGGTGATGGGGCAGATCCTCAATGCGCGCGGCAAGTTCGGCGCGATGATGTGGACCCCGGTCCTCAACAACGTCGTCATCATCGTGACGCTCGGGGCGTTCATCTGGGTCTATGGCACTGCCGCGGACTCCGGGATGACGGTCGAGAACATCCCGGCGGAGGGCGAGCGTCTCCTGGGTGTCGGTGTCCTGCTGGGGCTGGTCGTCCAGGCCCTGGCCATGATCCCGTACCTCCGGGAGACCGGCTTCCGGCTCCGGCTGCGCTTCGACTGGAAGGGCCACGGCCTCGGCAAGGCCGCGGTGCTCGCGAAGTGGACGGTCCTGTTCGTCCTCGCCAACCAGGCGGGCGCCATGGTCGTCACCCAGCTCTCCACCGCCGCGGGCAAGGACTCCCCGGTCAAGGGCACCGGCTTCGCGGCCTACGCCAACGCCCAGCTGATCTGGGGTCTCCCGCAGGCGATCATCACGGTGTCCCTGATGGCCGCCCTGCTGCCGCGGATCTCGCGCTCGGCCGCCGAGGGCGACGGCGGGGCCGTCCGGGACGACATTTCCCAGGGGCTGCGCACCACGGCCGTCGCGATCGTGCCGATCGCCTTCGGGTTCATCTCGCTCGGCATCCCGATGTGCACCCTGATCTTCGGCTCTTCCGGCACCGGCGCCGCGACCAACATGGGCTACATGCTGATGGCCTTCGGCCTCGGCCTGATCCCGTACTCCGTGCAGTACGTCGTCCTCCGCGCCTTCTACGCCTACGAGGACACCCGCACTCCCTTCTACAACACGGTCATCGTGGCCGCCGTGAACGCGGGCGCCTCGGGAGCCTGCTACCTCCTGCTCCCGGCTCGCTGGGCCGTGATCGGGATGGCGGCCTCGTACGGCCTGGCGTACGCGATCGGTGTCGGCGTCGCCTGGGCCCGGCTGCGCAAGCGGCTGGGCGGCGACCTGGACGGCGCACGGGTACTGCGCACGTACGCACGGCTGGGGATCGCGTCGGTCCCTGCCGCGCTGCTGAGCGGCGTGGCCTGCTACGAAATCGGCCACACGCTGGGCCAGGGCGTCGGCGGATCCTTCGCCGCCCTGGTCGGCGGTGGCGCACTGCTTCTCGGTGTCTTCTACGTCGCGGCACGGAAGATGCGCATCGAGGAACTCAACTCAATGGTCGGCATGGTCCGCGGGCGCCTGGGGCGCTGAGGCGGGGGTAGGCGCACAACCATCGTCCGCCGTCGTGTGTCGTGCATAGCGGCGGACTGTGGGCACAATTGGTTTCTGCGTCGGACAGCGCGCAACGGATGGGGAGGCGGGAACGACGGTGGCGGAACGGAGCACGGCTGCCGTCGACGTGGCAGACAACAGCGGTGACGAGCCGCTGACCGCCAAGGCGGACCAGTCCACGTCCGACGGGGTGGCCCAGGACCGGGAGCGGGACACGGACGGCGACGAGGTACAGGGGAGTGGCGGGACCGAGCGTCCCGGAAAGGCCTCATCACCCGAGTTGCACAGCGGCCACAAGCTCGCCAGACGCTACCGACTCGAGGAGTGCGTCACCCGTCTGGACGGATTCAGCAGCTGGCGTGCGGTGGACGAGAAACTCCGCCGCGCCGTCGGCGTTCACATCCTGCCGGCGGACCACACACGGGCCCGTTCCGTGCTGGCCGCGGCCCGCTCCTCCGCGCTGCTCGGCGACCCCCGCTTCGTGCAGGTCCTGGACGCCGTCGAGGAAAACGATCTCGTCTATGTCGTGCACGAGTGGCTGCCCGACGCCACCGAGCTGACCACCCTGCTCGCCTCCGGACCACTGGAGGCGCACGACGCCTACCAGATGGTCACCCAGGTGTCCCAGGCGATGGCCGCCGCCCACCGGGAGGGCCTCTCCCATCTGCGTCTGAACCCGGGCACCGTCCTGCGCACCTCCTCCGGCCAGTGGCGCATCCGCGGCCTCGCTGTGAACGCCGCGCTGCGCGGCATCGGCTCCGACACCCCGCAGCGCACCGACACGGAGGCCATCGGCGCGCTCCTGTATGCCGCCCTCACCCAGCGCTGGCCGTACGAGGACGACGCCTATGGCCTGTCCGGCCTGCCCAAGGGTGTCGGTCTGATCGCGCCCGACCAGGTGCGCGCCGGCGTCCACCGCGGTCTGTCCGAGCTCGCCATGCGCGCACTGGCCAACGACGGCGCCACCGCCTCGCGTCACGAGTCCCCGTGCACCACGCCCGAGGAACTGGTGAAGGCGATCGGTGAGATGCCCCGCATCCGGCCGCCGGAGCCGGCATTCACCGCCCCGCCCGAGTACCAGCGCACGACGTACCAGCAGGGCACCTACGGCCGACCCCCGGCCCGCCCGGGCGTCCCCCAGCCCGTGCAGGCCCCACCGCCCCCACTGCAGAGCCGCACCGGCAAGGCGCTCAAGTGGACCGTGTCCGCCTTGCTGATCGCCGCGCTGGGGCTCGGGAGCTGGCAGCTGGCGGAAACGCTCATGGATCAGGGCGACAAGTCCAACGACACGCACCAGACGCAGACGACGGACGGGAACGACAAGAACGGCGGCAAGCCCAAGCCTGCCGCGCAGGTCAAGATCCAGGACGCCAAGGAGTTCGTCGCGAAGGGTGATGCCCAGCACCCCAACGACGTCGCCAAGACGTACGACGGCAACAGTTCGACGTACTGGAAAACCAACACCTTCATAGAAGGTCCGGCCCTCGCGCCCTACAAGCCGGGCGTGGGCATCGTCTACGACCTCGGCTCGGTGAAGGACCTCGCCACGGCGTCCATCGGGCTCCGATACTCCGGCGATCACACGACGGTCAAGCTGTACGCGGCCGATTCGATGACGCCGTCGTCATTGAGCTCGATGCGGCAGATCGGCAACGTCACAACGAGTGGCACCACAGCCTCGATGAAGATCACCAAGACGGTGAAAACGCAGTACGTGCTCGTATGGCTCACCGCGGTTCCGTACTCGGGCGCCGACGCCAGCGCCTACACCGGCGCCGGCTACAAGCAGGCCATCACCGACGTGAAGTTCACGGGCTGAGCACACGCTGAGGGGAGGGGGCCGATGGCGGATGTAGCCGGATACGGCGATGCAGGCGATCAGGACCTCCTGGCCCGTCATGTCGAGGGCGACCCGGACGCTTTCGGGGAACTCGTACGACGGCACCGCGACCGACTCTGGGCCGTGGCGCTGCGGACGCTGGGGGACCGCGAGGAGGCCGCCGACGCCGTTCAGGACGCCCTCCTATCCGCCTATCGTGCCGCCCACACCTTTCGCGGCCAGTCGGCCGTCACAACCTGGCTGCACCGCATCACGGTGAACGCCTGCCTGGACCGCGCCCGCAAGGCGGCCTCCAGGAAGACCTCGCCGGTCGACGACACGGAACGGCTGGAGCAACTCCTGGAGCCGCACGAATCGGCGTCCGCCCCGGCCGAGCGCAACGATCTGCACCGCGAGCTACTGGAAGCCCTGGGCGCCCTGCCGGCCGACCAGCGAGCCGCCCTCGTCCTGGTGGACATGCAGGGCTACCCGGTGGCCGAGGCCGCCCGCATCCTCGATGTGCCGACCGGGACGGTGAAGAGCCGCTGCGCCCGCGGCAGAGCCAGACTGCTGCCGCTGCTCACCCATCTGCGTAGGGAGGGCGGCGGGCAGGACGGCAAGAAGTCGGGGGGCGGACGGAACCGGGCGCAGGGGGCATCCGTCCCACCGGCAGCGGGACCACAGGATGCAGGGCCAAGCGATTCAGCTGCTGTGAAGGGCGGAGGTGGGCGAGCGTGACATCCACGACCGGCACAGCCGGACACCCGGAAGTCGAGGAGCTCTCCGACCTCAGCGAAGGTCTTCTCCCACCCTCCCGCACCGCGGACGTGCGACGGCATCTGGACGACTGCCCCCTCTGCGCCGACGTGTACGACTCCCTTGAGGAGGTCCGCGGCCTCCTGGGCTCCCTGCCAGGGCCCCCTCGCATGCCCGACGACGTGGCGGGGCGTATCGACGCAGCGCTCGCAGCAGAGGCGTTGCTGAGCGCGACAGCACCCGACACTGCTGATGCCTCCTCTCCCGAGCCCGCCGTCGCACATGTTTCACGTGAAACATCGCCCTCTTCCCCGTCCGGCCGCCCGTCGGGTCACGCCATCGCGGCCACCGGACCGGGTCGCATGAAGCGCAGGCGCCGGCCCGGTCGCAGGGCCGCAGCCCTGGGCGCCGTCCTCACGGCCGCGGCCCTCGGACTGGGCGCGGTGCTGGTGCAGACGCTGACCAACGACTCGGGAAAGACTCCGCAGGCGACCCCCCAGTCACACACCGACGCGGCGCACACCTACTCCGAGGGCACGCTGCAGAGCCGGGTGGCAAACCTGCTCGCCGGGAAGACGACGGGCAACGGCCGCTCCGGCAGTGCCAAGCCATGGGGCGTCGAGTCCGACGTCGGCACCACGGGGTCATCGGGCATGCAACCGAACAAGACGTTCCAGGGCACCACCGTCGACGTGCCGGGTTGCGTCGAACAGGCCATCCACAACAACCAGACCGTGCTCGCTGCCGACGAGGGTGTGTACCAAGGCATCGCCGTCTATCTCGTCATCACTCCTGACGCCTCCGACAGCACCAAGGTCACTGCCTACATCGTTGACGCCGCATGCGTGAAGCAGGCCTCGGCGTCGCCGGGCAAGGTGCTTCTGACCCAGTCGTACGCGCGCTCCTGAAGTCTTCTCGGCCGGACGGCTGCGGCCCAGGTATCCCTTGGCATCTGTGTGCGGTGTCGTCTCCCCGTGTGCCCTGACACACCGGGAATGCGGGCCCCTTAGGATCCGTTGGGTGGGGTGAGAGTACAGAGCGAGCCTCCACCGAGTAGCAGCTGCAGTCTCAGAGACGAGGAAACAAGCCGTGAGCGACGTCCGTAACGTGATCATCATCGGCTCCGGGCCCGCCGGCTACACGGCGGCGCTCTACACCGCGCGCGCGTCGCTGAAGCCCCTAGTGTTCGAGGGTGCCGTCACCGCGGGCGGCGCGCTGATGAACACCACCGACGTGGAGAACTTCCCCGGCTTCCAGGACGGCATCATGGGCCCCGAGCTCATGGACAACATGCGCGCGCAGGCCGAGCGCTTCGGTGCCGAACTCATCCCGGACGACATTGTCTCCGTCGACCTCAACGGTGAGATCAAGACCGTCACGGACACGGCCGGCACGGTGCACCAGGCGAAGTCCGTCATCGTCGCCACCGGCTCTCAGCACCGCAAGCTGGGTCTGCCCAACGAGGACGCCCTCTCCGGACGCGGCGTCTCCTGGTGCGCCACGTGTGACGGCTTCTTCTTCAAGGATCAGGACATCGCCGTGATCGGTGGCGGCGACACCGCCATGGAGGAGGCCACCTTCCTCTCGCGGTTCGCCAAGTCCGTGACGATCGTCCACCGCCGTGACACGCTGCGCGCGTCCAAGGCGATGCAGGACCGCGCCTTCGCCGACCCGAAGATCAAGTTCGTCTGGGACAGCGAGGTCGCCGAGATCAAGGGCGACCCGAAGCTGGAGAGTCTGACGCTGCGCAACCTGAAGACCGGAGAGCTCACCGAGCTGCCGGTGACCGGTCTGTTCATCGCGATCGGACACGACCCGCGCACCGAGCTCTTCAAGGGCAAGCTCGACCTGGACGAGGAGGGCTACCTGAAGGTGGACGCTCCCTCCACCCGAACCAATGTGACCGGTGTCTTCGGCGCCGGTGACGTCGTAGACCACACCTACCGCCAGGCGATCACCGCGGCCGGCACCGGCTGCTCCGCGGCCCTCGACGCCGAACGGTTCCTCGCCGCTCTCGCGGACAGCGAGCATCAGGCCGAGCCCGAGAAGACCACCGTCTGACCCCCTTTTCGCCCCACCGCATCATCGAGTTAAGGAGCCCGCCGTGGCCGGCACCCTGAAGAACGTAACCGACGACTCCTTCGAGCAGGACGTCCTGAAGAGCGACAAGCCCGTCCTGGTGGACTTCTGGGCCGCCTGGTGCGGTCCGTGCCGCCAGATCGCGCCGTCGCTCGAGGCGATCGCCACCGAGTACGGCGACAAGATCGAGGTCGTCAAGCTCAACATCGACGAGAACCCGGCCACTGCTGCCAAGTACGGCGTCATGTCGATCCCGACCCTGAACGTCTACCAGGGCGGCGAGGTCGCCAAGACCATCGTCGGCGCCAAGCCGAAGGCAGCGATCGTCCGCGACCTCGAGGACTTCATCGCCGAATAAGCGGGACGCCGCTGCACCAAGGCAGCGATGTTTCACGTGAAACATGAATGGGCCAGCCCTCGGGGGCTGGCCCATTCGCATGATGGGAGACACAGGAAGAGAGCGTCGTCGATCACAGCGGCCGCAGCGCCGGTTCCTTCTGTACAGCTCCCAGAAGGCGATCCAGTGCCAGCTCCACGTCTTCCTTCCAGGAGAGCGTCGTACGCAGCTCCAGCCTCAGTCGGGGGTACGTCGGATGCGTGCGCACCGTCTTGAAGCCCACCGCAAGGAGATGCTCGGCAGGGAGGAGACACGCAGGTTCCTTCCAGCGGGCGTCGCCGAATGCCTCGATCGCCTTGAAGCCACGACGCAACAAATCCTTGGCGACCGTCTGGACCATCACACGGCCGAGACCCTGGCCTTGATACCCGGGCATGATGAAGGCGGTCATCAACTGGACCGCATCCGGCGACACAGGACTCGTGGGAAACGCCGTGGAGCGTGGGACATAGGCAGGTGGCGCGTACAGCACGAAGCCCACCGGAACGTCATCCACGTAGACCACCCGGCCGCAGGATCCCCAGTCCAGTAGGACGGCGGAGATCCACGCCTCCTTCTCCAGCGTGGACGTGCCGGCCCTTACCGCGGCTTCGCTGCTGACGGGATCCAACTCCCAGAAGACGCACGCCCGACAGCGGTGGGGGAGGTCTGGAAGGTTGTCCAGCGTGAGCGGTACAAGCCGACGCCCCATGAAGGCAGTTCCTCGCTTCCCTCGCCCGCTGCGTCGCGGGCGGCTGTCAGAGTGCTCCGCTCCCTGAGCAGGCTGCCGACGAAGCCGCCGACCGCTCCCAGGCTCAGGCCCACGGTCACCAGTCCGGTACGGCTCATGGTTCGCATGGCCCCCGCCTCCCCAATGAAGGTGTCGCCAGGTGGATGCGCCATACCCGAACGCATCGTATCCATGATGCGATTCCATCGAAACTGCCTGAAAGCAAAGAGCAGACCGTGTTCCGGTACACACCGGACACGGTCTGCTCTGGTGGTCGGGCGCTCGCAATCCGTCGCGTTGCCTGCTGGCTGTCAGTCCTCCGAGGCCTCCGAGTCCTCGGAGGCCTCGAAGCCGCCGTCGAGAACGCTCTTCTGGAGGACCGGTCCCTCGCCCGGCGCAAGCGTGCTCAGGATCCGCTCGAGATCCTCCATCGATGCGAACTCGACGGTGATCTTCCCCTTCTTCTGTCCCAGGTCGACCTTCACCCGGGTCTCGAAGCGGTCCGAGAGCCGGGTCGCCAGCTCACTGAGAGCCGGAGAGACCCGAGCACCGGCACGCGGCCCCTTGGAGCGCGGAGCACTCTGCGGCCGTGATCCCATAAGGGTGACGATCTCCTCGACGGCCCGCACGGACAGTCCCTCGGCCACGATCCGGTGAGCCAGCCGATCCTGCTCCTCCGAGTCCTCGACGGACAGCAGGGCTCGGGCGTGCCCGGCGGACAGCACTCCCGCGGCCACCCGCCGCTGGACCGCCGGCGACAGCTTAAGCAGACGGAGCGTGTTGGAGACCTGAGGGCGGGACCGGCCGATGCGGTCCGCCAGCTGATCATGGGTGCAGTTGAAGTCCTTGAGGAGCTGGTCGTAGGCGGCCGCCTCTTCCAGCGGATTCAGCTGGGCCCGGTGCAGGTTCTCCAGGAGGGCGTCGAGAAGAAGCTTCTCATCGTCCGTGGCGCGCACGATCGCCGGAATGAACTCCAGACCCGCCTCCCGGCAGGCCCTCCAGCGTCGCTCACCCATGATGAGCTCATAGCGCGCCGGGCCGATCTGCCGCACCACGATGGGCTGGAGAAGTCCGACCTCCTTGATGGAGGTGATGAGTTCGGCAAGCGCGTCCTCATCGAACACCTCACGAGGCTGCCGCGGGTTGGGGGTGATGGAGTCCAGGGGCAGCTCGGCGAAATGGGCACCGAAAGGAGGTGCGGGCGTCTCCGCGGCACCGTTCGTCAACGGCTCCTCGGTCTCCTGTGAAACGGGCGGAAGCGTGGCCACCCTCGCGGCCGCCACCCCCCGGTCCGTCGTCAGTACGGGCACCGTCGCAGGGGGGGCGGACGCGCCGCCACCCACTCCGGCCGGGGCCGCCGGCTTCTCGCCTGTCGGGGCAGCAGGGATCAGTGCGCCAAGACCACGGCCCAACCCCCTCCGTCGCTCGCTCACTGGATCCCCTCCACCATGCTCTGTTCCGTCTGTGCACCGATGTGGGCCTGCTCGGCGTCGTAATGGACGCCCACACCCTTCAGCGCGATTTCACGTGCCGCCTCAAGATAGGAGAGAGCGCCACTCGACCCTGGATCGTAAGTCAGGACCGTCTGTCCATAACTCGGCGCCTCGGAGATGCGGACCGAGCGCGGAATGCTTGTCCTCAGCACCTCGTCACCGAAGTGCGTGCGTACCTCTTCCGCGACCTGGGACGCCAGGCGCGTCCGGCCGTCGTACATGGTGAGCAGGATGGTCGACACATGCAAGGCGGGATTGAGGTGCCCCCGCACCAAGTCGACATTGCGCAGCAGCTGACCCAGGCCCTCCAGCGCGTAGTACTCGCACTGGATCGGGATGAGTACCTCCTGCCCGGCGACCAGCGCGTTGACCGTCAGGAGACCCAGCGAGGGCGGGCAGTCGATGAGAACGTAGTCCAGCGGCTGCTCATAGGCCTGGATCGCCCGCTGCAGTCGGCTCTCCCGCGCCACCAGGGACACCAGCTCGATCTCCGCACCGGCGAGATCGATCGTGGCAGGAGCGCAGAAGAGACCCTCGACATCGGGGACCGGCTGGACGACCTCCGCGAGCGGCTTGCTCTCGACCAACACGTCATAGATGGAAGGGACTTCGGCATGATGGTCGATCCCCAGAGCGGTGGAGGCATTGCCCTGAGGGTCGAGGTCGATCACCAGGACGCGGCCACCGTGCAGGGCGAGAGAAGCGGCAAGATTGACCGTCGTCGTGGTCTTGCCCACCCCGCCCTTCTGGTTGGCGACCACGATGACGCGGGTCTGCTCAGGCCGCGGCAGACCTTCGCCAGCGCGGCCCAGTGCCTCCACCGCAAGTTGGGCAGCACGACCGATGGGAGTGTCGTCCATCGGGGGCGGTGTTTCACGTGAAACATCCTCCCCCATCGACTCGGTACGGGGACCGGGGACCGGATCGGTCATCGGTCCCGCGATGTTGGCGTCGGACCGCAAGGATTCACTCTCCTCGACTTCAGGCTCGCAATGAACAGAGCCTCCCATGCCTTCGGGGTCGTGAACCAGTGAGGTCTGGTCTTCTGTGGAGAAATCCACCTCTGTGGACAACTCCGCGCCCTCCACGGGGGACGAAGTGCCGCGTGTGGACGGTTCGCCGAGGGACCCGAGGGGCCTGCGGTCGCGAGGTTCGGCCGCAGCCCGGCCGCGACTGATGATGCCGTGCAGCAGTGATCGACGTTTCACGTGAAACACGATGCACAGCAGTCGTGGCCGGACTGTCGCGACACTCCGGCATGGGTAGGTTTGGCGGCTTGTGTGGAGTACGTCTCGCCATCAGGACGGATCAGCGGCGACGTCGCGCACGTCCGGTCCGGGCCGCCTTGGCTCGCTTGGCCGCAAAGCGCACGCCTCCAGGGCTCTCCCCGACCTCGACCCGCACCACTGTGGACGGCGGATCCACGATGCCCTCCCCGACATGGAGGATGGAGGTCTCCACAGCACCGAGCTTGCTCAGCGCGGTGGCCGCGCTCTTGAGCTCCTCCTCGGCGGTATCGCCCTTGAGTGCGAGCATCTCCCCGTACGGGCGCAGCAACGGGATACCCCATGTCGCCAGTCGGTCCAGTGGAGCCACGGCCCGTGCCGTGACCACATGGACCGGCGGCAGCTTACCCATGACCTCCTCCGCACGGCCCCTCATGACCGTCACATGGTCGAGGCCCAGGAGTTCGACGACCTCCATAAGGAAGTTCGTGCGTCGCAGCAGCGGTTCCAGCAGCGTGATCTTCAGGTCGTCCCGCACGAGGGCCAAGGGAATACCGGGCAGCCCGGCACCCGACCCGACATCACACACCGTGACCCCCTCGGGCACGACCTCGGAGAGCACCGCGCAGTTCAGCAGGTGCCGCTCCCACAGGCGGGGGACCTCCCGAGGGCCGATGAGCCCTCTCTGCACTCCTGTCTCGGCCAGGAGCTCGGCATACCGGACCGCATCGGCGAACCGATCGCCGAATACATCACGCGCCTGCTCGGGTGCAGGGGGGAGCTCCGCTGCCTCCGTCACGGGGACCGTCCTTCCGTACCGCATCGACGTACCGGGCGTCGACTACCAGAACTACCAGGCTGACAAAGTTCGGCCCCGCCTGCGCAACAGGCGGGGCCGGAGAAAATGTATGGACCGAATCAGGCGGGCAGCACGACGACGAAGCGCTGCGGCTCCTCGCCCTCGGACTCGCTGCGCAGACCCGCGGCCTTGACCGCGTCGTGCACCACCTTGCGCTCGAACGGCGTCATCGGCTTGAGCTTCACGGGCTCACCGCTGCTCTTGACCTCCGCCGCCGCCTTGGCGCCGAGCTCCGAGAGCTCCGCACGCTTCCTGGCCCGATAGCCGGCGATGTCGAGCATCAGCCGGCTGCGGTCGCCGGTCTCCCGGTGCACGGCCAGGCGTGTGAGCTCCTGGAGCGCCTCCAGCACCTCGCCGTCACGGCCGACCAGCTTCTGCAGGTCGCGGGTGCCCGCGTCGCTGATGATCGACACGGACGCACGGTCGGCCTCGACGTCCATGTCGATGTCGCCGTCGAGATCGGCGATGTCCAGCAGACCCTCGAGGTAGTCCGCCGCGATCTCGCCCTCCTGCTCCAGGCGGGTCAGGGTGTCTGCACCCTCGGCAGCGGCGGAGGTGGTGCCTTCCGTCACGGGATGGACTCCTTCTTACTTCTTGGACGGGGACTTGGGCCGCTGCGGACCCTTGCGCTGGCCGGACTGGGCCCTGCTGCGGCCGTTGCCGGGCTTGGACGTCGCCTTCCCGGCGCCGCCCTCAGGCGCGGTGTCCTGCGGCGCGGTGTCCTGCGGCTCGTCGGACTTGCTCAGCGACGTCGACGAGGCGGACTTCGGCTCGGAGCCGCCCGCCGACTTCGCACCGCCGGACTGACGCTGCGCCTTGCTCTGCCGCTTGGGCTGCTGGCGCTTGGCGGCGCCGGTGGTCGGCGTACCGTCCTCGGCTGTGGCGACAGCCACAGCCTCGCCCTTCACCACGGTGCCGTCGGACTGAGCCGCGAGGCCCGCCTTGTTCAGGCCGTTGATGAACTTGCGCTCGAACTCGTTGCGGTCGCGGCCCTTGGCGACGATCGCCTTGACGATGGTCTTCTCACGCCGGTTGCGGGTCTTGCCGTGGTGCGTGACGTGCTTGGTGAGACGCTCCAGGTAGGCGGCCTGGGCCTTGGAACCCGGGGTCGGGTTGTTGTGGATCACGTACATCTGCTGGCCCATGGTCCACACGTTGGTGGTCAGCCAGTAGACGAGGACACCGACCGGGAAGTTGATACCGAAGACGGCGAACATCACGGGGAAGACGTACATCAGCATCTTCTGCTGCTGCATGAACGGCGTCTTCACGGTGGTGTCGACGTTCTTCGTCATCAGCTGACGCTGCGTGTAGAACTGCGACGCCGACATCAGGACGATCATGATCGCGGTGACGACCCGGACGTCGGTCAGCGAGGCACCGAGCGAGGCGACCTTGTCCGCGCTGTCCGTGAACTTCGCGGCCAGCGGAGCACCGAAGATGTGCGCCTTACGAGCGCTGGCGAGCAGCTGATCGTCGATGACGCCGATCGTCTTGCCCGTCGCGATGCCGTTGAGCACGTGGTACAGGGCGAAGAAGAACGGGGACTGCGCCAGGATGGGAAGGCACGAGGAGAGCGGGTTGGTACCCGACTCCTTGTACAGCTTCATCATCTCTTCGGACTGGCGCTGCTTGTCGCTCTTGTAGCGCTCCTGGATCTTCTTCATCTCGGGCTGCAGCGTCTGCATGGCCCGAGTCGCCTTGATCTGCTTCACGAAGAGCGGGATCAGGCAGATACGGATCAGAATCACCAGGGACACGATGGACAGGCCCCAGGCCCAGCCCGTGTCGGGACCGAAGATCTTCCCGTACACCGAGTGGAACTGGACGATGACCCAGGAGACGGGTGTCGTGATGAAGCTGAAGAGGCTGGCAATCGTGTCCACTAATCATGCTCCTTGGGCATGGGACGAGGTCTCTGCGGCCGGGCTCGAAGGGATGTGCCCCTCGGTGGCCGATTCGGCGGCAATGGGCCCGCCCTTGCGTGCACGCCAGGCGTCGCGCAGCACTTCGTGCCACCGCGGACGCTTGCGTGGCGGGACATGGTCCACACCACCGAGCGACCACGGATTGCACCGCAGGATGCGCCAGGCGGTGAGTGCAGTCCCCTTGATCGCACCGTGCCGGTCTATGGCCGTGTAGCCGTAGTGAGAACACGACGGGTAGTACTTGCACACCGGCCCGAGCAGCGGACTGATCGTCCACTGGTAGAGCTTGATCAGAACCAGCAGTGGGTACTTCATCGCGCGCCCCCTCCTCCCAGCAGCCGCTGAAGGGCGGCATCCAGGTCTCGGGCCAGCTGTGCTTGGTCGGCGTCACCCGAACCGGGCAGCGCTCGTACGACTACCAGGCTACCGGGGGGCACCAGGACCACTCGGTCACGCATCAGATGGCGAAGCCTGCGCTTCACCTTGTTGCGTACGACCGCTCCGCCCACGGCCTTGCTCACGACGAAACCCGCACGCACCGGGGGAGCGCTCTCCCCAGGCGCGTGCGGGTCGGTGGCACCGCTACGTACGTGGACGACGAGAAGCGGGCGTCCGGCCCGGCGCCCTCGGCGTACCGCGGTCGCGAAGTCCTCGCGCCGCCTCAGCCGGTTCTCGGTGGGCAGCACGACGTCATGACCTGACCGGGATCAGGCGGACAGACGGGCGCGACCCTTGCTGCGGCGGGACGCCAGGATGGCGCGGCCGGCACGGGTGCGCATCCGCAGCCGGAAGCCGTGGGTCTTCGCGCGACGACGGTTGTTCGGCTGGAAGGTGCGCTTGCTCACTCGGGGGCTCCAGTAATGATTCGATGGGTGGCGGGGTGTCGCCTGGCTGTCACCGTGCGCCCACGAGTAGCTCGCATTACGCCCGAGTGCACCGCTTCCCGATCACCGAAATGTGCCCTGGTAGGGACACTGGTACGTGATCTGTGCCCATCGGAGGCAGGCGGCAGCAGCCATCGACAACTCGACCTGGTTACGGTACGCGGGGCTGCGCCATCCGGTCAAACCAACAGCCGGTAGGAGACACTTGTCCACAGGCTGGGGACAACAACTTGAACCGCACCGGCCGCCCTGACTACCGTGGCTGGACTCCGATTCGTTCCTTTATCCCTGCCCCATCTGTTCCGTTCCCGCCCGACCCACCCGATTTACATCCCGACCCGTCCCGCACCACACGTTCGTGGGACCTGTGAGAGAGCGTGCCCTGTGGCTGACGTACCTGCCGATCTTGCCGCAGTGTGGCCACGAGTACTCGAGCAGCTTCTCGGTGAGGGGCGCGGGCCGGGTGTCGAGGCGAAGGACGAGCACTGGATCAAGCGCTGCCAGCCGCTGGCGCTGGTCGCCGACACCGCTCTGCTCGCCGTACCGAACGAGTTTGCGAAGGGCGTCCTGGAGGGCCGGCTCGCGCCGATCGTCAGCGACACGCTGAGCCGTGAGTGCGGCCGCCCGATCCGCATCGCGATCACCGTCGACGACTCCGCGGGCGAGCCCGCCGTACCGCCCCCGCCCGCCCCACCGCGCTACGAGGAGCCCGAGCTCCCCGCCGCCCAGGGCCGCGACCTGTACGACGGCCGGGGCGGCTATGAGGGGTACGGCCGCCACCGGGCGGACGACCACCGTGGGGGCCGCCCCGACCAGCTCCCCACCGGACCCGGCGACCAGCTGCCCACCGCCCGTCCCGCCTACCCGGGCGAGTACCAGCGCCCGCAGCCCGGCGCCTGGCCGCGCGCGTCCCAGGACGACTACGGCTGGCAGCAGCAGCGCCTCGGCTTCCCCGAGCGCGACCCGTACGCGACGCCGGCGCCGGACTACCGCGCGCCGTCGCAGGCGCGGTCGCCGTACGAGCAGCAGCGCCCGGAGTACGAGAGCGCACGCGCCGACTACGACCAGCAGCGCCCCGACCGGCGCGAGCTCCCGGAGCCGCCCTCCGGCAACGGCCAGGTGCACCGGGGCGGTCCGGTCGGCCAGGGTCCCGCCACCGGCGCCCCCGGACCGCTGGCCGCGCAGCCCGCACCGGCGACCGGTCCCGGCGAGCCCACCGCGCGCCTGAACCCGAAGTACCTCTTCGACACGTTCGTCATCGGCGCCTCGAACCGCTTCGCGCACGCGGCCGCGGTCGCCGTCGCCGAGGCACCGGCGAAGGCGTACAACCCCCTTTTCATCTACGGGGAGTCGGGGCTCGGCAAGACGCACCTGCTGCACGCGATCGGGCACTACGCGCGCAGCCTCTACCCGGGCACGCGCGTGCGCTATGTGAGCTCCGAGGAGTTCACCAACGAGTTCATCAACTCCATCCGTGACGGCAAGGCGGACGCGTTCCGCAAGCGCTACCGCGACATGGACATCCTGCTGGTCGACGACATCCAGTTCCTGGCGCAGAAGGAGTCGACGCAGGAGGAGTTCTTCCACACCTTCAACACGCTCCACAACGCCAACAAGCAGATCGTGCTGTCCTCGGACCGGCCGCCCAAGCAGCTGGTCACCCTCGAGGACCGGCTGCGCAACCGCTTCGAGTGGGGTCTGATCACCGACGTGCAGCCGCCCGAGCTGGAGACGCGCATCGCGATCCTGCGCAAGAAGGCGGTGCAGGAGCAGCTCAACGCCCCGCCGGAGGTACTGGAGTTCATCGCCTCCCGCATCTCGCGCAACATCCGCGAGCTGGAGGGCGCGCTGATCCGGGTGACGGCGTTCGCGTCGCTCAACCGGCAGCCCGTGGACCTCGGTCTGACGGAGATCGTCCTCAAGGACCTGATCCCCGGCGGCGAGGACTCGGCTCCCGAGATCACCGCGACCGCCATCATGGCGTCCACCGCGGACTACTTCGGGCTGACGGTGGAGGACCTGTGCGGCACCTCGCGTGGTCGCGCCCTGGTGACCGCCCGCCAGATCGCGATGTATCTGTGCCGTGAGCTGACGGATCTGTCGCTGCCGAAGATCGGCGCGCAGTTCGGCGGCCGGGACCACACGACGGTGATGCACGCCGACCGCAAGATCCGCGCGCTGATGGCCGAGCGGCGTTCCATCTACAACCAGGTGACCGAGCTGACCAACCGCATCAAGAACGGCTGACAGCAGCCCGCACACGGCACCGAGGGCGCCCCGGGAGCTTTCCCGAGGGCGCCTTGCGCTGTTCTCATACGCGCGTGGCGGCCGCCTTCCGGACTCCCCGGACCGCTCGCTGAGGAGCGCCCTGAGCCTTCCCCCGGCCGTCCAGCGAGGGCGTCCGCAGCCGTTCCCCGGCGGCCCGCGCGGCCGGCCCGCGAGGAGGTCCGCAGCCGTTCCCGTTCCCCGACCGCTCGCGGATGGTGAACCGACCGTCCACGACCGCTCGCGGAGCAGCCGCCCGATCGTTCCTCCGTCCTCCGAGGAGGCGCCGTCAGCCGGCTCCGGGCCGCACCTCGGAGACCCGCTGTTCGAATACCTGCCGCGTTACGGCCACTCTCCACAGATCCGGCGACTTTCTTCCGTCCACATCCTGGGGACTGTGGAGTTGTCCAGACGGCGTCCACAGGTGATCCTGTTGAGCAACGATCAGGCCAGCTCAGCCACTTGTGGATTGGTGGACGAACGATCTCCACAGACTGTGGACGACACGAAGATCCACAGGGTGTGCACGGAGTTGTCCACCGACGGCCCACAGGCTGTGGCCGTTTGTCCCCAGCAATCCGGCGCTTCTCCACATCCCTGTCCACCGTTCGGCAACGCGACGCGGTCACTCACCGGCCCGAGTGAAAGGCGTCACACCAAGGTGCTGGGTTGGGCTGTGGGAAAGGTGGGCAAAGCTGGGGACGGTACTGGGGAGAAGTCCCCCGAGGCTGTGCACGGCGTGTGCAGAACTTTCCGTTCTCCACAGAGACACGTGGTTGTCCACTGCTCGTGCCCACAGGGCCCGTGGACAAAATCTCGCCGCTGACCTGGGACAACGCGGTTATCCACGGTATCCACAGGCCCTACTACTACTCCCAACTAGAGAGACCAGGGAATTCGCTTCGAAGCGGGGTCTGTGCACAACTCGTTCTCCGGCTCCCGACTGCCCCTCGTCACGACTTGACCCCGAGAGGCGCCTACTGTCAGCGCCGTGCGTCAGACTGTTCCCCGGTGTCCTTCCCCTCACAGGGACCCACGACACCGAGTCAGACGACGAAGGCGAAGCAGGGCGAGAACGCCGGCAACAGCAGGAGGCGGCTTACGGTGAAGATCCGGGTGGAACGCGACGTACTCGCGGAGGCAGTGGCCTGGGCGGCGCGCAGCCTCCCGGCCCGTCCGCCGGCGCCGGTCCTCGCCGGCCTGCTGCTGAAGGCGGAGGACGGCCATCTGAGTCTCTCCAGCTTCGACTACGAGGTCTCGGCGCGGGTGTCCGTGGAGGCTGAGGTCGAGGAGGAGGGCACGGTCCTCGTCTCCGGTCGTCTTCTCGCCGATATCTCCCGGGCTCTCCCCAACCGGCCGGTGGAGATTTCCACAGACGGTGTACGAGCGACGGTGGTCTGCGGCTCCTCGCGGTTCACCCTCCACACCCTCCCTGTGGAGGAGTACCCGGCACTGCCCCAGATGCCGAACGCGACGGGCACGGTCCCGGGCGAGGTCTTCGCGTCCGCCGTGCAGCAGGTCGCCATCGCCGCGGGCCGCGACGACACGCTGCCCGTCCTCACCGGTGTGCGCATCGAGATCGAGGGCGACACGGTCACGCTGGCCTCTACCGACCGCTACCGCTTCGCGGTCCGCGAGTTCCTGTGGAAGCCGGAGAACCCTGACGCGTCCGCGGTCGCCCTGGTGCCCGCCAAGACCCTCCTGGACACCGCCAAGGCGCTGACCAGCGGTGACAGCGTGACCCTGGCGCTGTCCGGCTCGGGCGCGGGCGAGGGCTTGATCGGCTTCGAGGGCGCCGGCCGCCGCACCACGACCCGCCTTCTCGAAGGCGACCTCCCGAAGTACCGCACGCTGTTCCCGACGGAGTTCAACTCGCTCGCCACCATCGAGACCGCCCCCTTCGTGGAGGCCGTCAAGCGCGTCGCCCTGGTCGCCGAGCGCAACACCCCGGTTCGGCTCAGCTTCGAGCAGGGTGTGCTGATCCTTGAGGCCGGCTCCAGCGACGACGCACAGGCTGTGGAAAGGGTCGACGCCCACCTGGAGGGTGACGACATCTCGATCGCCTTCAACCCGACCTTCCTGCTGGACGGCCTGAGCGCGATCGACTCCCCGGTGGCCCAGCTGTCCTTCACGACGTCCACCAAGCCCGCGCTGCTGGGCGGCAAGCCTGCCGTGGACGCCGAGGCGGACGAGGCGTACAAGTACCTGATCATGCCGGTGCGACTCAGCGGCTGAGCACCGATCGCTGTCCACAGCGTCCGGCGACCCGGTGGATCACGGACCGCCGGACGAAACCGCAGGTCGGGGCATACGTATGAGCGTGTATGCCCACAGGTGTGCATGAGGGGCCGGGTTTAGGCTCGGACGCAGGTACGAAAGTGCCCCTCATGCCACATCGCAACCTAAGGAACAACTGATGGAGCTCGGTCTCGTCGGCCTCGGCAAGATGGGCGGCAACATGCGCGAGCGGATCGGCCGCGCAGGCCACACCGTCATCGGATACGACCGCAACCCGGACCTCGCCGATGTCCACAGCCTCGAAGAGCTTGTGGGCAAGCTCGGGGGCCCGCGCGTGGTGTGGGTGATGGTCCCGGCCGGCGCCCCGACCCAGTCCACGATCGACGAGCTCGCCGAGCTCCTGGAGCCCGGTGACGTCGTCGTGGACGGCGGCAACTCCCGCTGGACGGACGACGAGAAGCACGCCGAGGAGCTCGCGGTCAAGGGCATAGGCTTCGTGGACTGCGGTGTCTCCGGCGGCGTCTGGGGCCTCGAGAACGGCTACGCGCTGATGTACGGCGGCGACGCCGAGAACGTCGCCAAGGTGCAGCCGATATTCGACGCCCTCAGGCCCGAGGGCGACTTCGGCTCCGTGTACGCGGGCAAGGTCGGCGCGGGCCATTTCGCGAAGATGGTCCACAACGGCATCGAGTACGCGATGATGCAGGCCTACGCCGAGGGTTGGGAACTGCTGGAGAAGGTCGACTCCGTGGAGAACGTCCGCGAGGTCTTCCGCTCCTGGCAGGAGGGCACCGTCATCCGCTCCTGGCTGCTGGACCTCGCGGTCAACGCCCTCGACGAGGACGAGCACCTGGACAAGCTGCGCGGCTACGCCGAGGACTCCGGCGAGGGCCGCTGGACCGTCGAGGCCGCCATCGACAACGCGGTGCCGCTGCCCGCGATCACCGCGTCGCTCTTCGCGCGGTTCGCGTCCCGGCAGGACGACTCGCCGCAGATGAAGATGATCGCGGCGCTGCGCAACCAGTTCGGCGGCCACGCGGTCGAGAAGAAGTAATCCACAGGGCCGCCCGGCGGTCCACAACCCTGGGGAGGTCGGCGAACGACCATGCACGTCACGCATCTGTCGCTGGCCGACTTCCGCTCGTACGCCCGGGTCGAAGTCCCGCTCGACCCGGGCGTCACCGCCTTCGTCGGGCCCAACGGACAGGGCAAGACGAACCTCGTCGAGGCCATCGGCTATCTGGCCACCCTCGGCAGCCACCGCGTCTCCTCCGACGCGCCCCTGGTCCGCGTGGGCGCCGAGCGGGCGATCATCCGGGCGCAGATCAGGCAGGGCGACCGCCGGCAGCTGATCGAACTCGAGCTGAACCCAGGCAAGGCCAACCGTGCCCGTATCAACAGATCCTCGCAGGTCAGGCCGCGTGACGTGCTCGGCCTCGTACGCACCGTGCTGTTCGCGCCAGAGGACCTCGCGCTGGTCAAGGGCGACCCCGGCGAGCGGCGCCGCTTCCTCGACGAGCTGATCACCGCCCGCTCCCCGCGCATGGCAGGCGTCCGCTCCGACTACGACCGGGTTCTCAAGCAGCGCAACACCCTCCTCAAGACTGCCGCGCTGGCCCGCCGCCACGGGGGCCGCACGATGGATCTGTCCACGCTCGACGTCTGGGACCAGCACCTCGCACGCGCCGGGGCCGAGCTGCTCGCCCAGCGCCTCGACCTGATAGCCGCGATCCAGCCGCTCACCGACAAGGCGTACGAGCAGCTGGCACCCGGCGGTGGACCGGTCGCCCTGGAGTACAAGCCGTCCGCGCCTGGTGAGGCCCACACGCGCGAAGCCCTCTACGAGCAGCTGATGGCCGGGCTCACCGAAGTCCGCAGGCAGGAGATCGAGCGCGGCGTCACCCTGGTGGGACCCCACCGGGACGATCTCCTGCTCAAACTGGGTCAGTTGCCCGCCAAGGGATACGCCTCCCACGGCGAGTCCTGGTCCTACGCGCTGGCGCTGCGCCTGGCGTCGTACGACCTCCTCCGTGCGGAGGGCAATGAGCCGGTGCTCGTCCTCGACGACGTCTTCGCCGAACTGGACACCCGCCGTCGCGAGCGCCTGGCCGAGTTGGTGGCGCCGGGCGAGCAGGTCCTGGTGACCGCCGCGGTCGACGACGACGTACCGCATGTTCTGACGGGGACGCGCTACACCGTGTCCGACGGCACCGTGGAGCGCGCATGAGCACCGACGAGCCCGCACCGAAGAAGACCCCTGAGCTCTCGGGCGTGGACCTCGCGCGCGTGGCGCTCAGGGCCGCGAAGGAACAGGCACGCGCGCGTGGGGACGCGGCGCAGCAGAGGAAGCAGGCACGGCGCGGCGGCCTGCGCTCCGGCGCCCGCGCCGACGGCCGCGACCCCATGGCACTGGGCGCCGCCATCAACCGGCTGATCACCGAGCGCGGCTGGGAGACGCCTGCCGCGGTGGGCGGTGTGATGGGCCGCTGGCCGCAGATCGTCGGCGAGGACCTCGCCAAGCACTGCGTGCCGCAGAGGTACGACGAGGACGAACGCGTCCTGACGGTGACCTGTGACTCCACGGCGTGGGCGACCCAGCTGCGGCTGCTGGCCCCGCAACTGGTCGCGCGCCTCAACGAGGACCTCGGCCACGGCACGGTCCGGTTGATCAAGGTGCATGGTCCCGGCGGCCCCGCCCGCCGCTTCGGTCCCCTGCGCGCTCCCGGCAGCACGGGGCCCGGCGACACCTACGGGTGACCGACATCACTCCAAGCCGCTCGGGGCAGCTTCCGGCGGCCGCTTCGCCGTACCCGCACGCGGTTGCGAACGCCGACCTGACTCCCAAGTAGCCAAGGGTTGACAGCCGGAAGCGCTGAGTGCCTCTTAGAGCCTCTTGGAGCCCCGTTCCGCATATGGGGAGTCGGACGAGACCGGTTCAGGGCGGCACATGCGGACTCAGGTACCGGCAAACCCCCATCACTGTCGGCGCTACCGGTAGACTGGAAGACAATCCCGCCCCCATACGTGGGGACCGTCGGGACAAGCTGAGCAACGCTGATCAAGGCTTACCAACGCAACATGCCGCAGCCGCTCCGGCAACCCGCCGACGAGCCTGGCTCGTGCTGTGCCAGAAAGGGCGCTTCGTGGCCGATTCCGGCAACCCCAACGAGAACATTCCGTCCATCGACGCCGACGCGAACAGGCCAGCATCCTCGAACGGTGAGGTCACGGCCTCGTACGACGCCAGCGCCATCACCGTCCTCGAGGGCTTGGACGCGGTCCGCAAGCGCCCCGGTATGTACATCGGTTCCACCGGTGAGCGCGGCCTGCACCACCTCGTGTACGAGGTGGTCGACAACTCCGTCGACGAGGCGCTGGCCGGGCACGCGGACACCATTGACGTGACGATCCTGGCCGACGGCGGCGTGCGCGTCGTCGACAACGGCCGCGGCATCCCGGTGGGCATCGTGCCCTCCGAGGGCAAGCCGGCCGTCGAGGTCGTACTGACGGTCCTGCACGCGGGCGGCAAGTTCGGCGGTGGCGGCTACGCGGTCTCCGGCGGTCTGCACGGCGTCGGCGTCTCGGTCGTCAACGCCCTGTCGAGCAAGGTCTCCGTCGAGGTCAGGACCGACGGTCACCGCTGGACGCAGGACTACAAGATGGGCGTCCCGACGGCCCCGCTCGCCAAGCACGAGGCGATCGAGGAGACCGGCACCTCGGTCACCTTCTGGGCCGACCCGGACATCTTCGAGACCACCGAGTACTCCTTCGAGACGCTCTCGCGGCGCTTCCAGGAGATGGCGTTCCTCAACAAGGGTTTGACGATCAAACTCACTGATGAGCGCGAATCGGCGAAGGCCACCGCCGGGGCGGACGAGGCGGGCGCCGACGAGAAGGACGAGGTAAAGGCCGTCACGTACCACTACGAGGGCGGCATCGTCGACTTCGTGAAGTACCTCAACTCCCGCAAGGGAGACGTGGTGCACCCCACCGTCATCGACCTCGAGGCCGAGGACAAGGACAAGAGCCTGTCCCTCGAGGTCGCGATGCAGTGGAACAGCGGCTACAGCGAGGGCGTGTACTCCTTCGCCAACATCATCCACACCCACGAGGGCGGTACCCACGAAGAGGGCTTCCGGGCCGCGCTGACCTCCCTGATCAACAAGTACGCGCGCGACAAGAAGCTGCTGCGCGACAAGGACGACAACCTCACGGGCGACGACATCCGCGAGGGCCTGACCGCGATCATCTCGGTCAAGCTGAGCGAGCCGCAGTTCGAGGGCCAGACCAAGACCAAGCTGGGCAACACGGAGGCGAAGACCTTCGTGCAGAAGGCGGTCTACGAGCACCTCAACGACTGGCTGGACCGCAACCCGAACGAGGCCGCGGACATCATCCGCAAGGGCATCCAGGCGGCCACCGCGCGCGTGGCGGCCCGCAAGGCCCGGGACCTGACCCGTCGCAAGGGCCTGCTGGAGTCGGCGTCCCTGCCGGGCAAGCTCTCCGACTGCCAGTCGAACGACCCCACCAAGTGCGAGATCTTCATCGTCGAGGGTGACTCCGCCGGCGGCTCGGCCAAGTCCGGCCGCAACCCGCAGTACCAGGCGATCCTCCCGATCCGGGGCAAGATCCTCAACGTCGAGAAGGCGCGGATCGACAAGATCCTGCAGAACCAGGAGATCCAGGCGCTGATCTCGGCGTTCGGCACCGGTGTGCACGAGGACTTCGACATCTCGAAGCTCCGCTATCACAAGATCATCCTGATGGCGGACGCCGACGTCGACGGACAGCACATCAACACCCTGCTGCTGACCTTCCTGTTCCGCTTCATGCGGCCGCTGGTCGAGGCAGGACATGTGTTCCTGTCCCGTCCGCCGCTCTACAAGATCAAGTGGGGTAGGGACGACTTCGAGTACGCGTACTCGGACCGCGAGCGCGATGCGCTGATCGAGCTGGGCCGCCGCAACGGCAAGCGGATCAGGGACGACTCCGTGCAGCGCTTCAAGGGTCTCGGCGAGATGAACGCAGAGGAGCTGCGCATCACCACCATGGACGTGGACCACCGTGTCCTCGGCCAGGTCACCCTCGACGACGCCGCCCAGGCCGACGACCTGTTCTCGGTCCTCATGGGCGAGGACGTCGAGGCGCGCCGCGCGTTCATCCAGCGCAACGCCAAGGACGTCCGCTTCCTCGACATCTGAGTCGGTCTCAGCTGACCGCACCAGGAAGGATCTTCACCAGCAATGGCCGACGAGAACACTCCCGTTACCCCTGAAGAGGGCGGCGAGACCACCATGCGCGTCGAGCCCGTCGGGCTCGAGACGGAGATGCAGCGCTCGTACCTCGACTACGCGATGTCCGTGATCGTGTCGCGTGCGCTGCCCGACGTGCGGGACGGTCTGAAGCCCGTGCACCGCCGCGTCCTCTACGCGATGTACGACGGCGGCTACCGCCCCGAACGCGGCTTCTACAAGTGTGCCCGCGTCGTCGGCGACGTCATGGGCAACTACCACCCGCACGGCGACTCCTCGATCTACGACGCGCTGGTCCGCCTCGCACAGCCGTGGTCGATGCGGATGCCGCTGGTGGATTCCAACGGCAACTTCGGCTCCCCGGGCAACGACCCCGCGGCCGCCATGCGCTACACCGAGTGCAAGATGGCGCCGCTGTCCATGGAGATGGTCCGCGACATCGACGAGGAGACCGTCGACTTCACGGACAACTACGACGGCCGCTCGCAGGAGCCGACGGTCCTTCCGGCCCGCTTCCCGAACCTGCTGATCAACGGCTCCGCGGGTATCGCGGTCGGTATGGCGACCAACATCCCGCCGCACAACCTCCGTGAGGTCGCGGCCGGTGCCCAGTGGTACCTGGAGAACCCGGAGGCCTCGCACGAGGAGCTGCTGGACGCCCTCATCGAGCGGATCAAGGGCCCCGACTTCCCGACGGGCGCCCTCGTGGTCGGCCGCAAGGGCATCGAGGAGGCCTATCGGACCGGCCGCGGCTCGATCACCATGCGCGCGGTCGTCGAGGTCGAGGAGATCCAGAACCGCCAGTGCCTGGTGGTCACCGAACTGCCGTACCAGGTCAACCCGGACAACCTCGCGCAGAAGATCGCCGACCTGGTGAAGGACGGCAAGATCGGCGGCATCGCGGACGTCCGCGACGAGACGTCGTCCCGTACGGGCCAGCGTCTGGTGATCGTGCTCAAGCGCGACGCGGTGGCGAAGGTCGTTCTGAACAACCTCTACAAGCACACCGACCTGCAGACGAACTTCGGCGCCAACATGCTGGCGCTTGTCGACGGCGTGCCGCGCACCCTGTCCCTGGACGCGTTCATCCGTCACTGGGTGACGCACCAGATCGAGGTCGTCGTCCGGCGTACGCGCTTCCGGCTGCGCAAGGCCGAGGAGCGTGCGCACATTCTGCGCGGCCTGCTGAAGGCTCTGGATGCCATCGACGAGGTCATCGCCCTGATCCGGCGCAGCGCGACCGTCGAGGTCGCGCGCGAGGGCCTGATGGGCCTGCTGGAGATCGACGAGATCCAGGCGAACGCCATCCTCGAGATGCAGTTGCGCCGGCTCGCCGCTCTGGAGCGCCAGAAGATCGTCCAGGAGCACGACGAGCTCCAGGCGAAGATCACCGAGTACAACGCGATCCTGGCCTCGCCGGTCCGCCAACGCGGCATCATCAGCGAGGAACTCGCCGCGATCGTCGAGAAGTTCGGCGACGACCGCCGCACCCAGCTGGTGCCCTTCGACGGCGACATGTCCATCGAGGACCTGATCGCCGAGGAGGACATCGTCGTCACGGTCAGCCGGGGCGGCTACGTCAAGCGCACGAAGACCGACGACTACCGCGCCCAGAAGCGCGGCGGCAAGGGAGTGCGCGGCACGAAGCTCAAGGAAGACGACATCGTCGACCACTTCTTCGTGTCCACGACGCACCACTGGCTGCTGTTCTTCACCAACAAGGGCCGCGTCTACCGCGCCAAGGCGTACGAGCTGCCCGACGCGGGGCGGGACGCCCGCGGCCAGCACGTCGCGAACCTGCTTGCGTTCCAGCCGGACGAGACGATCGCCGAGATCCTCGCGATCCGCGACTACGAGGCCGCGCCGTACCTGGTGCTCGCCACCAAGGGCGGTCTGGTCAAGAAGACGCCTCTGAAGGATTACGATTCGCCGCGCTCCGGCGGTGTCATCGCGATCAACCTCCGGGAGACGGCGGACGGTTCCGACGACGAACTGATCGGGGCCGAGCTCGTTTCGCCCGAGGACGATCTGCTTCTGATCAGCAAGAAGGCGCAGTCGATCCGGTTCACGGCGACCGACGAGTCCCTGCGCCCGATGGGCCGCGCCACCTCGGGCGTCAAGGGCATGAGTTTCCGTGAGGGAGACGAGCTGCTCTCGATGAATGTTGTTCGACCCGGTACGTTCGTGTTCACTGCCACAGACGGTGGGTACGCGAAGCGGACCGCCGTCGACGAGTACCGCGTCCAGGGTCGCGGTGGCCTCGGCATCAAGGCCGCCAAGATCGTCGAGGACCGCGGCTCGCTCGTCGGCGCGCTGGTGGTCGAGGAAGGGGACGAGATCCTCGCCATCACGCTGTCCGGCGGTGTGATTCGTACGCGAGTCAACGAGGTCAGGGAGACGGGCCGTGACACCATGGGCGTCCAACTGATCAACCTGGGCAAGCGCGATGCCGTGGTCGGCATCGCTCGTAACGCCGAGGCGGGGCGCGAGGCGGAGGAAGTCGACGGCGACGAGGCCGTGGACGAGACCGCCGAGGATGCCGTGACCACCGGCACGGACGAGGGTGAGGCGCCCTCGGCCGAGTAGCACGAGGAGTGAGTCAGCGTGAGCGGAGCCACGGGCGCCGGATCGACCGGTACGGAAACGGACGGCGGCGGCCGTGGCTTGGCCACGCGGGTGACGGACTCGCACACGACCAACCTCAAAGCGATCACGTCATCCGCCACCGACTCGCACTCGCCCGACTCCCATGAGTCTCATGGATCCCAGGGGGGAACAGTGACGGACACCCGAGGCCCGCAGACCCAGCAGCACACGGCTGGAGCGGGCCCGGCCGCTCCCGCCACCGCGCAGCCCGCGCCGGCGGCGCAGCCGGCCCCTGCGCCCGCGGCCCCGGCGGCCGGCGCGCCGCCCGCTTCCCCCCTCCCGGGGGAGCGCCGGACCCAGCAGCCCGCGGCGCCCCACCACCCGCCACAGGCCTACCAGACCCAGTCGCCCACGGGCGCCGTGCGCCGTCCCCGGACCGGTGCGCGCACCACTCCGCGCACCCGCAAGGCGCGCCTCAGGGTGGCCAAGGCCGACCCGTGGTCGGTGATGAAGGTCAGCTTCCTGCTCTCCATCGCGCTCGGCATCTGCACGATCGTGGCGTCGGCGGTGCTGTGGATGGTCATGGACGCGATGGGCGTCTTCTCGACGGTCGGCAGCACGATCTCCGAGGCGACCGGCTCGAACGAGTCGAACGGCTTCGACCTCCAGGCGTTCCTGTCCCTGCCGCACGTCCTGATCTTCACGACGATCATCGCGGTCATCGACGTCGTCCTGGCGACCGCTCTCGCGACACTCGGAGCGTTCATCTACAACATCTCCGCGGGCTTCGTGGGCGGCGTCGAGCTGACGCTGGCGGAGGACGAGTAGGCGCCGTTCCCGAGCGTCTGCGGCGCCTGCGGCGTCTCCCGAGCCTCTTGGGCGCGTCTCGAGCGTGCTTGCCGACGTCCGGCCCGAGGGTGAGCGCATCCCCGACGGAGATGTGCTCTCTTGCGTCCGGGTGGGGGTCGTGGAGGGGTCGGGGCAGGGACGGCCAGGCCGGCGGACAAGCAGCCACGGCTGCCCTCACGGGCAGGGCGGAGGGTCCCCCGGTATCGATTTTGGGACTTCCCACCTCGTGCGCTAATCTTCAGGGGTCGGCGCGGCGGGACATACACCGCAGAGCGCGGCGGGGCTATAGCTCAGTTGGTTAGAGCGCATCCCTGATAAGGATGAGGCCACAGGTTCAAATCCTGTTAGCCCCACCAGCGAAAAGACCCCCAGTCCGTACAGGCTGGGGGTCTTTTGACACCAACGGTTGACACCAACAGCAACAGTCAGCCGATGAGCGGATCTTCTCTAGAAGCTCGGCGAGCAGTGCGACAGCCTCTCGTTCATCCTCACCGACCACGTGTGTGTGTACACGTCCATGGTCATGCTGATCTGGCTGTGCCGGAGGATCGCCTGAGCCACCTTGGGATGCACCTTCAAGAAGGCGAGCAGGGTCCCGCAGGTGTGCCGGGCGAGCCGGACCGTGATGCGTCGCACGCCGGCCCTCTTCACGAGTCGATCGAAGGTCCGCGAAAAGCCGACTGGGTCGATCATTCCGCCATGCGCCGACGAAAAGATCAGATCATGATCAGGCTCCTGTGACCAGTGATCACCGGCGATCTTCCAGATTCCAGCCGCGCAACTCAGGCGCCGATTGGGGTCGGCGAGCCCGGACCCTGGATCGCCCGTAGACTGACATTTCAGGTAGTCGCGCTCGCGGACCCTGGGGAGCGCGTATGTCAGTGGATATCGATTTCACGGCCTTCTGTGACGCCGCACCGAGCCCGTATCTGGTGCTGGACAAGGATCTGGTGATCTGCTGCGTCAACCCGGCATACCTGCAGATCACCGGGCGAACCAGGGAAGAGCTCATCGGGAAGTACTTCTTCGACGCCCTACCGGAAAACCCCAGCGCCCCCGAGGGCGACGCAGAACACCTAAAGGCGTCATTGCGGGAGGTCCTGGACACCGGGGAGCAGGACACCCTGCCGCTACAGCGGTACGACATACCCGCCCCCGACCAGCCGGGCAGGTTCGAGGAGCGGTGGTGGTCCGAGGTCCACACACCGATTCTCGGGCCGGACGGCAACGTGAAGTGGATCGTCCAACAGGCCGACGACGTCACCACCTTCGTCCACTCATGCAGGGCACGTCCGCTCACCGAGCACGACAACGCCATGGCAGCCGAGCTCTACGTGAGGGCGCGCGAGCTGTACCGGTTGAACCAGGAACTGCGCCAGGCCCACGCCCGCGAACGCCAGGTCGCCGTCACCTTGCAGGAAGCCATGCTCGACGACGCCGACCTGCTCCGACACGACAACATCGCCGTGCGGTACCTGCCCGCGACCGCATCACTCAACGTGTGCGGCGACTGGTACGACATCGTCGACCTGCCACCCGACCGCTACTCGGCGGCCGTCGGAGACGTCGTCGGCCACGGCCTACACGCCGCGGCCGTCATGGGCATGCTCCGCAGCGCCCTGAGCGCAGCCATCCGGGCCCTCCCCAGCCCCGCTCAGGCCCTGGAAATCCTCGGCCTGTACGCCCGCTCCATGGAAGGCGCGACGGCCGCAACTGCGGTAAAGGTACTCATCGACCCCCGTACCAGACTGATCATCTACAGCAACGCCGGGCACCCACCGCCCGTCCTGCTCCACCGCGACGGGACTTGCGAGCTGCTGGACCAAGCCACCGATCCGCCGCTCGGCGCCCGCCTGCATCATGTCCCCCGCCCCCAGGCCGGCGTGTCCTACGCCCAGGGGGACACGCTCGTGCTCTACACCGACGGGCTCATCGAGCGCCGCGACGAGGACATCTACACCGGCCTGGCCCACCTGACCAAAGCCCTGGCTCAGGACACCACCCTTGCCCCTGACCAGCTGGCCGACACACTGCTGGCCCGCCTCGGGGTCACCAACGGCGCCAGCGACGACATAGCTTTGGTCGTCATCCGCCTATGACTTTGAGCGGCGCAGCCCTCGCGGTAAGTCACCAGGCCGTGCACTCTGCGTGCCCGATCGGACGGCGAGTGGCGGGGAGCAAGGGGAACGTCGGCGAAGCGTTCCAGGAACGCGCAGGTCAGCGTCTCATCAGCTCAGCCCCGATCCGCATACGCGATCTTCCGAACTGGGGCCGCAGCTACTTCTGCAGTTCGCCGGTTGGTACCACGAAGGCGATAACTTGAATCGCCATTTCCTTGTCCATCTGGCAGATGGCCAGGCCGAGCGCTCGTTCGCCACGATCCCAGAAGTTGCCGCTGATCGCTCCCTGCTCCAGCAGCAGCTCGGTGAAAGGCGACGTCTCACCCCCTGCGAGCCGCTGCGTGATGTCGACCAGGCGAGGGTCACCCCAGGCGACTGTGGCGGCGATCTCGTAGTTTCGGTACGCCGATGCCAGGTGCTCTCCGGCCGCCGCGGCGGCTGAACCATCATCGTCATCCCAGAACTCATCGGACTCAGCGAGCACGATCGCATGGCCGCCCCCGTTGCTGTAAACGGTCAGATCACCGTGTACCCATTCGATCCAAGTCCCCGTAAACGCCCGGGACTCGAACTCGGTATAGAGAGCTTGAAGATCCACATCCGGCATGTCCAGAGGCTACACAGCCAGACCAACGGACGACACGCCTACTCTTCTACGTCCTGGCCGTACGGCAAGATGGGCAGATCTGGCAAGAGGGAGTCGAACGGCTGACACCACCGGCTGACACCAACAGGTGCGGACAGCGCCGACCAACGCCGAATCGCAGCAGACGATCAGCCAAGGACTCCGGGCGGTTGACCGCCGTTGCCGACACCACGTCCATATGCGTCACGCGACGAACTGCAGAGCGCACGGTGTCCGGCCCGGTCGGCGTTATATGCCGGGGCTCGAAACGTCTGGGGAATGTCATGAATCAGGTGTGAGCCTCCACGAAGGAGTCACCTGATGGGAACGACGAAACGTCTGCGAAGCGACGGGACCATCTTGTAAAGGCCGCATCCGGCGGACGGCAACGGCCCGGCACCTGGGAGCGGGTGCCGGGTCGTTTGCTGTGGGGCGTTGCACGCAAGTTCGCCTTTGGTGTTGTCGGCGGTCCCCGTGAGGGGCAGTACGGCCGGAAGAGAGAGTCGGATCAGCGCTGGAGCTGCGAGGCGGGCTCGACGGACGGGGTGACGGGATCGGCGCGGGACCGGAGGGCGGAGCGGGCGAGCGGGACGGCCGGGACGGTGGTGGCGGGCAGGCGGTGGCGGCAGGCCGGGGAGGAGCCGTGGGCCTCGGCTCTGATGCGTTGCTTCATCGTGGGGGGCAGGAACCGGGTGCGGACCCCGTCGGCGCGGGACTGCTTCGGCAGTGTCACTGGTGCGCTGCTGTTGCGCTCCTGCTGGGGCTGGGGTACCGCCGCGGCGGCCTTCGTGGTGATGAGCCCCAGCGCGGTGAACAGCGCCAGGAAGGCGGTGACGACGGCGGTCCACAGCTTCACGACCTTGTTCCGGGCCATGTCCCCTCACTTTCGGGTCGGGCGATTTGCGTACTTTCCTCATGATGTGTAAGGAGGTCGCGAAGTGGTGGACCGACGCCCGTGGCGCGTCGATCTTCGGATGAACACCACCTGGATGGACGCAAGAGGTCCGGAAAATTGGGGAAAGGCGCGGAAGGGTAGTGAACATCACATTCTGTGACGTCTGCTCACCCGAGGCAGGGATGGCACCGGGCGGTCGTACTGCGGTGCGCCGAGCCTGAGTTGAGGGCCGACTCAGGTCACCGATCGATATCGATCGGTGTGTATAGTCGGGCGCCAGAGGTCCCCTACGTCAAGGAAAGACGAGGTCGCGCGGTGAAGAAGCTTCTCCTGGTCGCACTGGCCGCCATCGGCGGGCTCCTCGTGTACCGCCAGATCCAGGCGGATCGCGCCGAGCAGGATCTGTGGACGGAGGCGACTGACTCCGTGCCCACGGGTTCGTGAGGTCCGACGGACAACAGATTCGGAGCAGGCCCCGACCGCCGGTGCGGTCGGGGTTTTGTGTTGTGTCGGGGCCTTTGGCGTGTGAGATCGCAGACAAGGGGCGGTCGCCTTGTCGGGCGCCCTCCAGTGTGGTTCGCCTTGGCAAAGGAAATGCTTGCGATGGCGAATTCGGGCGCTCTTGAGGGCAGCGTTTCGGTCGCTCGTACGCAATGACCGGATGGTGCCGTGGCGTGCGGGGCAGGATGGGCGACGGTCCGGCAGGTACGGCGAGGGGGCGCGTGATGGGGTGGCGCACGGGGGCGGAACGTGGGGCGCTCGGACACGGGCGGACACCGGCGCACGTCGCGCTGATCCTGTGCGCGACGGCGCTGACGCTGACCATGACCCTTGCGGCGCAGGCCGCCCCGGTCTTCGCGGAGGGTACGCGGACCCCGTACGCCTTCGCCCGCGACGCCAGGACGGTCGCGGGCGCCACCGGCACCACGGGCGCCGTACGTCTGGATCCCGGGCGCATGTACAGGAGCACCCTGCCCGCCGTCGGCAAGCGCTACTACCGCCTGGAACTCGACTCCGCGGTCAACGCCTACGTCTCCGCGACGGCCGTCCCCGGAGCGGGCACCCAGGTCTCCTCCTCCGACGGTCTCAAGGTGTCCGTCCAGGACGCCGACGGCACCACCTGTTCCACCGGGTCCGCGCACTTCGGCCCCACCCAGAGCCCGCATCCGATCGCCGCCTGGGCCTCGCGCGAGACCGGGCCCGGGACGTACGGGTGCAAGGGGGCCGGGGCGTACTACTTCGTCGTCGAGCGCCGCGCCCCGACCCCCTCGCTCGGCGACTGGGACCTGGAGCTCGACTTCGTGTCCGAACCCGCCCTGCGGCAGGCCGGTGCGACGAGCCCGCCCGGAGCCTGGAACTCCGCGACCCCCGAGGCCGTCCTGGGCGACGCCACGCGGCGTGCGGGCGGGGCGGGCTTCGCCACCGCGAGCGCCGTGGCACAGGGTGTCTGGCAGGACGCGATCAGGCCGGGGCAGACGCTCTTCTACAGGGTGCCTGTCGCCTGGGGCCAGCAGCTCTCCGCCGCCGTCGAGATGGGCAGCTCCAGCGGCGGTGACGGCTTCGTCGGCACCGCGCTGGCCGTGTCCCTGTACAACCCCGTGCGTGCCCACGTCGATGACGTCGGCGCCGGTTACAGCGGCGCCCAGACCTCGGCGGCGCTCGATCCGCTGGCGCCCGTCGAATATGCCAACCGCCATGCCGTCAGCGACCGCGCGAGCGCGATGCGGTTCGCGGGTTGGTACTACCTCGCCGTTCACCTCGGCATGCCCGTGGCGGACAGGTTCGGGGAGGGGCCGTTCGGGCTGACGCTGCGCGTGCGGGTCAGCGGAACGCCGACATCCGGTCCGGCGTACGCGGGGAGATCGGTACCGCGTGACGTGTTCGAGGTCACGGCCGCGGACCGCGAGGAGGCAGGGGCGGGGACGTCGCGGGGCGACGGCGCGGAGGACGGGTCCACCGGAGCTGGGGTGGGCACACCGGGAGGAGGCGGCAGCGGATCGGAAGGCCACGCGGCCGAAGACAGCGGAGGGGTGAAGGATGCCCGCACGATGAAGCTGGTCGCCGTGGGCGGGATCGGCACGGGCAGCGTCCTGGTCCTGTGGCTCGGGCTGTGGACGACGGTCGCCCGGCGGCGGACGCGGCGCCGGTGGGCCGGGTGACCGCCGCTCAGACCCGCGTCAGGGCCCAGAACCCCACCGCGAAACAGACGAGCGCGAGCAGCAGGACCGGGACAGCGACCTTCGTCGGCGGTCCCGGATGCCGGACGGCCGGTTTCCTGCCGTGCCGCGCGATCTCCTGCGGCCGGGTGGGAGCGTACGGAGACCGGGTGGCGTAGACGGAGGCGGGCTGCCGTACCTCGAGCGCCGGGGGCGCGGGCGAGCCGGCGGAGGGCACATACGTGGGCTCGTGGTGCGCGGCGTGGGCGGGAGCCGTGGAGGCAGGGGCCGGTACCACGGACGCGGCGGGCGGCGTGGGCGGCTGCTCGGGCGGGCGCGACACCGCGTGGATCGCTGCTCGTGGCAGCGGGGGCGGCAGATGGAAGCTCCCGGTGTCCGACATCGTGGGCGGCCGCTGGGGCGGTGTCGGATCGGTCGCGGGTTTGGGCGGTACGCCGTGGGGTGCGTTTTCGGGCCGCACGGCAGGAGGAGGGGGCCCGGGCGTGATCGCGGACGCATTGGTGCCGGGGGCTGCGGGGGCGGGTGGTGTGCCGGTGCCCGTGGCAGCAGGGGCAGGCGTTCCGGCACCGGAAGTTGAGGGGGCGGATGTGTCGCCGGAAGATGCGGTCGTGGGCGTGCCGATACCGGCGGCAGGGGGCTCGGTGGGAGGCCGCGGCGGTATCGAGCCGGACGTGAGCCGCGCCGGTCCGCTGCCCGTCCCGGGAGCGCCGGCATACGGCGGCTTCGCGGTGTCACCCGCTCCGGCGGACGTGGTCTCCTCCGCCCTGCCCGCCACGGAATCCGTCTCCCCTGGCAGGGACGGCGCGGAGCGCGTCACCCCGGGCGGCGTACGCTGCGGTCCATCCGATCCGAACCCCCTTGGAAGCGGCCCGAGTTGATCGAAGATCTCCACCTGCTCGTCGTCGGGGCCCGGTTCGGGCAGCAGCTCCCTGGCCGCGGCCAGGGCCTTGCGCGCCCCCGTAGCGGTCCGGAAACGCGCGGTCGGGTCCGGTTGCAGCAGCGTCGCCACGACCTCCCACAGGGGTGCGGGAATACCCCGTGGCGACCCTGGTGTGCCGTTGGCCACGAAATACTCGACCAGTGCTCTGGTGTCCGGCTTGGCGCCTTCGAGCAGGTACAGCGCGACCAGACCGACGGCGAACAGGTCGGCCGTGAAGTCCGGCTCCGCGCCCAGCAGTTGCTCGGGGGCGAGATAACCGGGCGTGCCCACCACGTAGTCGGTCTCCGTCAGCCGCGGCTCGCCCAGGCGCATGGCGATACCGAAGTCGGACAGTCGCAGCCGGGGCCTGGCGGTTCCGGTGGCCTCCAGGAGCACGTTGGCGGGCTTGATGTCCCGGTGCACCACTCCTTCCGCGTGGACGGCGGCGAGCCCGGACAGCAGCTGGTCCAGCAGGGTACACACGAAGGCCGGGGGCAGCGGGCCGTAGTCCCCGACGAGGTGGACCAGCGAGCCCCCGGCGACCAGGTCCATGGTGAACAGGACCTTGTCGTCGTCCGCGGCCCAGCTGGCGGGCGCGAGCACATGAGGGTGGTCGATGCGCAGCGCCTGTTCGCGCACGAAGCGCAGCAGCGCATGGGCGTCGCTCTGCTGCAGGACCTTGGCGGCCACATAGCGGCGCCGCCGGTGGTCCCAGGCGCGCCAGACCGCACCGGCTCCCCCGCGCCCAATGGGGTCGACCAACTCGTACCGTCCGGCGAAGACCTCACCCATGGTCGTGCGTCGCTCCCCCTTCCGGTCGGTGGTCAGAACTCCCGCACACCCCCCGGCGCGAGAGTCCCCGGCGGCCCAGGCGTCGGCTCAGTTCTGGTGGGACTGATAGTGGGCGACCGCGTCGGAAGTGCGGCCGGCGCCGTACACCCGGAGGAACTCTGCCAGTTCCGGGTGGGTCGGGGCGAGGGTGTCCGCCGCCTCGATGATGTCCCCCGCCGCCGCCACCGAGCGCAGCAGCGACTGGATCTCGCGGACCACCCGCTTGACCGTGGGTGCACCCGAACTGCTGGTCGTCTGTGTGGTGTTGCTGAGCACAGAGCCCCCCTGCGACCTCTTGATCTCGTCCATCCGCTCGGTCGCCTCGGCGGCGCTCACGCTGCCGTCCGCGACCTGCCCCGCCAGATCTTGAAGCAGCTGCACCCGCTGGACCACCGCGGGATTGCCGATCTTGGCGCGCTGACCGCTCATCAGCTGTGACAGCATCGGAGCGGACAGTCCCAGCACGCCGGCGAGACGAGCCTGGTTGAGCCCGAGATCGTCGATGAGCTTACGGAAGAGCGCCCCCAAAGGCTCCCCGTACCAGTTCCGCTGCAGCTCCCGCGCTCTTGCGGTGGCTTCCTGCTGTGCGGCGTCCATTGCGTCTCCCCATCGCTTCCCCAAATACCGTGGTTCGCTGTAGCGAACCACGACGAGCATCTTACGGAGAGTGGTCGCCCACGGGGACCCCCATCTTTTTTGGGAGATACGGGGGGTGACCCGGTACGCTGGTCCGCAGCGCCCGCCGATCGTTGTTTCATCGGCCGGACGCGTCTCTTCGGGGCCTTAGCTCAGTTGGTAGAGCGCTGTCTTTGCATGGCAGATGTCAGGGGTTCGACTCCCCTAGGCTCCACACTTCGGACCGGTCAGACGCCCTCTCGGCGGCTGGCCGGTTTTCTGTATGCGGTGAGCCGTGTCACACAGAGGGATTTGCAGCCATTGCGTTTCTTTGCGCAAACGACTGCAAGGAGACGGGGGTGCGCAGGGTCCCGTTGGGATGGCCGGTCCCGCCGAAGGGTGACGTGGGGGGATATGAGAGCCCTTGTGTAAGTCTGGGTCGCTAAGGTGCGTAAGCAGAAAGATGCGCTCCGTAAGGGAAGTCTCCACGGAACTTGCACACATGGTGCGTTGCAAACGTCATCGCGAGGGGAAGGCGTAAACGCTCCACCGGCGTTCCGCGGCGTTGGGTGCCTTCCCTGGCGTTGGGTGCCTTCCACGGCGTTCCACGTGAAACATCGCCGTGGGGCAGGAAACCTCAAGTCTCCTGCCCCACGGCATCGTTGCACCCAGCTCGGGACCGGGCGGTCTCCGGGTCTCAGTCTCAGCGGCGGTCGTCGTTCTCCGAGGAGTCGTCCTCGGACTGCTTCGCCTGCACCTCGGGGTCCAGCACGCTCGGACCGCTGCCGTCCACCGACGTCAGGCGGTCGTCCTGCGGTACCTCGGTCGCGGCGGGCGGCTCCACCAGCCAGTCGGGGTTCGCCTGCTTGTCCCACCACTTCCAGGCGGCGAAGGCCCCGCCGGCCAGAGCGCCCAGCACCGCCAGCCCCTTGGCGATACGGCCGGCCTTGGCCCGCCGCTGCTGCCGGCGCACCAGCTTCTCGATCTGCCGCGGCGAGACCTGGCCGCGCAGCGCGGCCATCGCCGCCGCTCCACGGGCCGCTGCCTCCTCCCGTACGGGACCTGCCACGGCAACCGCATGCTCGATCCTGGGACGGGAGTAGTCGGCCGCCTGCCGGGCAGCCTTGGCAGCCTTGCGGGTGTAGGTGGCGGCCTCGTGGGCGGCCTGGTCAACCCTGGGCGGCACATGGGTGCGGGCCTGTTCCAGGCGCGGAGCGAGATGGACGTCGTACTGGACGCGGGCCTGTTCGGCGGCCTGCGACATCTTGGGCGCGAGACGGACGCGCGCCTCGTGTGCGTAGTGCGCTGCCTTGTCCTTGGCCGTGTCGGCGTAGGGCGCCACCACTTCCGCGGCATGCAGCACGCTGTCCTTCGCCGTACCGGTCGCGGCGCGCACGCTGTCAATGCGGGTCACGGCTTCCTCCTCCTCGGTGGCGTACGGTAATTCGACTTTCCAGCCTTTTACGGATCATGCCTCTCGAAGGACTCCCGGGCATGTGAGGAGGGGCATCCGGGTCATGCGGTCCATAGTGGACGGCCCCGGTCCGCGTCCGGGTGGGCGACGATCGGAATGATCATTGGGTATGTGCTGATCACGTGCAATAGCGGATGAATACGGGGCAACAGGAGCTTGTCCACGACAATGCCACGGATCGTCGCGCCACGCTCCCGCGACGACACGACTCGACCGGTTTTTCTGCGAGCCGGGGCCGTGCGACGGGGTCCCGACACGCCCGGGACCCTGCCCGTTTCCCCGGTTCACCAGAGGAACGACCCGACGATGTTCGCCCAGGGGTGGTGGCCGGGCGACGCCGGGCGCGTACCGTGCGAGGATCGGGGTGTCACAGAGGACAACGGAAGGCAGATCGTGGCTGAGCAGCTTTACGCCACCCTGAAGACCAACCACGGCGACATCGAGATCCGGCTTCTGCCGAATCACGCGCCCAAGACGGTCCGTAACTTCGTCGAGCTCGCCAAGGGCGAGCGTGAGTGGACCCACCCCGCGACGGGTGAGAAGTCCACGAAGAAGCTCTACGACGGCACGGTCTTCCACCGGGTGATCAGCGGGTTCATGATCCAGGGCGGTGACCCGCTGGGCAACGGCACCGGCGGCCCTGGGTACCAGTTCGAGGACGAGTTCCACCCGGACCTCGCCTTCGACAAGCCGTACCTGCTGGCCATGGCCAACGCCGGTCCGGGTACCAACGGCTCGCAGTTCTTCATCACGGTCTCGCCGACGGCCTGGCTGAACCGCAAGCACACCATCTTCGGCGAGGTCACCGACGCGGCCAGCCAGAAGGTCGTGGACTCCATCGCCACCACCCAGACCAACCCGCGCACGGACCGTCCGGTCAACGACGTCGTCATCGAGTCGGTCGTCGTCGAGACCCGCCAGGGCTGAGCCCCACAGGGCATACCGCACGAGGGAACAAAAGCGCCCCGCCCGTCCGTAGAAGGAAGGGCGGGGCAGCCCGTCGTACGGAGAGTGAGGGGACCCCATGGACCAGGCGCCAGGCAGCCCGCCGCAGGGGCCGCCGAACCAGGAACCGCACGGCGCCCGCGAGCTGCCGGTCTGCTACCGGCACCCGGACCGCGAGACGGGTATCCGCTGTACGCGTTGTGAGCGCCCCATCTGCCCGGAGTGCATGGTCAACGCCTCGGTCGGCTTCCAGTGCCCGGACTGCGTCCGCAGCGGGTCCGGCACGGGCCACGCCCCGGACGCCTCCCGGCCGCGGACGCTCGCGGGCGGCACCGTGACCGCCGATCCCCGGCTGCTGACCAAGCTGCTGATCGGGATCAATCTGGCCGTCTTCCTGGTGCAGCTGTCGGTCGGTGACCGCTTCACCGACCGGTTCGAGCTCCTCGGCCAGGCCTACGTACCGCTCTTCGGCTCGGTCGAGGGCATCGCGGAGGGCCAGTGGTACCGGCTGCTGACCGCGATGTTCCTGCACGGCGGCTATGTCCACATCCTGTTCAACATGCTCAGTCTGTGGTGGATCGGCGCCCCGCTGGAGGCGGCTCTGGGCCGCGCCCGTTATCTTGCGCTCTACTTCGCCTCGGGGCTTGCCGGCAGTGCGCTCACCTATCTGATCGCCGCCCCGAATCAGCCCTCGCTCGGTGCCTCCGGCGCGATCTTCGGGCTCTTCGGCGCCACAGCCGTGCTCATGCGTCGGCTCCACTACGACATGCGGCCCGTCATCGCGCTGCTGGTGATCAACCTGATCTTCACCTTCGGGTGGAGCAACATCGCCTGGCAGGCCCACATCGGCGGCCTCGTCGGCGGTGTCGTCGTCGGCTACGCGATGGTCCACGCCCCCCGTGAGCGGCGGCCCCTCGTGCAGTACGGGGTGTGCGCGCTGGTGCTGGCCGCGGTGGTTCTCATGACGGTGATCAGGACCGCCCAGCTCACCTGAACAGCCGATGTGCACAGGCCGTAGCCCGAGGTTGTACCCAACGTTGTCCACAGTCGGTGGCGGATCTTGTGCACGGAGCCGGGAACGTGCGTGCCCCCTGTCACTGACTGGAGTTTTCCCAGGTGGGACAGGGGGCGAACAGGTTTGCGGAGGCCGGTGATTCCGTCATACCGGTGTCAAGCAGGGACGGGTTATCCACAGATCGTCGTTCTTTTTCCACTGGTCGGCGACTCTGTGGACAAGGTTGTGGATAACTCAGCGCACGGTCTTGGGCAGAGCCGACCGCGAGCGGGTGGGAGCCGCTACTTCCACTGTGTGGAGACGCCGAATCCCGCCGCGATGAATCCGAAGCCCACGACGATGTTCCAGTTGCGCAGGGCGTGGATCGGCAGCGAGCCGTCGGTCACGTAGAAGACGACGATCCAGGCGAGACCGACGAGGAACATGGCGAGCATGACCGGTGCGACCCAGCCACGGTTGGTCAGCTTGATGGCCGTGGCCTGCTTGGACGGCGGCGGCGTGTAGTCGGCCTTCTTGCGGATACGTGACTTCGGCACGAGGGTCTCTCCTGTCGATGCGCTGCGTGGCCGCGCAGGGAACTGGGGCGGGCTCCGGGGCAGCGTACAAGGGGACACTGAGCGCTCCCCCGGGCGTCCGTTAGCGTAGTGCTTCCGCGGCGCCGAAGGAGATAAGGGTACGTTGAGCAATACTGCCGACTCCCCCCGGGAGGGTTCCGGTTCCCCGGAAACAGGGTCCGCCTCCGCGCGCACGCGCCGGCTGAGGCCGGTGCGCGTGCTCACCGTGGGCGTCTTCGCGCTCGCCGGTCTCCTTTTCATGACGAGCTTCAACACCGCCAAGGGCACCAACATCCGCACCGACTCCTCGCTGCTGAAGCTCTCCGACCTCATTCACGACCGCAGCCACAAGAACGCCCGGCTCGACGAGTCCAACGCCGCGTTGCGCGACGACGTGGAGGCCCTGGCCAAGCGCACCGGCGGCGGCACCAGCAAGGCCGAGGAAGGGCGGCTCACGGCGCTGGAGAAGAACGCCGGCACCCAGAAGCTCACCGGCAAGGCCGTCACGGTCACGCTCAACGACGCCCCGCCGGGCGCCACCGCAAAGCTCCCCGGCTACCCCGAGCCCCAGCCGGACTACCTGGTCATCCACCAGCAGGACCTGCAGGCCGTGGTGAACGCCCTGTGGGAAGGCGGCGCTCAGGGCATCAAGGTCATGGATCAGCGGCTGATCTCCACCAGCGCCGTGCGCTGCGTCGGCAACACCCTGATCCTCCAGGGCCGCGTCTACTCGCCCCCGTACAAGATCACCGCCATCGGGAACCCGGACAAACTCCAGAAGGCGCTCGCGGCCTCGCCCGCGATCCAGAACTACATGGTGTACGTCAACGTCTACGGCCTCGGCTGGAAAGTCACCGGGGACGGGACGGTGACTCTTCCCGGCTACTCGGGCACAGTGGATCTGCAGTACGCGAAGCCTGTGGGGTAGAGCCCCGCAACCGCTGCCGCTGGGGGACCTGTGTCGGTGCGCTTGGTCGTCAGGACCGTCAGCGAACTGTGCATCACTGTCGGCACGCTCATCGTGCTCTTCGTGGTCTACGTCCTGTTCTGGACCGGGATGAAGGCCGACGGCGCGATGAACGACCAGATCGACCAGCTGCAGCGGCAGTGGTCGAAGGGGACGGTCGAGCCGACGGCCGCCCCCGGCAGCTCGGCGAGCCCCGGGAAACCGGCGCCCTACCTCCCCGGCAAGCCGTTCGCCGTCATGTACCTCCCGCGGCTCGGTTTCACGTGGAACAAGCCCGTGCTCGAGAACACGGCCGTGGGCACCCTGAAGAAGGGGCTCGGCCACTACGCGGGCACCGCCCAGCTCGGGCAGGAGGGCAACTTCGCCGTCGCCGGCCACCGGCGCACGTACGGTGATCCCCTCAAGGACTTCCCGAAGCTGCGGCCCGGTGACGCGGTCGTCCTCACCGACGGAACCACGTGGTTCACGTATCGGATCGACAAAGGCCCTTACAAAACCGTGCCTACGGACGTTGAGGTGATCGACCCCGTGCCACGTAAGTCCGGGTATACGCGTCCCGGACGCTATCTGACGCTGACCACGTGCGATCCGGAGTGGGGGCACAGTCACCGGCTGATCGTCTGGGCGCATCTTGATTCCACTCAGCCTGTGGAGGCAGGGAAACCGGCGGCTCTGCGCCGTTAGTCTGGTGGCGTACGGCGTGAGTCTGGTGCCGTGGTGAGACGGAAGGGACGGCATGTACGGCTGGATCTGGCGGCATCTGCCGGGGAACGCATGGCTGAAGGCGCTGATTTCCGTCGTGCTGATCCTGGCCGTGGTCTACATCCTCTTCCAATACGTCTTCCCGTGGGCCGAACCGCTGCTGCCCTTCAACGATGTGACGGTGGACAACCAGTGAGTGCGCGCATTCTCGTCGTCGACAACTACGACAGCTTCGTCTTCAACCTGGTGCAGTACCTGTACCAGCTGGGCGCCGAGTGCGAGGTGCTGCGCAACGACGAGGTGTCGACCACGCACGCTCAGGACGGCTTCGACGGCGTGCTGCTGTCGCCCGGGCCCGGCACTCCCGAGGAGGCGGGTGTCTGCGTGGAGATGGTGCGGCACTGCGCCACGACCGGCGTCCCCGTCTTCGGTGTCTGTCTGGGCATGCAGTCGATGCAGGTGGCCTACGGCGGTGTCGTCGACCGCGCGCCGGAGCTGCTGCACGGCAAGACCTCGCTGGTCGAGCACGAGGGCAAGGGTGTCTTCGCAGGCCTGCCGTCCCCCTTCACCGCGACCCGCTACCACTCCCTGGCCGCCGAGCCGGAGACCGTGCCGTCCGAGCTGGAGGTCACGGCGCGTACGCACGACGGGATCATCATGGGTCTCAGGCACCGGGAACTCCCGGTGGAGGGAGTGCAGTTCCACCCCGAGTCGGTGCTCACCGAGCACGGCCACCGGATGCTGGCCAACTGGCTGGCGGTGTGCGGTGACCAGGGGGCCGTGGCGAGGTCGGCGGGGCTCGCCCCGGTGGTGGGCAGGGCCACGGCGTGACCGCACTGCGCCCCGAGCGCGAGACCGGCGCCGCCTACGGGGGCGCCGCGGAAGCCGGACCCTCGTACGGGCAGCAGCCGTACGAGGGCGTCGGCGCGTGGCAGGGGCAGGAGTGGCACGGCGCCGCGGGGTACGGGGAGCAGGCCTACGGGGATCCGTCGTACGGACAGCAGGTGCCACAGCAGCAGGCGTACGACGCGACGGCAGCGCCTCCTTCGTCCTACGGCGAACCCCCGGCAGCCCCCTCCTACGGACGGCCGGTGCCGGTGGACAACGAGACCGTCGCGCTGCGTGCCCCGGACGTCGAGGAGGCGCGACGGGCCGCCGAGCGCGCCGGTGGGTCCGTGCCCGCGTCCGGTGGCCGTGCCGCGCGCCGCAAGGCGGCCAGGAGGCACGGGCGGCACGTCAGCGGCGGGCCGCAGACGGTCCTGAAGCCCGCTGAGACGGCCGCTGAGGCGCCCAGGTCCCGTCTGGAGGCCCGAAGGGCCGCACGGGCCCAGAAGCCCGGTCCGGGGGTCCTGGTGAGCCGTGTGGTGGGCGAGCTGTTCATCACCACCGGTGTGGTGATGCTGCTGTTCGTCACGTACCAGCTGTGGTGGTCCAACGTGCGGGCGCACCAGGAGGCGGGCAGCGCCGCACAGCACCTGCAGCAGGACTGGGCGAGCGGCAAGCGGGCACCAGGGGAGTTCGCGCCCGGGGAGGGCTTTGCCATCCTGCACATCCCGAAGCTGGACGTGGTCGCGCCGATCGCGGAGGGCACCAGCAAGTCGAAGGTGCTCGACAAGGGCATGGTCGGCCACTACGGGGAGGGCAGCCTGAAGACGGCGATGCCGGACGCCAGGACGGGCAACTTCGGGCTCGCGGGCCACCGGAACACGCACGGCGAGCCGTTCCGGTACATCAACCGTCTCAAGCCGGGCGACGAGATCGTGGTGGAGACGCAGAACGACTACTACGTCTACAAGATGACGTCGATCCTGCCGGTGACTTCGCCGTCGAACACCGGTGTGCTCGACGCCATTCCGAAGGGGTCCGGTTTCACCAAGCCGGGCCGCTACATCACACTGACCACCTGTACGCCGGAATTCACCAGCAAGTACCGGTTGATCGTCTGGGGCAAGATGGTCGAGGAACGGCCGCGCAGCAAGGGCAAACCGGACGCGCTCATTTCGTAGGGCACACGGACTGTCGTAGGGCACGCGGACTCACAGGTACGTGGAACAGACGGGGCGGATGCAGTGGGAGTGACGACCGACCAGGACGAGCAGACCGACGCGCCGTCGCCGGGCTCCGACTCCCGGTCCCATCCGCGGCGGCGTGGGCGCGGCCGGATCGCGCTGGCCGTCAGCGTCTTCGGGGAACTGCTCATCACGGCGGGCCTGGTGCTCGGTCTGTTCGTCGTCTACTCCCTGTGGTGGACGAACGTGATAGCGGACCGCAAGGCCAACCGGGAGGGCGACAAGGTGCGCGACCACTGGGCGGCCGAGAAGGACAGCGGGCCGGGCCCGCTGGACACCAAGGACGGCATCGGCTTCCTGCACGTGCCGTCGATGAAGAACGGCGATGTGCTGGTCGAGAAGGGCACGTCGACGGACGTCCTCAACGACGGCGTGGCCGGCTACTACACGGACCCCGTCAAGGCGACGCTGCCGATGACGGGCAAGACCGGCAACTTCGCGCTCGCCGCCCACCGCGACGGACACGGCGCGAAGTTCCACAACATCGACAAGGTACAGAAAGGCGACCCGATCGTCTTCGAGACCAAGGACGACTGGTACGTCTACAAGGTCTTCGCGATCCTGCCGGAGACCTCGAAGTACAACGTGAAGGTCCTCTCCGCGGTCCCCAAGCAGGCGGGCGTGAAGAAGCCGGGCCACTACATCACGCTGACGACGTGCACCCCGGTGTACACGTCGGAGTACCGCTACATCGTGTGGGGCGAACTGGAACGGGTGCAGAAGGTGGACAGCAAGCGGACTCCGCCGGCGGAGCTGCGCTGAGCGCCGCTCCTCTCCGGTCGTTACGACTGAGCCCTCGTACGACTGAGCCCCGGACCCCTTATCAGGGGCCGGGGCTCAGTCGTCGTACCGGGCGGGTCAGTTCCTCGTGCCGGTCACTCCGCCGAAGAAGTTCGTGCCGCCGTTGTTGCCGTTGCTCTGGTCCGCGGTGAACAGGTTCACCGCGGTGCCCTGGGCGACCTGCTGGCCCTGGGTCGGGTTGGAGCCGAGGACGACGGCGTTGTCGTCGTTGGAGCCGTTGATGTTGCCGACCTGGAGGCCGGCCTGCTGAAGCATGTTCCTGGCGTCCTTCAGCTTCTGGCCCTGGACGTTCGGGACAGTGACCTGGCTGTTCTGGGCCTGCTTGCCGATCTGGATCGTGACCGTGGAGCCCTTCTTGACCGTGCTGCCCGCCGCCGGCGAGGTCTGGATGACCTTGCCGACCTTGTTCTGGTCGGTGGTGTCCACCTCGGTGCAGTTGCCCGTCAGGCCGCTCGCCTGCATCTGCTGCTTGGCGGCGTCACAGTTCTGGTCGGTCACGTCCGGCACGGTCGTCGTCTCCGCGGCCTTGGCGACCTCGAGAGTCACGGTCGAGCCCTTCTCCAGCTCTGTACCGGGGTCCGGGTTCTGGCTGAGGACCGTGCCCGCGGTCTGCGTGGACTCCGTCTGCTTGGTCTTGACCTGGAAGCCCTTGTTTTCGAGCTGCTGCGTGGCCGCGTCGATGTCCTTGTTGATCACGTTGGGGACCGCCACCTTGGGCGCGCCCGTGGACACCACCAGATTGACCGTGCTGTTCTTCTTGACCTCGGTGTTCGCGGTCGGGTCCTGGCTGCAGACGTTGCCCTTCTTCTGGTCTTCGCAGGGCTTCTGCGTGAAGGACAGCTTCAGCTCGGCATTGTCCGCCTGCTGCTTCGCATCGGACTGGGACAGGCCGACGAAGTTGGGCACGGGCACGTTACCGTTGCCCACGCCCCCGCCGCCGCTGAACATCCACTTGCCGATGAGGATCGCGCCGACCAGCACCAGCACTCCGGCGACGACCAGCAGGACCGTCGACGTGTTCGACTTCTTCTGGCGGCGGCGGTCCGGGCGGTCGTCGTAGCCGAAGCCGCCGTCGTCCGGGTTCATCGGCGGCAGCATGGTCGTGGCGCCGGCGCCCGGGTCGGAGCGCAGTGCCGTCGTGGGCTGGTCGTCGGGGTAGCCGCCGTAGCCGACGGAACCCATCGCCGCCGTCGCCGCGACCGGCTGGCCGTCGAGGCACGCCTCGATGTCCTGACGCATCTCGTCGGCGCTCTGGTAGCGGTAGTCCGGGTCCTTGACCAGCGCCCTCAGCACGATCGCGTCCATCTCGGGCGTGATCTCCGGGTCGAAGACGCTCGGCGGCTGGGGCTCCTCGCGGACGTGCTGGTACGCGACCGCGACCGGGGAGTCGCCCACGAACGGAGGGCGGACGGTCAGCAGCTCGTACAGCAGACAACCCGTCGAATACAGGTCCGACCGGGAGTCGACCTGCTCGCCCTTGGCCTGCTCCGGCGAGAGGTACTGGGCCGTGCCGATCACCGCCGCCGTCTGCGTCATCGTCATACCGGCGTCGCCCATGGCGCGGGCGATGCCGAAGTCCATCACCTTGACCTGGCCGTTGCGCGTCAGCATGACGTTCGCGGGCTTGATGTCGCGGTGGACGATGCCGTTGCGGTGGGCGTACTCCAGGCCCTGGAGGATGCCGATGGTCATCTCCATCGCTCGCTCCGGCAGCAGCTTGCGGCCGCTGTGAAGAAGCTCACGCAGCGTGGACCCGTCGACGTACTCCATCACGATGTACGGGATCGAGACCCCGTCGATGTAGTCCTCGCCCGTGTCGTACACCGCGACGATCGCGGGATGGTTGAGCGAGGCGGCCGACTGGGCCTCCCGGCGGAACCGGGCCTGGAACGACGGATCGCGTGCGAGGTCCGCCCGCAGCGTCTTCACCGCCACGGTGCGGCCGAGCCGGGTGTCGTGCGCGAGGTAGACCTCGGCCATGCCACCACGGCCGAGCACCTGGCCCAGCTCGTACCGGCCGCCGAGGCGACGCGGCTCTTCCATAGCTTCCTACCAGCCCTCTCCGTCGGTCCCGACCACACCCGCGTGTGGTCCGGCGGTGTGCTGTCCGGGCATACGGTACCCGGCTCGCTGTGCGTGACCTGGCCACATCCGCCACCCGATACAGGACCGGTATCGCAACGTGCACCGATGTGAAGGGAACGTGACAGGGGTCACTTCTTGCTGTTGATGACCGCCTCCATGACGTTCTTCGCGATGGGGGCGGCGAGACCGCCACCGGAGATGTCGTCACGGTTGGCCTTGTCGTCCTCGACCACCACGGCGACAGCCACCGGCGAGCTGCCGTCGCTGAGCTTGGCATACGAGATGAACCAGGCGTACGGCTTCTCGCTGTTGTTCAGACCGTGCTGGGCGGTACCGGTCTTACCGCCCACCGTGGCGCCCTGGATCTGCGCGTTGGTACCCGTGCCCTTCTGGACGACCGTCTCCATCATCGACTGCAGGATCTGGGCGTTCTGCTCCGACAGCGGCCGGCTCAGCTCCTGCGGCTGGGTCTGCTCCAGGGTGTCGAGGTTCGACGACTGCAGCTTGGCCACCATGTACGGCTTCATCAGCTTGCCGTCGTTCGCGACCGCCGAGGCGACCATCGCCATCTGCAGCGGGGTCGCGGCGGTCTCGTACTGGCCGATCGAGCTGAGCGCGGTCTGCGGCTTGTCCATCTTCTCGGGGAAGTTGGAGGCGTTGGAGCGCACCGGCGTGTACTGCTCGGAGTCGAAGCCGAACTTCTTCGCCTCCGCCAGCATCTTGTCCTTGCCGAGGTCGGCGCCGATCTTGCCGAACACGGTGTTGCAGGAGTACTGCAGCGCGACGCGCATGGTCGCGTTCTTGCAGGGGATGCTGCCCTCGTTCTTCAGCTCGGTCGTGGTGTTCGGGAGAATGTACGGCAGCGGCGAGTCGGTGTGCTGGTCGGCGCTGTTGTACAACCCGTTCTGCAGCGCGGCCGCCGCGGTGACCACCTTGAAGGTGGAGCCCGGCGGGTAGGTCTCGCGCAACGCCCGGTTCAGCATCGGGTCGTTCGGATCGCTCTTCTTCTGCAGCGCGCTCCAGGCCTTGGAGTCGGTCGAGGTGGAGTTGCCCGCGAACGACGACGGGTCGTACGACGGATAGGAGGCCAGCGCCAGGATCGCGCCGGTCTGCGGGTCGAGCGCCACAGCCGCGCCCTTGCCGCCGACGTTCTTCAGACCGTCGTACGCGGCCTTCTGCGCGGCGGCGTTGAGCGTGGTGACGACGTTGCCGCCCTGCTTCGGCTTGCCGGTCAGCATGTCGAGGGTGTTGCGGAAGAACAGCCGGTCGTCGGAACCGGTGAGGATGCCGTCCTCGATGGACTCCAGCTGCGTGGCGCCGAAGGCCTGCGAGGCGTAGCCGGTGACCGGCGCCCACATCGCGCCGTCCTTGTACGTGCGCTTGTACGCGAAGTCGTTGACGCTGCTGGTGGACGTCTTCTTGGACCCGGTGATCGGGTTGCCGTCGACGATGATGTCGCCGCGTGGCGTCGAGTAACGGGCGATCAGGACACGGCGGTTCTGCGGGTCGGTGCGCAGGGTGTCGGCCTGGACGTACTGGAGCCAGTTGTCGCGGATGAGCAGCGCGAGGACGAGCAGTCCGCAGAAGAGCGCGATCCGGCGCAGGGGCTTGTTCACGGGCGGACCACCTGGGTCATTTCGGCGTCGGGGCTCGGGGCAGGGGAGGGGGCGGGACGGCGCGCGGTGTCGCTGATGCGGATCAGGATGCCGATCAGGGCCCAGTTGGCGATGACGGACGAACCGCCGTACGCCAGGAAGGGCATGGTCATACCGGTCAGCGGGATGAGGCCCATGACACCGCCGGCGACCACGAATACCTGGAGCGCGAAGGCGCCGGACAGGCCGACGGCGAGCAGCTTGCCGAACGGGTCGCGGGCGGCGAGGGCGGTGCGCACGCCGCGCTCCACGATCAGGCCGTAGATCAGCAGGAGCGCCATGATGCCCGCCAGGCCCAGCTCCTCGCCGAACGTGGCCAGGATGAAGTCCGAGTTGGCGGCGAACCGGATCAGATCGGAGTGGCCCTGGCCCAGTCCGCTGCCCAGGGTGCCGCCGGAACCGAAGGCCCACAGGGCCTGCATGGCCTGCTCGGAGTGACCGGCGACGCCCTGGCGGCTGAGCGTGTACTCCTTCATCGGGTCGAGCCACGCCTGGACACGCTGCTGCACGTGCGGTTCGAAGGAGGCGACGCCGACGGCGCCGGCCGCGGACATCAGCAGACCGAAGACGATCCAGCTGGTCCGCTCGGTGGCGACGTACAGCATGATGACGAACATTCCGAAGAACAGCAGCGACGTACCGAGGTCGGTCTCGAAGACCAGGATCAGGATCGAGATCGCCCACACCACGAGGATCGGACCGAGGTCGCGGCCGCGCGGCAGGTACAGGCCCATGAAGCGGCGGCTGGCCAGGGCGAGCGCGTCACGCTTCACCATCAGATAGCCGGCGAAGAACACCGCCAGCACGATCTTGGCGAACTCGCCGGGCTGGATGCTGAAGCTGCCGACGTGGATCCAGATCTTCGCGCCGTAGATGTTGGCCCCGAGGCCCGGGATGAGCGGCAGGAGCAGCAGGACCAGCGCGCCGACCATGGAGATGTACGTGTAGCGCTGCAGGACCCGGTGGTCCTTGAGGAAGATCAGTACGACGACGAACAGCGCGATGCCCATCGCGGTGTACATCAGCTGGCGGGGCGCCGCGTTGCCGGCCTGGCTGATCGACTGCAGCAGCTTGGACTGGTCGAGCCGCCAGATGACGACCAGGCCGAGCCCGTTGAGCAGCGTGGCCAGCGGCAGCAGCAGCGGGTCCGCGTACGGGGCGAACTTCCGGACGACGAGATGTCCCACGCCGGCCAGCAGACCTAGGCCGATGCCGTAACTCAGCAGGCCGGGCGGCACCTTGTTGTTGATGGCGAGGCCCACGTTGGCGTAGGCGAACACCGGGATGGCGACGGCGAAGACCAGTAGCGCCAGTTCGGTGTTGCGCCGGCTCGGCGTGCCGATCGAGCCGATCGTGGACGTGTGGTGCGTCGTCGTGTTCGTACTGCTGCTCATGGTGTGACAGGGCCCCTCACGGCTTGCTTACTGCTTACCGCACAGTGAGACGACCTTCTGCTCTTCCTCCGAGAGGGTGGGGCCGGGTGTGGGAGTGGGTGCGGTTGGGGTCTTGGTCGCCGAGCCCGAGGGGTTCGGGGTCGGCGAGGCCTTGGACGTCAACGAGGTCTTTGTGGTTCCCGTGGTGCCCCCGGCCTGGCCCTCGCCGGTCTTGGCGTTGTTCGCGCTCTCGGCCTGCTGGCGCTCGTTCTCCTTCTTGCACGCGGACGCCTGCACGGCCAGTTCGGAGACCTTCGTCTGGGCCGCCTTGAGACCGCCCTCGGCGATGGTCGCCTTGACCTGCTTCTGCTGGTACGCAGGCAGGTACTTGAGTTCGATCTCGGGGTGGTCCTTCTCGACCTTCGACAGCGACACCCAGGCCAGGTCCTGGCTGATGCCGCGGTAGAGGGCGACGTGCCGGCCGTTGGCGCCGACGTAGTACTGCGTCTGCGTCCACTGGTAGGCGCCGTAGCACCCGCCGCCGATGATGCCGAGCGTGAGAACGGTGTACAGGGATCTCTTGAGCCACTTGCGGCCCCCGCGCGGCTTGACGAAGTCGTCGTCGGTGTAGTGACCGAAGCTGCCCGCGGGGATGTATCCCGTGGTGTCGCCGCTGCCGGGCGGGCCGAACTCGCCCCCGCCGCCCTGTCCGGGCACCTGGCGGCCGAGGCCGGACGCACGGCCGGCGGGCGTCTGCATGATGCCGTTGTCGTGCAGGTGGAGCTGGTTCTCGGCGACCGCGCCGACCACGACCGGAGTGTCGGACAGCTGCCCGGCGAGGGTGTCCCCGGTGTCCAGGTCGAGGACGTCGGCCACGATGACCGTGATGTTGTCGGGGCCTCCGCCGCGCAAGGCGAGCTGGATCAGCTCCTGCACGGTCTCCTGAGGACCCTGGTAGCTGGCGAGGGTCTCCTCCATCGTCTGGTGGGAGACGACCCCGGACAGTCCGTCGGAGCAGATCAGGTACCGGTCGCCGGCGCGCACCTCGCGGATGGACAGGTCGGGTTCGACGTGGTCGCCGCTGCCCAGCGCACGCATCAGGAGGGACCGCTGCGGGTGGGTGGTGGCCTCCTCCTCCGTGATGCGGCCCTCGTCGACGAGCCGCTGCACCCAGGTGTGGTCCTGGGTGATCTGCGTCAGGACTCCGTCCCTCAGCAGGTACGCCCGGGAGTCGCCGACATGGACGAGGCCGAGCCGCTGACCGGTCCACAGCAGCGCGGTGAGCGTCGTCCCCATGCCCTCGAGCTGGGGGTCCTCCTCCACCATCGCCCGCAGCTGGTCGTTGGCGCGCTGCACCGCCGTGCCGAGCGAGGTGAGGATGTCGGAACCGGGGATGTCGTCGTCGAGCGCGACGATCGTGGAGATCACCTCGGAGGAGGCGACCTCGCCGGCGGCCTGGCCGCCCATCCCGTCGGCGATCGCGAGCAGCCGCGGACCGGCGTAACCGGAGTCCTCGTTGCCCTCGCGGATCATGCCTTTGTGCGATCCGGCGGCGAAGCGCAGTGACAGACTCATGCGCACCTCGCCCGTCGGCTCCGGGTACATCCGCACGGTGCCCACCCTCCGGTCGGGAGCGCGCCGGGGCCCGGGGTGTGGGCCGCCGCTGCGTGCTCGCTCCGCTCGCTCATTGTCGTTCTACTTCCGCAGCTCGATGACGGTCTTGCCGATGCGGATCGGCGCACCCAGCGGAATCGGTGTGGGAGTCGTCAGCCGGGTCCGGTCGAGATACGTGCCGTTGGTGGACCCGAGGTCCTCGACGATCCACTGGCCGTCCCGGTCGGGGTAGATCCTGGCGTGCCGGCTGGAGGCGTAGTCGTCGTCCAGCACGATGGTGCTGTCGTGGGCGCGGCCCAGCGTGATGGTCTGCCCCTGCAGCGCGACCGTCGTGCCGGTCAGGGAGCCCTCGGAGACGACCAGCTTGGTGGGGGCGCCGCGGCGCTGACGGCCGGCGCTCGGCTGCTGGCGCTGCGGCGGGGGCGCCGTCTGACGGGCGGCCTGCTGAGGCCGCCCGCTCTCCCGGCGCGAGCCGCGCTGTGTGACGCGCGTACCGAACAGGTCGCTGCGGATGACCTGCACGGCCACGATCACGAACAGCCACAGTACGGCCAGGAAACCCAGCCGCATGACCGTGAGGGTCAGCTCTGACATTGCCCCCGCTTCACCCTTCGGCTTGCCGGTAAATGATGGTGGTGCTGCCCACGACGATCCGCGAGCCGTCGCGGAGCGTAGCGCGGGTGGTGTGCTGCCCGTCCACCACGATGCCGTTGGTGGACCCGAGATCCTGGATCGTCGAGGGCGTTCCGGTCCGGATCTCACAGTGCCGGCGCGAGACGCCGGGGTCGTCGATCCGCACGTCGGCGTCGGTGCTGCGGCCCAGCACCAGCGTCGGGCGGGAGATCTGATGGCGGGTGCCGTTGATCTCGATCCAGTAGCGGGTGCGCCCGCCCGCCGTGGGCGCGGCCGCGGGCCGCTGGCCGTAGGGCGCGGCACCGGGCCGCGCGCCGGGCGGCGGCGCGGACGGCATGGGAGGGGCGCCCGCGGGGCCGGCGGCCGGCGGGTAGCCGTAGCCGCCGGGGCTCTGCCGCCCGGCCGGGGCGGAGGCGGGAGCCTGCTGGTTCGTGGAGGAGGCGAGCGTACGGCTGCGCACCCGGTACAGGCCGGTGTCGAGGTCGTCGGCCTTCTCCAGGTGGACCTTGATGGGGCCCATGAAGGTGTAGCGCTGCTGCTTGGCGTAGTCACGCACCATGCCGGCCAGCTCGTCGCCGAGCTGCCCGGAGTAGGGGCTGAGGCGCTCGTAGTCCGGTGCGCTCAGCTCCACGATGAAGTCATTGGGGACCACGGTCCGGTCGCGGTTCCAGATGGTCGCGTTGTTGTCGCACTCCCGCTGGAGCGCACCTGCGATCTCCACGGGCTGGACCTCGGACTTGAACACCTTGGCGAAGGTGCCGTTGACCAGACCTTCGAGACGCTGCTCGAACTTCTTCAGGACTCCCATGGGGCACCTCCTCCGTCGTTGCCGTCCTGCGTACTGCTTCTTACCTGGTACTGCTTACTGATCGTATCCACGCGCCGGAAAATCGGCTGGTTCCCCCTGTCGGCCCTGTCGAAGGGTGTCGACGCCTCGGGAGTTCCCTCCGGACGACCCCTTCGAACTCATCGCGGACGTACTCCTTTGACGTATTCCTTGCATGGATCGTAGAGGCGGCCGCAAACCAGTGTCCCGCACCTGACTATGGACCCGGTCCGCCTCCTGGGGAGATGAGCGGGACCGGTACGAGGTTGATACGTGAACAGAGACACGTTGAGACGTTGTGAGGCGGGCCGGGTGGTCCGGGCCCGCCGGGCGCTGACCCCGGGCCGGGGAGCCGCCGCCGAGTGGGTTGCCGTCCGCCCCGCTCGTCAGCGCGGGGGCTGGGCGCCGGGGCGGGAGGCCGTCACCGGTCGGTGCGCTCCGTGGCTGGTCGGCCCGGGTCCTGGCTGGTCGGCCCGGGTCCTGGCTGGGTGCGGCGGGATTCACGGCGGCCGGCCCCGAGGCCCGCGGGAAAGGGATGTGAACGCACCCTCTCCAGCGTGCTAATCTTCTGGATGTCGGAAGGCGCCAGCACCGCAAGGGCCCGGAGCCGGAAGACACACCCAATGCGCGGGTGGCGGAATAGGCAGACGCGCTGGATTCAGGTTCCAGTGCCCGCAAGGGCGTGGGGGTTCAACTCCCCCCTCGCGCACGACGACCATGAGAAACCGACGAAACGGGTCTCTGCCAGTGACGAAAGTCCTGGAGGGGCCCGTTTCTCGTTGCTCGTGACGGATGTGAGGCATCGCACGGCTCGGGGCGAGACGCGTCAGGGCCCCGATACGTGAGGTATCTCACGTCGGGGCCCTGCTTCTTTGTCGTGATGTTTGTACTTCGGCGGCGGGTTTGGGCTGCTCGATCTACGCCGCCGGTACCAGGTAGCCGGTCGGGGTCCAGGACCTCGGTTCTTTAGTCTTCCGGCGGTGATGGGTACGGCGGCGTGGTCGTTCGCTGTTCAGTGCCAGGGTGTCCAGCCACTTCTTGATCTTGCGGCGGTTGGCGTGGGCCAACTGGAAGGCGAGCAGGATCGTCTGGGCCGCGATGCCGCGGATGCGGCGGGAGCCCGCGGACTCGATCCCTTCGGCCAGAGGGTTCTTGGCGTAGCCGTTGTAGCCCTCGACGCTGTTGCGGAGCCGGAAGTAGACCTTCTGTCATTCCGCGCCGCCGTATTCGAGGGCCTGCCAGTGCTTGGCGCCGGCTTCCGGGCTGATGGTGATCGTCCGCTGGCGGCACACCCTGAGGGGGCCGGTTGGGGTTCGGTTCCGGGTCGACGGGGGGAGATGGATGCCGCGGCCCACGGTGCGCGGCTCGATGGGGCATTGGGCCTTGCCTGCTTCGGCGGGGCACATCATCCGCTGGTAGCCGTCGCTGTATGGGTTCTCCTTGGGCATGATGCGGTAGCTGCGGCGTGTCGCGATCCGTTTGATCCAGGTCTCCCGGTCGATGCGTTCCTGGTCGAGGTCGATGGTCGCGTTGATCAGCGGTTCGGGCATGGACGGGCGTCGGGATCGGTGGCGAGCTCGGGGCCGTTGGTGCGGCGGCCACGCGAGAAGGCACGGATGGGAGTGGCGTCGACGCCGAGGGAGACCTCTGCGAGCTCGCTCAGCAGGCTGTGGAGAGGGCGTACGGAGGCGTCCAGCAGGAACTCGGTGAACAGGGCCAGCCGCCGCTCCCGTTCGGCCAGGAGGTCGACACCCGCTGCCGCAGTGAGGGCCTGTGCCTCCTCGCGTGAGAGATGGCCGTTCGGGGGCAGAGGTGAGGGGTTCATCGCGTCTTTCATCGCGTGGAAGAGTCGGCGGACGACGGCGTAGGCCGCTTCGAAGCCATGGTCGTCATCTTCGTACTCGGGGATGTCGAGCAGGGCGCGCATCGGTGGTGTGAGGCGGAAGTACAGGATGTCGGTGACCTGTACCAGCACGATCTTTCCGCCGGTGACCTGGGTGCACAGGTGAAGGCCGACCAGAAGGCTTCTGAGATGCAGGGTGCGGTGTCGGTCGCGCGGAAGGTGGACGAACTCCTCGAGCAGCGGGACGAGCCCGCTGTGGTCCACCTCATCGACCGCCGATTCGACGTCGGCGTCGTTGATGAATCTGCGCTCCGCGCGCATCGCCATGAGGCGCTCATGGCGGTCGCTGGACAAGCTGCGCAGCGTGCTCATTGGCCGCCTCGCAGCAGGCGGGCGGCTTCTTCGGCAGGGACGGCGCGCAGGAACGGCAGGATGCGGGACAGGCCATGGAGGGTGTCGACGCCGGCGGCCGCCACGATGACGGTGATGGGGAGCCGCTCCTCGAAGAGCTCGACCAGCCAGTTCGACCGGAGGCGTCCCATGACCAAGCGGGGGACGTGCGGGCTGGGCTGGGTGCGATCCAGGAAATTCGTGACGGTGTTGCTGCCGCGGCTGTAGCAGTTCGGGCGGAACAGGTACCGGGCATTGCCTGTGGTGTCGAGGCGGTCGGCAGCGCAGGCCAGGGCTCCCTCCCAGGGGCGGCGGCACAGGATCTCCCGCTTCCGGGGCTTGCGGGTGACCACGACGACGGAGCCGCCGTCGCCGGAGGTTCTGCGGACGTCGTGGACGCGCATGTGCATGGCTTCTGGGGAATCGAGGCCGACCCCGAGCCCGAGCGCCATGAGGGTCTTGCAGCCCCAGCGAAGCTCCTCGGTGGGCTGCCCGCTGGCCCAGCCCCACAGATCCGCGAGCTCGGTCCGGCTGTAGGGGCTTTTGGGAGTGGAGGCCGACAGCTTGGCGGGCTTTCCGGTCCGACACTCCCCACCCAGGATGACCTCGCTGAGGCGCAGGAGCCTGCTCCGGTAGTTGCCTCGGATGCTGTCGCTCACGGTGGGGCAGCCGATCGCAATGAACCGCTCGATCACCTCGTGGGACAGCCACACCTCCGCGTTCCCGGGCAGGCCCTCACCGTTGCAGAAGAGCGCCAACCGGGTGAGAACCGAGAGCAGTTCACGTGCCTGATGGGGCAGAAGGGGATCAGCCATGCGGACGACACGGCGCACTTCATCGCCCACGCGGCTCCACCCCGCGGGGGAGCCGGTATCAGTAGCCGGCAGTGAATCCGAACATTCCCGTCGACCACGTCACGACTTCCCCCGGAAAAGAGCACCGCCCGCCAACCACCCGGAGCAGCCCCGGATCAGGTGCCTTCCGTTCTCGTGAACATCGACCCCGGCCCCGAGCCAACTGCCCCCCGAGACGAAGAACAACCGCGCCTGCTCACCGAGCACTTCGAGACACGCAGGGGACCGCAGGGCGATCTGCCCTATCCATCAGACGACCGGTCAGATCCGCGCGCCCACACGTCTGCACATCGGCAAGTGGCCCGGGCACCTCAGACGACGGCGAACGATCCGCGTTCTGGCAGACGCGCTCAGGGTGCGCCGCCACCGCTAAGTGCCTACGTGGCCGATCGGGGAATCTTCCCCCGGTTCCTGGCCCGGCTGTACGGAATGGCCCCTACGTGAGTGTGGTCTTCAGGCGGGATGTTCCAACCCATGCAGCGAAGCTGCTTAGCAGAGTCTTTGCCCTCGATGTACATGACAACGGCTGGGGAGATCCTTTAACCTACCTGCGATTCGACCACTCGAATCGCCTGGAGCCCCACCGGCATGCCTGTGCCACAGGACCGTTTCGCATGCCGTCCAGTCAGCACGGTCAGTCATCACCGCACCACCCGCACGGTAGTTCGCGACCTTGGCTGCGCCGTCGACGAAAGGGCTCATCCGAGGTCGCGTGTGGCTTTCATCCCCAACCACGGAGGAGACTCCTCGTGCGTATGAAGCTGCTCGCCGCCGTCACCGCAGCGGCCGCCGCCACCCTGACCTTCAGCACCACCGCCCAGGCCAACCATTCGTGGGGCGGCTACCACTGGGCCCGCACCGCCAACCCGTTCACGGTCAAGCTCGGCGACAACCTCAGCTCCACCTGGAAGAGCTACCTGAGCACCGCATCCAGCGACTGGTCCAAGTCCACCGTGCTCGACACCACCGTCGTGGCCGGCCAGTCCTCGGCCCGCCGCTGCCCCGCAACGAGCGGCCGTGTCGAGGTGTGCAACAACACCTACGGCAACAACGGCTGGCTCGGCATCGCGTCCATATCCGTCACCGGTGGTACCCACATCGCCTCCGGCACGGTGAAGCTGAACGACACGTACTTCAACACCGCGACGTACAACACCCCCTCGTGGAGATCCCTGGTGACCTGCCAGGAGGTCGGGCACACCTTCGGCCTCGACCACCAGGACACGAACTTCGACAACGCCAACCTGGGCACCTGCATGGACTACACGAGCAACCCCGACGGGCCGCCCAGCAACCTTCACCCCAACCAGCACGACTACGACGAGCTGGCAACCATCTACGCGCACCTGGACTCCACGAGCACCGTGGACCAGTCCGCGGCCGTGCCGCAGGTGAGCAACGACAAGTCCAGCTGGGGCACGCGCGTGGCGCACGCCAAGCACGGCGACACCTACGTGCGGAACTTCGGCAACGGCAAGTCGGTGATCACCTTCGTGGTCTGGGCGCGCTGAGCACCCACCGCTGGTGAGGGCGGTGGCCGGAGCGACCTGGCCGCCGCCCATCCGCATCAGACCGGCACGTGCTCCGGCGTGCCGGGACCGATGCGCTCGGCCACCATTTGCCGGAAGTGCGCGCACTGGGTGAAGTCCTCGTGATCGCAGCCGAGGGCGCACTCGATCAGGTCGAGGGAGTACTGCGCGGCGGCGATGCGGGATCGCAAGGCCGCGGCTTCCTCCTGCAAGATGTCGCGCCGCTCCGCCGGGTCGGCCGTGGCAGCCAGGGAGCGGATGGTGTCGAGGGACAGCCCCGCCTCCTTGGCGCGGAGAATCACTGCGACGCGAGTGAGATGGTCAACGCCGTAGCGACGTCGCCCGGCACGGTCGCGATCGGGGGCGAGGAGGCCCATTCCTTCCCAGTGCCGCAAGACGTGCGTGGCCAGACCGAAGCGTTCCGCGACGGTCCCGATGCTCATAGCCGCGACATCGCCGCCGGTCGGTGCCCTCTGCTCGCTTGACTTCATGCCGACATTAACTCGCAGCCTGGTACTCATGACCAAGGAGACAGAGCAGACACAGGATCCGACAGACGACCTCATCGCACTTCTCGACGCGGCCGACCGGCTGCCAGGAGCCGCAGAACTGCGATCACGCTCCTTCGAGTTGCTCCACCTCCGCCCCAGGGCGTCCGTGGTGGACGTGGGCTGCGGGGCGGGACGCGCTGTTGCGGAGCTCGCCGAACGGGGAGTGAAGGCCATCGGTGTGGATCCCGACGAGCGGATGATTGCCGTCGCTCGCAGCCGATGGCCCGCTTCGGACTACCGGATCGCGGGAGCCTATGAGCTGCCGCTGGCCGATGCTTCGATGGACGGTTTCCGGGCCGACAAAGTGTTCCACGAACTCGCTGAGCCTGAACGGGCCCTGACAGAGGCGCACAGGGTTCTGGCTCCCGGCGGGCGTATCGTGCTGATCGGCCAGGACTGGGACACCTTCATCATCGATTCCGATGACCCGGCTCTTACGCGAACCATCGTGCATGCGCGCGCCGATCTGACCGTCAGTCCTCACGCTGCACGCCGCTATCGCAACCTGCTGCTGGAGGCCGCCTTCAGCCAGGTGTCGGTGGAGGCTCACACGGGCGTCCTGACCGGATCAGCGATGCTGCCGCTGCTCACGGGACTGGCCGAGGGGGCCTGCTCCGCCGGCACCGTCACGCGCGAGCAAACGGATACATGGGTGGCGGAACAGCGAAAGCGCGCCGGCACGGACCGCCTCTTGCTGGCCCTGCCGATGTTCGTGGCGGCGGCCACCCGGCCCCGCTGATCCGGACCGCCGGGCCTCCTGAGAACTGGCGCCGTCAGGCCCGAGTCGGGGCAATCGAAGCGCTCTTCTCCGCGGCCGTGCCACCGGACCGGTCCGCACGCTGCTCGTTCTGCACCCGCCACCCGTATCTGGTGATGCCGCGTGGTTTGTAGATCGACAAGGCCGTGGCCGCAACCAGGACGACTACCGCTGCGGCGGCGTCAGCGACAAGTTGGATCCTCATGCCGCTGAGGTCGGAGGCGGACAAGTTCGTCCGCGTCGCCGCATCGGATACCTGGTTGACCACTTGCATGTGCAGCAGCAGGAGGAAGGTGGCCAGGACGGTCAGGACGAGCTTGGCGAGCACCCAGTAATGGCGAAACAGACCCCACGTGCTGCCCAGGGACTGGACGAGCCCGGTCACAAGGGAGGCGAAAGCAAAGGGAACGATCACGTACCAACCGGTCAGCTCCATGGCGAGATACGCGCCACGCAGATGCCCGGGATTCCGGCTGCTCAGGCCCACCACGGCGAGGGCAAGGAAGGCGGCGACCGCCCCGAGCCATCCAACCGAAGCCGTCACGTGAGCCGTGAGCGCGAGCTTGCGTGCACCGGGCGACATCACCATCAGTGACCGCCGTGCATACCAGGTCCCATGGCACCCGAAAGGTGCAGGACCAGCAACAAGATGACCATGGCGAGCGCCCCGATCCCGGAGATCTTCACCCAGCGGGGGGCGGCGGGAGCTGATCCACGGTCTGACGATGCGCCGGTGGTGGGCGGTGTTGAGTCGCTCATGCGAGTCCTCTCTCAAGGGCGAGCGTGCCGGTCGGTCTCGCCTGTACGACCGGAATGTTTATCGATACAGGATGTCTACGTCAAGTCATAGTGTATCCAGGTCGTCGGTGCGTACACTGAGCTGGTGCCGAAGCTGTGGAACGAGACGATCGAGGAGCACCGCCGCGCCGTTCGGGACGCCGTGCTGGAGACGACCGCGGAGCTCGTGGCCGCACAGGGCCTCCGCGGGGTGACGATGTCGCGGATCGCGGAAGAGAGCGGTATCGGCCGGGCCACGCTGTACAAATACTTCCCGGATGTCGAATCGATCCTGGAAGCCTGGCATCAACGCCAAATCGCCGATCACCTGAGCGAGCTCGCCGCGCTACGCGACCGCGCCGGCACTACCGGCGAGCGCTTGGAGGCGGTATTGGAGGCTTACTCCTTCATCCAGCAGCAGCGGCACGGCCATGGGGGAGAGCTTTCGGCACTCCTGCATGGAGGCGGCCACGTGGCGCACGCTGAACAGCATCTTCGTGATTTCCTCCGTGACTTGCTGAAGGAGGGCGTCGAAGCAGGCGAAGTCCGGGGTGATGTCTCACCGGACGAGCTGGCGGGCTACTGCCTGCACGCTCTCGCCGGCGCCGGCGGTCTGGCGTCCAAGGCTGCAGCCAAGCGGCTCGTCACCGTCACCCTCGCGGGGCTGCGGCCTCAGGACTGACCCCAGGGCGCACGTGGCACGCGCCGCAGCCCCGCCCCACCGTGCCTCACGTATGTCGGCGCCGCTGGTGATGCGCCTGGTGCGGTCATCGTTCATGTCGCGGGCCGGTGGCGAAGCACGCCTCACCCGGTCAGAGATGGCGAGCCGCATGCCCATTGCCCACTCTCCGGTGAAATGACCCCGGCGTTTCCGTCGTCCGCGAGCAGCATGGAGCCAGAGCCAGGCAGGACTCTGCACGCATGCAACTGACGGCGGCGGTCCCCAGGGCGGCATGAAAACTACGAACGCCGGGGGTAGACCAGCATGGTGGGCTACCCCCGAGCGTTACGGCCTGTCAGATCGACGTGGCGACTGGAGCTACTCGACGCTGCCGCCGGGCCGGCAGCCAGATATCGCTGGGCGTCGAGTGCGGCCCCGCAGCTGCCAGCGGTGAAGGGGGCATCGCCTGTAGTCGACGACGTGGCTGACGGCCAGGACTCCGTACCTGCTCGGTGCCCCCCGCGGGTAGCGGAGCCGCGCCTGCCGGGTCAGTGCCCGCTGGCCGACTCGACAGCCAGGCGCTCGGTGAAGGTCCTGCCGCCGTCTTTCGATTCGTAGACCCCGCCCTGGGTGGCTGCGAGCACGTGCCCAGCATCGACGGCCGACAGGGCCTGCGGCTGTCCGCCGGGGACCGTCGCCACCTTGTTCCAGGTGACCCCACCGTCACCGCTGCGGCGCAGTCCGCCCGACGTATCGATGCCGTACAGGGAGTCCTTCGCGCTCCACGACAGGTACGCCAGCACCGGCTCCTTGCCCTGGGCGAAGGACTTGCCACCGTCGGAGCTGCGGGCGACTCCCTCGGCCGTGGTGGCGAGTACCAGATTCGGGTCTCCCGGGCTGACCGCGATGTCGAGGGCCTGGAGCGTCGCTCCGTTCTTCCACATGGCGCCGTCCTTGCTGGTGCGCAGTAGGCCACTGGTCGAGTCGTAGGCGTAGAGGGTGGCGTGTGCGTAGTCCAAGGCATGGAAGTCGGACTGCCCGGCCAGGGACAGTGTCGTCCAGGTCTTGCCGACGTCTGTGCTCTTGATCAGCCCCTTGTTGCCCGGGCCGTCAGCTTCCTGTGCGGGATGGCCGCTGGCGTAGAACGTTCCGTCGTTGGTCACCGTGAAGCCCATGAAGTCGTCCGTGCTGTCGCCGACCAGCTTGGGCTTGCCCTGGGCGTCGGGGGTGTAGATGCCTTCGTGGGTGGCGACGTACAGACGCCCGTCGGATGGACTCAGACCGAGCCCGTGGATGTGACTGATTGCTGTGGCGGACGAGCTGTCAAAGGCAGTGCTACCGCCGGCGTTGCTGCTGGAGCAGGCGGCCAGGGCGAGGAGGAGGGACACAGCGGTGACCGCGGATGCTGCGTGGTGCTTCTTCATGGTCCTCAGGGAGAGTCGTACAGCGCCAGGACGCATGGTCCTGGAGGGGGCGGGAAGGGCAGGGATCGCCCCGGCTCTTCGGGGGCGCCGAGGAGCCGGGGCGATCGGCGGGCACGGTTCAGAGCCGGTTGAGGATGCTCTGGAGCTGCTTGACCTCGGCGGACTGGCCGGTGACGATGTCGCCGGCCATCTTCACGGCGTCGGCGTTCTTGCCGTCCTTCTGCTCGGTCTTGGCCATGCTGATCGCGCCGTTGTGGTGGTCGATCATCATCTGCGCGAACATCTTGTCGAACTCCGTGCCCTTCATGGCTTTGAGTTCTTGCATGTCCTTGTCGGACATCATGCCGTCGCCCATGTCCATGCCGGGCATGTCTCCCATGGCGGTCGGCTTGCCCCAGGACTGCAGCCAGCCCGTCATTGTCTTGATCTCGGGGTCCTGAGCCTTCTCGATCTTCGTGGCGATGCTCTTGATCTCCGAGTCGGCGGCGCGGCCGTCGGCCAGCTTGGCCATCTCTACGGCTTGCTCGTGGTGCGGGATCATCATCTGCGCGAAGTGGACGTCGGCGTCGTTGTAGGCCCCGGCTGTGGCGGTTGCCGTCACGGCCGGGGAGCTGTGGCCGCTTCCGTGGTTCATGCTGCCCATGTCGTTGCTGTCGTTGCTACATGCAGAGAGCAGCAGGGCGCCGGCGGCTACGACGCCACAGGCCGCGATGCGGCGGGCGGACCTGCGGCGCAAGGCGCGCGTAAAGACGGTCATGGTCGAGTTCACCTCATGTGTGGTTTTTTCGGCTGTTCGGGCGTACGCGAGATCGCGGAATCGCACTGGGTGCGCGTCCGCGAAGGCGAGACGGCCTACAGCCGTAGGACCGACAACTGGGTGAGATCGGGACCGCGTGGCGGAGGATTGGGGCGCTGCGCGACGGGTGCCTGCGCGAGAACGGTGGCCAGCCAGTCGGGATGGCGAGCGAATGCCGAGCGCAGGAGCGCGGCAAGCGCCCAAGCACCCAGCAGCACGCCCACGCAGAGAGACAGCATGTCCATGGTCATGGGCAGCTTGTGCGTGGAAGCCGTGTGCCCCGGGTTCTTCGCTTTGCTGGAATCGTTGGCTGGCGCGGCTGGCGTGGATTGATGCGGTAGGCGGCCCTCGCTCGTGGTGTTCATCGAACTGTGGGACGCAGTGCTCATCCCGGCGGAGCCCGAATCTTGGGGATGCCCCACCGTGTGCATGAGGAACACGCCGAGCGCGAGTACCACGACGAGCAGCAGGTGCCCGAAGGCGCCTCCTGTCCGTACATGTTTGCTCACGTGCACTGCGGAGCCTCTTCCTATCCAACTGCTGCGGGTCCCTGCCTTCCGACAGTACCGAAAGGATTGAGAGCCCGCCGTGAGAAGTTACTCCTTCTCGGTTCTACTAAGTTGCTTGACGATAAACGATACGGCGCAGCGGCATGCGTACGCGTCTGCGTGGTGGCAACTGTCTTGTGCCGAGTGCGATCCCACCTCCTCGCGACCTCGGAGAACGTGAGGACCTTGGCGTCTACGATGAACACTCACTGGTATTGGGAGTCGCGCCTTCCGGGTCGAGGGGAGCGGTCGTGCGTCGGTTGGGTGAGCTCGAGGCGGAGATCATGTACCGCCTGTGGGCCTGGGGGCGTTCAGCCACCGCGCGCGACGTGATGACGGACCTCAACAAGAAGCGGCCCATCGCCTACAGCACGGTCAAGACCGTGGCCGACATCCTGTACCAAAAAGGCATGCTCACCAGGCAGAAGGAAGGCCGGGCCTGGGTGTACACGCCTACCTGTACCCGCCAGGAGTACACCGCGTCGCTGATGCGCGACGCGCTGGGTGAGAACCCGGATCCCGCGGGGGCTCTGGCCAGTTTCGTGCAACAGATCTCCGGCGCGGAAGCGGACGCGCTGCGCTCGGCGCTCCGCGCGGTGAAGAGGCGGGGCGAGGCATGATCACAGCCGTGGCGCTGGCCGGATACGCGGCCTTGATGGGCGCCGCGGTCCCTCCCTTGTTGGCCCGGGCGCGGTGGGCCCACCGCGCGCCGACCGCTGCGGTTTTCGCCTGGCAGGGGTTGATGGTGACGTTCGTCGTCACGGCAGCCTTGTCCGTGCATCACCTCGTCCTCGGCGAGCACCACGTGCACGAAAGGCTCTTCGGGCTGCTCACCTTCTGCGGACTGGCCACATCCGCCCCGGAGGGCCGTGCACCGCTCACCATCGGGGACGCCTTGGTGATTGCGGCGCCCGTGCTGGTCGTACTGCTGCCGGCCGGTTGGCTGGTCCCGTGCATTTGGCGGGCTCGACGCGCTCGAGTCCGCCAACTGGACATGCTTGCCCTCGTGGGGGAGCCGGCACCACACGGCTACGACGCCACCGTCGTCGATTACGACGTCCCGGCCGTCTACTGCCTGTCAGGACTCCCCTCCCGCGTGGTCGTGACCCGGGGTGCGCTGGACGTCCTTTCCGAGGACCAACTGAGGGCCGTGCTGGAGCACGAACACGCCCACATCGTCGGTCGGCATCACCTGCTGCATGTACTCGTCGAAGCGTTCTGCCGAGCGTTCCCTGGCCTTCCACTCGCCCGGCACGCCAAGGAACAGACGTATCTGATGCTGGAGATGATCGCGGACGACCGCGCCCTGCGTTTCCACTCCAGAGAGGCGCTGGCTACGGCGATGTGCGAGGTCGCGGCCGGACGGGCGCCGGAAGCGGCACTGGGAGCGGGCGGGGCGGGTGTCCTCATCCGCCTGCGGCGTGTCCTCACTCCGCAGCCCCGCCCGCACTGCGCGATCTGGCCGGCGGTCGTGGTCGCCACGGGCACGGCTCCGTTGTTGCCGCTGCTGCTGGCGTGTGTGCCCTGACGCTGTCAGGGCACACACGGATCCCCAGTTGCGCATTTACCAGGGGCACCTCACCGGAAGTCCCGGCCGCCTTCCTATTGCAAGTGCCGGGGGGTGCCAGCACTACGGCGCGGGCTCCCGGCTGCGAGATGCCCAGCCACCCTAATGCTAAGTTCCTTAGCTGACCAGTGGGGGTTGCCGGTGGCGCCTCCGACAGGGTGAGGCGCCCGAGCCGAAGGCTCGGGCGCCTGTCGTCGACGCCTGGGATGTGCCTACTTGAACGAGCGAAGCCGCAGACTGTTGGTGACGACGAAGACCGAGGAGAAGGCCATCGCGGCTCCCGCGATCATCGGGTTGAGCATGCCGAAGGCGGCCAGGGGCAGGGCGGCGACGTTGTAGCCGAAGGCCCAGAAAAGGTTCCCCTTGATGGTGGTGAGCGTTTTCCGGGAGAGGCGGATCGCGTCAGCGGCCACCCGCAGGTCGCCGCTGACGAGCGTCAGGTCGCCCGCCTCGATCGCCGCGTCGGTGCCGGTGCCCATCGACAGTCCCAGATCGGCGGTGGCGAGCGCGGCCGCGTCGTTGACGCCGTCGCCGACCATTGCAACCGTGCGGCCCTCGGTCTGGAGCCGTTTGACGACGTCCACCTTGTCCTGGGGCAGGACCTCGGCGATCACCTCGTCGATGCCGACAGAGCGGGCGACGGAGTCGGCCACGAGCTGATTGTCGCCCGTGAGCAGGACAGGACTCAGACCCAGGCGGCGCAGTGCCGTGACTGCTTCGGCGCTCGTGTCCTTGATCGCGTCGGCCACGGTGAGCACACCGCGCGCCTCGCCGTCCCAGGCGACGGCGACCGCCGTGCGGCCCTCTGCCTCCGCCGCGGCCTTGGCCTCGGCCAGCTCACGGGGCAGCTCGATGACCCATTGCGCCAGCAGCTTCTCGCGCCCGACGAGCACCGCGTGGCCGTCGACGACTCCTTGGACGCCCAGACCCGCGACATTCTCGAAGTTCTCCGGCACCGGCAGGCCCCCGGCCCGCTCGACAGCCCCAGCGGCGATTGCCTGGGCAATGGGATGCTCGGAGGCGAACTCCACCGCGCCTGCCAGTCGTAGCATTTCGGCCTCGTCCACGCCCGGAGCTGTGAAGACGTCTTGCAGCTGCATCCGCCCGGTGGTGACCGTTCCGGTCTTGTCCAGGACAACGGTGTCCACGCGCCGTGTGGATTCCAGGACCTCAGGACCCTTGATGAGAATGCCCAGCTGGGCACCGCGGCCGGTGCCGACCATCAGCGCAGTCGGTGTGGCCAGGCCCAGCGCGCACGGGCAAGCGATGATCAGCACGGCTACCGCGGCAGTGAACGCCGCAGTCGCGTCACCGCTGACGAACAGCCACGTCAGCAAGGTCGCCAGGGCGATGAGGATGACCACGGGGACGAAGACGGCGGAGATGCGGTCGGCGAGCCGCTGCACATCGGCCTTGCCGTTCTGCGCGTCCTCGACCAGCTTGGCCATCCGGGCAAGCTGGGTGTCCGCGCCGACACGGGTGGCTTCGACGACGACCCGGCCTCCGGCGTTCACCGTGGCACCCGTCACCGTGTCCCCGACGCTTACGTCCACCGGGACGGACTCGCCGGTCAGCATGGAGGCGTCGACCGCCGAGGCGCCCTCGACAACCGTGCCGTCGGTGGCGATCTTCTCGCCGGGGCGTACGACGAAGCGGTCTCCGACCGCCAATTGCGCCACCGGTATGCGCGCTTCGGCACCGTCACGCAGCACTGAAACGTCCTTGGCGCCCAGTTCGAGCAGCGCCCGCAGCGCCGTGCCCGCCTTACGCTTGGCTTTCGCCTCGAGGTAGCGCCCGGCCAGGATGAAAGCGGTCACGCCGGCCGCGGCTTCCAGGTAGATCGAGGAGGAAGCGTCGGCTCGGGAGACGGTGAACTCGAAGCCGTGCCGCATGCCCGGCATTCCGGCGTGCCCGAAGAACAGAGCCCACAGGGACCAGCCGAACGCGGCGAGCGTGCCTATGGATACCAGTGTGTCCATGGTCGCGGCGCCGTGCCGGGCGTTCGTCCAAGCCGCCTTGTGGAAGGGGAAAGCGCCCCAGACCACCACAGGTGCGGCGAGCGTCAGTGACAGCCACTGCCAGTTGCCGAATTGCAACGCCGGCACCATCGCCATCAGGACGACAGGGACGGAGAGCGTCACAGAGACCAGCAGACGCTGCCGAAGTGAGAGCAGCTCTCGGTCTGCCGCCGGAGTGGCCTCGTTCTGGAGCGTGTCTCCGGTCGGAGGAGCGGGCGGTGGAGGCTCCTCGGCGGTATACCCGGTCTTCACCACGGTGGTGATCAGGTCCGAGACCTCGACGCCGTCCGTGTAGGCGACCTTCGCCTTCTCCGTGGCGAAGTTGACCGTCGCCGTGACGCCGTCCAGGCGGTTGAGTTTCTTCTCGATACGGGCGGCGCACGAGGCGCAGGTCATGCCGCCGATGGAGAGTTCGACCTCGTGTGTGGGCGCGGGCGTCGTGCCGGACGGCGTCCGTTGGGTTGCCGTGCTGGTCATTGCGTGTCTCCTGGTGAAGGCCGGGACGTACGGCGTCCGTATCAGCGGAGCGGTACGTCCCGGCGCGGGAGTGAATTCGCAGAGTGCCGGGTCGGGAAGACCGGCAGTTCTATGCGGCAGCGCTCGGCGTCCGCCATCTCGTCAGACCTTGCCGACAAGCTCGTATCCGGCCTCGTCGACGGCGGCGCGTACGGTCCCCTCGTCCAGCGGGCTGGCGGACGTGACGGTGACCTCGCCGGTCTTGGCGACTGCTGTGACCCCGGTGACGCCCTGCAGAGCGGATATCTCCTGAGAGACGGCGCTCTCGCAGTGGCCGCAGGTCATGCCGGAGACCTTGTAGACGGAGGTGACACCGATGCCCTGAACATCGGTCGCGGTGCCGGAGCCACAGGAGCCGCCGCAGCAGGAGCCGGAGATCGTCTGATCGGTCATGGTTACTTCCTCAGGGTGTGGTGACGTGGTCGTCTGTGAGGCCAGTGGGGTACCTGGCCCCTTCTTGCCGACACGGAGACTATACCCCTGGGGGGTATATAGAAACTGTGATGCGGCCTACAGGTCTCTGCCTGCTGACGCCTCAGCGGGGAAGATGTTTGCCGGTCGTGGCTGAAAGCAGTGACCGCGCGGCGCTGGGTTGCCGGGGGGACGATTCCCCCTGCCCATGTCAGACCGCCATCGTCACCAGCATGGCGGCCATGGTTGCGCCCATGCCGATATGTGCTGCCAGTGCCGCATCGGGTGCTGCGCCGAGTTTGCGGCGCCGGCCGCGATCGGTGCGCTCGGCCGCCCGTGCTTTGTCCCATATCGACAGGGTCAAGGACGCCAGGAACACGTCCGGCATGGCTAGCGGCCAGCGCCCCCAGCCCGGCCAGAAGCGCGACTCCTGTTGCTGGTCCCCCTTACGCGCGCCCACACGCATGCGGCGAGGAGATCTCCACCGGCCGCGAACCGTATCTCGCCGGGGGTGGTGGCTAGGTGGACCGTACTGACGGCCGCTACCGGAGCGGCGACTGCTGCAATGGACCAACTGAGAGCGAGGTGTCCCATCGTCGCCTTCCCGAACGTCTGAACGCTGTGGGCCGTGGTGGCCGGATGCAGGTTCGCCGCTTGTGGCCGGCGTCACCGCGAATGTCCTAACTGCTATGGCACTTAGTACGTCCGGGGTTTCAAGCAGTGTTCAAAGCGACTGATGTGGTCGAAGGAGGAGTGGCCCGTCGGGCGTGGTCTCAGGCGGCCCGCTGGGCAGACTCGTCTACGCCGCGGACGGTGGTCTCCCCTGAAGTTTGCGTGGGCGCCGGGCGTGTGTCGGGCAGTCGAAGTCCCTTCGGAGCCAGGGCGTTGACGGCGACGATGAAGCTGGATCCGGACATGGACAGCGCGGCGATCTCCGGGCGCAGGACCAAGCCGAAGGCCGGTTCGAAGACGCCGGCGGCGATGGGCACGGCCAGGGCGTTGTAGCCGATGGCCCAGCCGAGGTTCTCGCGCATCTTGCGTAGGGTGCCGCGGCCGATACGGAGGGCGATGGGCACGTCCAGCGGGTCGGAGCGCATCAGGACCAGGTCGGCGGTCTCGATGGCGACGTCGGTGCCCGCGCCGATCGCGATACCGAGGTAGGTCTGGGCAAGAGCAGGCAGGTCCGGGCGCGGAGGGCTCGCCAGGCGCCCTCGAAGAAGATCGTGCACGAGTAGAGGATCACCGGCAGGCTCAGCAACAGAGCCCACACATCCTCGCGCAGCCCGAAGCGGACGGGCGCGTCCAGGTGGAGGACGTTCTTGCCGATCGGCGACCAGATCACGATGGGGATCGAGAAGAGCGCGGCGACGAGGAAGCGGTTGCGCATGTCGGCGACCATGGCCGCCATCGACATGCCCTCGTGTCCGCCGCGGCCCATCATCTCGTGCGGCGAGGGCATCGACTCGTCAGGCTCGGGGCGGGGATGCTCCTCGGAGGCGCCGGGTTCGCGGACGGAAGGTGCAGGCCCGCCCTCGGGAAGCACACTGGTACCGGCGTTACCTCGGTTTGCCTGGTGCCGGTGCCGTCGTGGGCGGATCGGGTTCTGCCATCGGGTCGCAGACGTGCGTCGGGACGGACTGACCCGCACAGTGGTAGCCGCACTCCTCGACCCAGTGCCGCGGCTCGGCCAGGGACGTACGACGCGGGTCGAAGACCACCGTCGCCGTCTCGGCCACCGGGTTGGCTTCCACATCGACAACGCCCGGCCGCCGGCCAAGGACCGCGGGGATGGTGCTCTGCCGGGAGGCCCACCGCAGACCCCGCACGTCGAGCACGGCAGTACTGCGATCCTTGGGCGCTGCCGCGGCGCCGCGCTCCATGTCGTGGTCGTGCACGGTCACTTCTCCTTTGAGGGTTCTGCACCAGAAGGGCGCCCCGTGGCCGTGCGCAGCGGGAACGGCCGCAACTCCGGCCGACGGGGCAGACGCGATGGTTCTGCGAGCGCAATCGAGTAGCAGGCCGCCTGGAGCCTGGCAAGGGTCGGCAACGGGGTGAAAACGAATCAGGCCGGGACACGGATGCACGAGCCAGGGCGCGGTCGCGGCCGGTCACGAAGCGCGCCTACCGCCGAGAGCCTCACGACGGCCGGTTCCCCGCAGCAGTGCTGTACGTGAAGGCATCGATGCGACGCATACGGTGGCCGGGGCCGGCAGTGTGCATCAGCGCCCCCTCAGATGATCGCCCCTACTTCGACGGTGACAGCTATGGGGATTAGTAGCAACACCGCGGCAGACGTCCACGATCTTGCGCTTGCCTGGGCTCAGGCGCGCTCCCTCTAGCCGGACGGGGTAGTAGTGCAGTACCCCTCGCTGCCCGGGGCGCGGCGGCGGCCACCGCTTGCGGCGTGTCCCCTCGTAGGAGAACCCGTCAGGCGCGGACAGCTGAGCGATGGAGGCTCCGTGGGTGGCGAGCTGTCAGCGACCGGGCGTGCCCGCCGTCACGACCGCAGAGTTCAGGCTGTGATCGTTCATCCGGTGTTGCATGCCGCTTGCTGTCACAGACAGTCCCGCAATTCGAGCCCGTCTCTCCGCGCCACTCTGCCTCGGCAACCGACTCGATGGCAGCGCAAATCCAATGGCAGCGCAAATCCAGCAGAGGCGCACAGGCACAAAGGCGTTCGACGGAGGAGTGCCCCTGTCTCCATGGCCGGCTGGATCGTTGTTCATAGCAGTCAATTTCCCCGGTCAGCGGGACGAGTGAGCACCTGAGTGCGGATCCCCCTGATCGCTGCAGGACCCTCGCCTGTCGTTGCTGGACGACGGAGGTGGCGGGCTCGGCCGTCGACACCTTGATCTTCATCACACCTCAAGGGGAGCAAGCCGAGTGGCAAATATACCCCACCCCCGTATATTGGTGCTGAGGTCTACCCGGACGAATCAGGTGCACAAGCGATGACGACAGCCCAAAACCGGCGGAGTGAATCCCCGGCCAGCGCCATGCGCTGGACTTGGGTTGTGATCATCGTGCTGCTCGCCGCGTTCGCCGTTCTCGTCCACCACGACGCACCCTCTACGACAACCGTGGGCTCGGCCTCGACCATGAGCGGCATGCCCGGGATGAGCCACACGTCCGCGTCCGCAGGGATGGCGTCGGCGGCCATGGCCATGGACGACAAGGTCCTTCGGGTCGCCGCACCGCCCATGGACGGCGAGCACGGCGCTTGCTCGGGCTTCCTCACGGGGCACTGCTCGACCGCGAGCGTCGACACGCTGCAGCTCGTGCCCCCTCCTGCCGCACCCTTCGCCGCCCATACGGACGCCCCGTACGGCCTGTTCGTCGGGCACGTGCCTCCGGGGACGGCGCTTCGCGCCCCGCCCGATCTCTCTGTCCTTTCTCGCCTGCTGATCTAGGCCGTTCCCGAGGCGCCCTCGCGCCCTGTTCGGGAGTGAGGTGTGCCCGCACACGGCCTGACCGACGGCACATCGAGCAGAGGACCACCACATGAACAGCATCAATCGCCGCTCCGTCCTGCTGGCCGGACTCGGCGCCGCGGGCGCGGGCGCGCTCGCCGCGTGCAGCAGCAGTTCCGGTAATTCCAGCGCCGAGCCCGCCCTGATCAGCCCTCGCGGCCCGCAGGTCGCTGCCGCAGACAAGAAGCGCACGAGCACCGGCAAGGTGCAGAAGGTAACCCTGACCGCCGCGCCCGCCGTGCTCGACCTGGGCGGCGGCGCCATGGTCAAGAGCTGGGCTTTCAGCGGCCGAACCCCGGGCAAGGAACTGCGGCTGTCTGCCGGCGACACGCTCGCCGCCGAACTCTCCAACCAGCTGCCGAACAAGACCACCACGTCCATCCACTGGCACGGCGTGGCCCTGCGCTCCGACATGGACGGCGTGCCTCCGGCCACCCAGGCCGCCGTACGGGCCGGCAGCAACTTCACCTACCGGTTCGTCGCAGACACCCCCGGAACCTACTTCTTCCACCCCCACGTCGGCGTCCAGCTCGACCGCGGCCTGTACGCACCCCTGATCATCGAAGACCCCAAAGAGCCGCTCACGTACGACAACGAGTGGGTCATCGTCCTCGACGACTGGGTTGACGGCGTCACGGGCACCCCCGACGAGGTCTTCGCCGAGCTCAAGCAGGGCATGGGCGACATGGGCGGAATGGGCATGGGGAACTCCAGCTCGTCCTCCCACGACATGGGCGACATGGGCGGCATGGACATGAGTGGCGGGAGCATGGACGCAATGAGCGCCTCGCCGTCCCCCTCTGGGGGCGGTATGTCGATGAAGTTCATGCTCATGCACTCCGACAGCGCTCTCCTGGGCGGGGACGCCGGGGACGTCAAGTACCCGTACCACCTGATCAACGGCCGTGTCCCTGCCGACCCGGACGTCTATACAGCCAAGCCCGGCACACGGGTCCGGCTACGCATCATCAACGCCGGCGGCGACACGGCTTACCGCGTCGCGCTCGGCGGCCACAAGATGACCATCACCCACACGGATGGATTCCGGGTCCAGCACCAGCACGTCGACGCCGTGCTGGTCGGCATGGGGGAACGCTACGACGTCCTGGTCACCCTCGCCGACGGCGTCTTCCCCTTGGTCGCGCTGGCCGAGGGCAAGAACACAAACGGCATGGCGCTGGTCCGTACCGGATCCGGCAGCACGCCGAAGCCCACCGTCCGACCCGCAGAGCTGAACGGCATGATCATGAGCGCCTCCCAGCTCAAGGCCGCTGACGACATCCGGCTCTCGACGAAGAAGGCCGACCGGGTGCACCGCATCGAGCTCACCGGCGACATGGCCGCGTACAACTGGGCCATCAACGGCAAGCGGTTCGACATGAACGACCCGACGGCAAACCCGATCCTCGTCGAGGAGGGCGAGCGCGTCCGACTGGACTTCGTCAACACCACCACCATGTGGCACCCGATGCACCTGCACGGCCACACCTACCAGATCGGCAACGACGGTCCGCGCAAGGACACCACGATCGTCCTCCCGAAGAAGACGGTGTCCGTCTACTTCGATGCCGACAACCCCGGCCAATGGTTGCTGCACTGCCACAACGCCTATCACGGGGAGGCAGGGATGATGGCGCTGATCGCATATCAGACCTGAAATAAGGCAGGCAGGTAAGCCCTGTTCGCCGATCATCATCCCCCCAGGGCCATGTCCGTCGTGGTCACGGCACACGCGCTGAGCTTCCCCGCCCGACAGGCTCGTGGTGACCCGGTTGAGATACGTGGTGGGCAAATGGACTCGGTCCAACAGGAGGGCCGCTTCATGCCGGTCAAGATCGGGTCGACCGATGCGCAGGTCGTCCAGCACGGTGTCGGTGAGCAGGACGGGCTGTGTTCGCGCTCGTCGGGACGGCTCTGGGGCTGAGCGCCCACCATCTGGTCGCCGAAGGGGCGGCACCATGGCTGCCAGGTCTCATAGCGGCCGCGGTGCTGTTCGGTGTAGGGCTCGCCGGTACGAGGCGGCCACACACACTGACCTCGACGGTCGCGGTGTGCGGTGCTGCTCAAGCGGGTCTGCACCTGTGGCTGGCCATTGCCCATCCTCACCAGACGGCCATGGTCATGCCCGCTGATTCCCACCACGTCATGGACGCCCACGAAGCGTGGCACGAGCGGCTGCACAGTTCTGTGGCGATGACCGTCGTGCACGCTGCAGCAGCTGTGCCGCGAACGGCGAGAACCCGGCGCCCGTGCTCAAGTTGAAGGCCGCTGCACCCGGCGCGAAGCCCGCCAGCCCCTCTGCCAGTGAGCCCGCGACGCCCTCACCCTCGCCCACCGTTGAAGAGAGCGAAACCTCGGCCTCTCCCGTCGCCGAGGCAAAGAGGGAGGAAGACGAGGGCGGGCTGCCGTCGGGCGCCTGGATCGGCATCGGTGCCGCGGTGATCGTCGCGGCGGGCGGCGTCGCATACCTCCTGCGCCGCAGGACCGGCTCCCAGCAGTAGCTCCATCCCCGGTCACCAGCAGAGGCCCTCAGCCGGCCGCCACCCTCAGTCGTGGGGAGCCTTGCCGCTCACCCGGTGGTCGGCATGGCTGAGGGCCTCCATCACAAGACGGCGCAGATGCCCGTCGCGGAGGCTGTAATACACGTGCCGTCCCTCACGGCGCGTCTCCACCAGGCCCGCCAGACGCAGCTTCGCCAGATGCTGGCTGACGCCCGTCCGCGACGCCGCGCACCGCTCGGCCAGCGAACCGACGTCGGCTTCACCCTGCGCGAGCAGCCACAGCAGATGCAGCCGGGTGGTGTCGGACAGCATCGCGAACACTTCGGTGGCTTCCGCGAGGCGGGCACTGTCCGGCGCACGCAGATGCGTATTGGATGCAGTTGGCAGTGGCTCGCGAGCAGACATGCACACAGGGTAGAACCCCGCACCGGACGGTTGCGGGCGAAGGCGGCCCGCAAGAGATGTAAACATGTGCGCAGATGCGCACCTATGGATACAGTGGAGGACAGTCGTGTTCGTCTCGCCCGCGTCCATGGGATCCCCGCATGCTGTCCGTCCTGCGCAACCCCACCTACCGCCACCTCTTCACCGCCCAGGTCATCGCCCTGGTCGGCACTGGCCTGGCCACGGTCGCGCTCGGTCTGCTGGCGTACGACATCGCGGGCGCCGACGCCGGATCGGTGCTCGGTACAGCGCTGGCGATCAAGATGGTGGCGTACGTGGCGATCGCTCCGGCCATCGGCGCGGTAGCCGACCGGCTGCCGCGGCGCGCGCTGATGGTGGGCGCGGATCTGACCCGGGCCGCCGTCGCGCTGATAATGCCGTTCGTGGACCAGGTCTGGCAGGTGTACGTCCTGATCTTCCTGCTCCAAGCCGCATCGGCCGCGTTCACGCCGACCTTCCAGGCGGTCATCCCCGACGTACTCCCCGAGGAGCGCGACTACACCCAGGCGCTGTCCCTGTCCCGCCTCGCTTACGACTTGGAGAGCCTGTTCAGCCCGGCGCTCGCCGCCGCTCTGCTCTCCGTGATCACGTACAACTGGCTGTTCCTGGGCACGGTGGCCGGCTTCCTCGCCTCGGCCGCCCTCGTCGTCTCGGCGGTATTGCCGAAGCCGCTGGCCGGCACCACGCCGCGTACCGGCAGCGTCTACGCGAAGGCCACCGCGGGAACCCGTCTGTTCTTCGCCATCCCGCAGTTGCGTGCGCTTCTTGCCCTCAACCTGGCGGTGGCGGCGGCGAGCGCGATGGTGACCGTCGACAGCGTGGTGTACGTCCGCGACCAGTTCGGACGGAGCGCCGCGGACGTGTCGCTGGCGTTGGGCGCGTACGGCGGCGGCTCGATGATCGTGGCGCTGATACTGCCTCGCGTCCTGGCAAGGGTCACCGACCGTGCGGTGATGCTGCGCGGTACCTTGCTGCTCACGCTGGTCTTCGCCGCGCTCGGCGCCGTCACGGCGGCCGGGACCGGAGGCTGGCAGTGGCCCGCGCTGCTGATCGTCTGGGCGGCGTTCGGCGCCGCCTGCTCGATGGTCCTCACGCCCACCGGTCGGCTGATCCGTCGCTCCGCGCCGCCCGAGGAACGCCCGTCGGCGTTCGCCGCCCAGTTCTCCCTGTCGCACAGCTGCTGGCTGCTGACGTACCCGCTGGCCGGATGGCTGGGCGCGGCGGCGGGCCTGCAGTCTGCGGTGATCGCGCTGGGGGCGATCGCCCTGACGGCCGGACTTCTGGCGGTGCGTCTGTGGCCGTCGAAGGAGCGGGTGATCGTCGAGCACGAGCACAACGATCTGCGCGATGGCCATCCGCACCTCGTGGAGGCGGTACGGGGGCCGAACGGCTGGCGGCACAGCCACGCCTATCGAGCCGACGCGCTGCACACCCCCTGAGGGAACGCGTCGGCGGAGCGCGCTCAGTCCTCGACGGCGGCCCGTCGTATCCGGCGTGAAGGCCCGAAGGCGTACAGGTCGAGGATCTCGGGCATCTCGGTGAGGCCTGGTCCTCCGGCGCGTATCCAGGCCGCGATGTCGGCAGTCGCGTCCGGGTCGTTGACCAGCCCGAGCCAGACCGGGCGCCCACTGGCGGCCCGTCCAGCCGTTGAGGGCTGTACGACGATGACGTTGGCCTGCTCGCAGGCGTCGAGGCAGTTCACCACCCGGATCCGGGCAGCCGACGACAGTTCGGTCTTGAGCGCCGCGAGTTGGGCGGCGTGGTCGACGCCGGGGATCTTGTCCGTGCCGCAGCAGCAGCCTCGGCACACGGTGACCGTGCACCGGGACTCCGCCTGTGGGGAAACCTTGCGGCGGCTCACTGGACTGCCCGTTTCCACGCCGCCTCGCGCAGCAGCCGCAGTCCGTTGAGGCCGACGATGACGGTGGACCCTTCGTGGCCGGCCACGCCGAGCGGCAGCGGCAGGGTGCCGATCAGGTCCCAGGCGACCAGGCCGGCGATGAAAATGCCCGCGATGATCAGGTTCTGCACGACCAGCTTGCGGGCCCGGCGGGACAGCGCGATCACGGCGGGGACCGTACGGAGCTCATCGCGGACGATCACCGCGTCGGCGGTCTCCAGCGCGAGGTCGGATCCTGCCCGGCCCATGGCGAGGCCGGTGTGGGCGGCCGCCAGGGCAGGGGCGTCGTTGACGCCGTCACCGACGACCATCACCCTGCGGCCCGCATGCTCCAGTTCGTTGACCGCGTCGACCTTGTGCTGCGGCAGCAACCCTGCCCGTACGTCGTCGATGCCGACCTCGCTGGCCAGACGGGCGGCGGCACGCGCATTGTCGCCGGTCAGCAGCACAGGTGCAGTCCCGGTGAGGGACGTCAGGGAGGCCACGGTTGCGGTGGCGTCGGTGCGGAGCCGGTCGGCGATGGCGAGCAGTCCGACGGGGGCGCCGTCCACGGAGACCAGGACGGCGGTCCGGCCGGTGTCCTCCAGTTCGCGTACGACGATGGCCGCTCGCGCGGAGTATGCGTCCGAAGAGCCCTCCAGCAGCCGTGCCGGTGCGCCGACCGCGACCGCTCGCCCGCCGACGGATGCGGTCACCCCGACTCCGGGCGTGGAGTTGAAGTCGTCCGCTACAGGGAGGTCGAGTCCCTGCTCGCGCGCTGCGTCCACGACGGCGCGGGCCAGCGGGTGCTCGCTCGGGTGTTCGGCCGCCGCGGCGAGGGTGAGCAGTTCGTCCTCGTTCAGCCCGGATCCGGCGAGCGGCCGGACGTCGGTGACGCGCGGTGTGCCTTCGGTCAGCGTTCCGGTCTTGTCGAGCGCGACTGCGTCGACCTGTCCGAGTCGTTCCATGACCACCGCCGACTTCACGAGCACGCCGTGGCGCCCGGCGTTGGCGATCGCGGACAGCAGCGGCGGCATGGTGGCCAGGACCACCGCGCACGGCGAGGCCACGATCATGAAGGTCATGGCGCGCAGCAACGAGTGGGCGAGCCCCGTGCCGACGGCGAGTGGGATGAGGAAGACGGCGATCGTTGCCGCGACCATGCCCAGCGAGTAGCGCTGTTCGACTTTTTCGATGAACAACTGCGTGGGCGCCTTGGTCTCGGATGCCTCCTCCACCATCCGGACGATCCGGGCGATCACGGTGTCGGAGGCATCCCGCTCGACACGTACGCGTAGGGCGCCGGTGCCGTTGAGGGTGCCCGCGAAGACCTCGTCGCCCGCCTCCTTGGCGACGGGCAGCGGCTCACCGGTAATGGTCGCCTGGTCTACGTCACTGGCCCCCTCCAGGACACGGCCGTCGGCGCCGACTCGCTCACCGGGCCGGACGAGGATGATGTCCCCGACCGCGAGTTCTTCGACAGGGACGATCACTTCGCTTCCATCGATGTCGAAACGGGTCGCCTTGGCGGGTGCCAAGTCCAGCAGCCCTCGCACGGAGTCGGCCGTCCGCGCCGTGGCCAGCGCCTCCAGCGCGCCCGACGTGGCGAAGATGACGATCAGCAACGCGCCGTCCATCACCTGACCGATCGCCGCCGCCCCGAGAGCCGCCACGATCATCAGCAGGTCGACGTCGAGGGTCTTCTCCTTGAGCGCCTGCAGGCCCGCCCATCCCGGCTCCCAGCCACCCGTCGCGTACGACAGCGCGTACAGGGGCCCCCACGCCCACGCAGGGGCACCGGTCAGCTGCAGCGGGAGCGCGAGCAGGAAAAGGATGGTAGCCGCGGCGGCCCAGCGTGCCTCGGGCAGGGCGAAGACCCGGGTGCGGCGCCAGGATGCACCGCCATCGCGCTGGGTCGCGGCCCGGTCTGTGGAGGGAGCGGTCAGGGTGGAGCGCATGGGAGACGAGGGTCCTTCACGACGGCATGACGAGATGACGGCAACCGGGGCAAGCCCGTGCCACCCGTCCACCGTACAGGAACAGATGAAGACCCATTCATGCGTTCATGTCCGTAGGATAGTGGGCATGGGCCACGGAGCTGACGCCGATACCACCGCCACCGCACGAGACCGCTTGGAGTCCGTTGGTGCCGCTGATGTGGCGACCACCCTTCAGGCCCTGGCCACGCCTTCGCGGCTGAGGATTCTGGCCCGACTGCAGGAGGATCCGTGCGCGGCTACGGAACTGGCCGACGCGGTCGGGATGGAACAGTCCGCCTGTTCGCACCAGCTGCGTCTGCTGCGCAACCTCGGCCTGGTCACCGGTGAGCGTCAGGGCCGGTCGGTCGTCTATGCGCTCTACGACAACTACGTGGCCGAACTCCTGGATCAGGCCCTTTACCACGTCGAGCACCTACGGCTTGGGCTGCGGGACATGCCCGCGACCGTGGTCGGTTGAGGGGCCGGGGCCGGGCACCGACGGCACAACTGCCGTTCATGGCGGCGAGTCGGGCGGGCTGAGCTCTTTGGCGCGACGGTCCGAGGCGGGCGCCTGAGCCTGTCGGTGACCGACGAGGGCCCTGGTTCCCGGCCGAGTTCCTCCCGCATGCCTTCGACCGCTTCACCCGCGCCGAGTCCAGCCGCACCACGCCCGGCACCGGCCTCGGCCTGGTCGCCGCGGTCGCCGCCTCCCACGACGGCACCGCAGGCGCCGAGAACACCTCGCCCGGCGCCGCCGTCACCCTCGACATCAGCTGCTGAGACGACGGCGTACGAGTCCAATGACCGGACCGACGGCGATCAGCAGGGCCAGGGTCGCGAACCCGTGGGTGAGGGTGGTCGCCGTGGCCACGACGGCGACGAGCAACGGGCCGCCCGCGTCGCCGAGTTCACGGCCGAGTTCGGCGGCGCCCATGGTCTGGCCGAGGCGCTCGGCGGGAGTGGACGCGGCGAGGGCGGCGAAGCCGAGCGGGGTGATCAGGCCGGTGCCGAAGCCGATCAGGGCGGCGCCGGTCAGGGTGCCGACCAGGCCGGGCCGCATGGCGCAGCCTAGTCCGGCAGCCGTCAGCAGCAGTCCGGCGGTGAGGCCGGAGCGGGTGGTGAGGCGGCCCATGTCCAGGGCGCGTCCGGCCCGTGGCTGAACGACGGCCGCGCAGGCGGCGAGCACCGACACGGCGGCGCCGGTGGCCACCGTGCCCATCCCGGCCACCCTGCCCGAGACGGGGAGGAAGCCCACGCCGACCGAGAGGGCGGCGGTCGCCGCGGCCAGTGCCGCGGTCGGGGCGAGGAAGGCGGGGTCGGCCAGCCGCCGGGCGAGGTCGAGCACCGTCTGCCGGGCCTTGGGCAGCGGCGGTACGACGGGCACGGCGAGCGCCGCCCATACGGCGACCGCCGCGCCGAGCACCGCCAGGACTGTGAACAGCAGCCGCAGGCCACCGGCCCACACCAGCACTCCGCCGAGCAGCGGGCCGAGGGTATAGCCGATCGATTTGTAGAAGCCGTAACTGCCAAACGCCCGGCCGTGTTTCGCGGTCGGATTGAGGCGGGCGACCAGCGCGGAGGCGGAGGGCGAGAACGCGGAGGCCGCGGCGCCCTGGCCGAGGCGGGCGGCCCAGAGCCAGCCCGGGCTGTCCGCCAGGGCATAGAGCGCGGAGGCGGCGGCGAAGGCGACGAGGCCGCCGAGCAGCACGGGCCGGGCGCCGATGCGGTCGGCGAGGGTGCCGAACAGCGGCTTCAGTAACACCTCGGCGCCGTCGTAGAGCGCGAGCAGGCCGCCGAGCACCATCAGCGAGGTGACGGCGTCCGTAGTGTGGCCGCCGAGGTTGGCGGCGATGCCGTGCGCGCCGAAGGCGGTGGTGAACCCGGCCGCGTACAGCGGCCACATCTGCCTGGCCGGAGCCGCCTGCGCAGTCGTAGACGTACTCACTGATCCTGCTCCGGGGTCTGGTGCAGGGCAGCGAAGACGCGTTCCGCGTAGTCCTCGCAGGCGGCGGTGCACTGTTTGAGACGTTCGGCGGCTTTCGCCGCTTCCGGTGCGCCGAACACGTCCCGCGCGGTCAGGTCGCGGTGCCAGCGCCGCAGCCGTTCCAGCGACTGCTCCTCTTCCTCCAGCTCGGCCAGGGTGAACTTGGCGATGCGGATCTCCTTGGCCAGCTCGGCCTCGAACTTGCCGCAGTCGGCGAGGAACTCGGCCCAGTCCGCGGACCGGGCGGCGGTGAACAGTGCCTGGAACCGGGTGGCGTCTTCGGTACTGCGCCCGGACGCGTTCAGGGTCACCGCCTGGCCGTCTGCCTGTCCGGTGAGTTCTAGCGCGCGGGCGACGCCGTCCGCGAAGACAGGCACGTCGGGTACGGCCCAGATGCCCTGGCCGAGCGAGAGCGCGCCGATCCTGCGCAGCTCGCGCCAGACCGCGACCCGGTGCCGCGAGGGCTCCGCGGGGAGCTTGATCACAAGGACGAGCCAGCGGCTCCCGGGTTCCGTGTTCGCATTCGTCACGCCATAGAACGTAGCACGCGTTACATTTCATGGCGTACAGAGTTGAGGTCAGGCGGTGAGCGCTCCAGTCGCCAGAAGGCCCAGCAGCCCCACTCCGACGATGATCCGGTAGATCACGAAGGCGTTGAAGGAGTGCTTGGCGACGAACTTCAGCAGCCAGGCGATGGAGGCGTAGGCCACCACGAACGAGACGGCGGTGCCGACGGCCAGAGGGGCAGCGCCGACCCCGGCGCCCACGGCGTCCTTCAGCTCGTAGAGGCCGGCTCCGGTGAGGGCGGGGATGCCGAGGAAGAAGGAGAGGCGGGTGGCGGCGACGCGGTCGAGGTCGAGGATGAGCGCGGTGGACATGGTGGCGCCGGAGCGCGAGAAGCCGGGGAAGAGCAGGGCGAGGATCTGCGAGCAGCCGACCAGCATCGCGTCCTTGAACGTGGTGTCGTCCTCGCCGCGCTTGTGGCGGCCCATCTGGTCCGCCGCCCACATCACGCCGGACCCGACGATCAGCGACCCGGCCACCACCCAGAGCGAACCGAGCGGGCCCTCGACGAGCTTCTTGGCGGCCAGGCCGACGACGACGATCGGGATGGTGGCGTATATGACCCACCAGGCGAACTTGTAGTCGTGGTGATATCGCTCCTCGCGGTTGGTCAGCCCGCGCCCCCAGGCGGTGACGATGCGCGTGATGTCCTTGAAGAAGTAGACGAGTACGGCGGCGATCGCGCCGACCTGGATGACGGCGGTGAAGCCGACCACCGAGGTGTCGTCGACCGGGATGCGCATGAGCCCCTCGGTGATCTTCAGGTGGCCCGTGGAGGAGACGGGCAGGAACTCGGTCACCCCCTCGACGACTCCGAGGACGACGGCCTGGCCGATGCTGATGGCGCTCATGTGGGACCCATCTGTGTGGCACACTCGGGGCACGGATGCTTTTACACGGGAGTAGAACTCCTACACGGGTGTAGAAGATAGAGGGCGATGCGGGAGAACGACAAACTCATGGGAGCCGATGCACAGGGGCGGGGTCCGAAACGGGCGAACGGCGCCCGGGAGACCGAGCTCCTCGACCTCCTCCAGCGGGCCGGGACCGCGCTGACCCCGGGCGAGGTGACCGAACTCCTCGGCGGCGAGCTGGCGTACAGCAGCGTGGTGACGATCCTGACCCGCATGCACACCAAGGGCCTGCTCACCCGCACCCCGCGCGGAAGGGCCTACGCCTACGCCCCGGTCACCGACGACGCCGGCTTCGCCGCCCGCCGCATGCGCACCGTCCTGGAGGAGCGGCCCGACCGCGAGGCCGTGCTCGCCCGCTTCGCCGACGGTCTGTCCGACACGGATGCCGACCTGCTGCGCCAACTGCTCGACCCCGAGCAGGAATTCAACCGGTAGGAGGCGACATACGGATGCGGATCGCCGTCTATCTGCCGCTGCTGCTCTCGTTGATCGCCCCGTTCGGGGCTCGGCCGCTGTCCGAGCGATGCGAACCCCGTCTGGCCACCTGGCTGCTGACCGCCTCGGCGCTCGTCCTGGGCGCGGCGAGCACGGTCTCCCTCGGTTTGCTGGCCGTCACCGGCCTGATCCGCGTCCCGCAGCTGGCCGGCCTCGGCCACTGGTCGGCGTACACCGCGCAGCACCACGACCCCGCCCAGCTCTCCGTCGCCCTGATCGCCGGCCTGCTCTTGGGCAGCGCTGTGCTCACCGCCGCCCGCATGGTCTGGCGCCGGGCCCGCACGCTGGCCGCGGCAACGCTGGACGCCGCGTGCATGCCCACCCGCGACGGCCTCGTGATCGTCGATGACGAGGCAGCCGACGCCTACGCGCTGCCCGGGCTGCCCGGCCGGGTCGTCGTCTCCACCGGCATGCTCCACACGCTCGACGATTCCGAGCACGGCATCCTGCTCGCCCACGAACGCGCCCACCTGACCGCCCACCATTACGCCTTCGTCGCTCTCGCCCAGCTCGGCGCCTCCGCCAACCCGCTTCTGCGCCCGCTCGCCACCGCCGTCACCTACACCATCGAGCGCTGGGCCGACGAGAACGCGGTCACCACCACCGGCGACCGCACCCAGGTCGCCCGCACCGTCGGCAAGGCGGCCCTCGCCGCCCACCGCGCACCGGCCTTGGCCCGCGCCGCCGGCGCCGCTTTCGGCATCCTCGGCATGCGTGGCCTCCGTAGCCGCCGCGGTCCACTCACCGGAGCGGGCCCAGTACCCCGCCGTGTCGCCGCGCTCCTCGCCCCGCCCCTGGGACGCCACCCCGCTCTCACTGCCGCGACCGCATCCGTCCTCGTGGCCGCGATGTTCGCCACCGCCGAAGCCACCCACGACCTCCATCTCCTGCTGGAGAAGGTCGGCGCCTGGTAGCGACCTTCGTTCTCCCACGGCGACGCCAAACGCGCTGATGCAGCAGGTCAGCTGCCCGCCATGCGTGAACGATGCGTGAGCGGACGGCTCAGCAACGGTGAGTGTGCTCCCCCACCGGGACTCCTAAAACGGGTGTCGCAGGTTCGAATCCTGCCGGGGCACACGACTAGGGTCCAGGTCAGGAGGGGTTTTCTCCCAGGCTGGCCCATTGCCGTGTTCGGCTCCGTGCCACTCGCGTGCCACTAAGTCCGCATGGAGTCCACATCCTCCCGGACTCGGGTGGGTCTTCCCCGTCCTTGCGGATCATCGCGCCGAGGCGGTCGGCAATGGCCCGATCACGGCCACTGGTCATGTGCTGATAGATCAGCGCGGCCCACGAGCTGCCGTGCCCCATCCGGGTTATCAGCTCCTCATGGTCACCGGCGTCGCCGACGTCTACGCCCACTACGCGGGCCTCAGCGCCGTGGTGCGCGAGGACAGGCCATCTGCCTGACCTGACCGGGACCCCGTGTGACGTGCACGGCGGGAAACGATCAGTGTCTTCGCGGGAAACCAGCTCGGCTCGGTCTGCTTAGCTGCTGACCAGCGCATTCCGTCGGTTCCCCACCATGAGAAACCGATGAAACGGGTCTCTGCCAGTGACGAAAGTCCTGGAGGGGCCCGTTTCTCGTTGTGCAACCTGCCGGATGTGAGACAGCGCACGGCTCGGGGAGATGACCGTCAGGACCCCGATACGTGAGGTATCTCACGGTGGGTCTCCGCTTGTTCGCCGTGGCGGAGTCCGCACTGCCCCTCGGATCACCGATCCCGAGGGTCCGCCCGGCGCTCACTCCTGTCCAAGGGCCACCGCGCCGGTCTCCGTGCGTGAGGTGCCGGACTCGGACTCGTTTACCGCCGGCGGGTCGGGAAGGTCGTCGAGGAAGTCGCTGGTGGGCACGTAGAACAGCGATCCGGTGACCGCGGTGGAGAAGTCCAGCATCCGGTCATGGGACGCCGGAGGTGCGCCGAGGAACATACGCTCCAGCATCCTCTCGGTGACCGCGGGAGTGCGCGCGTATCCGATGAAGTAGGTGCCGAACTCGCCCTTGCCGACGGTGCCGAAGGGCATGTTGTCGCGCAGGATCTCGTGCTTCGTGCCGTCCGGATCCTCGATCGTCGTCAGGGCGACATGCGAGTCGGCCGGTTTCACCTCGTCGTCCAGTTCCACGTCGGAGAGCTTCCGACGCCCGATCGCCCGCTCCTGCTCCTCCACCGGAAGGGCGTTCCAGGCCTGGAGATCGTGGAGGTACTTCTGCACGATCACATAACTTCCGCCCGCGAAGAGCGGGTCCTCGTCGCCGATCAGCACGGCCGCGTTCGCCGCCGGCCCCACCGGGTTCTCCGTGCCGTCGACGAAGCCGAGCAGGTCCCGTACGTCGAAGTACTTGAATCCATGCACCTCATCACGCACCGTCACGGCACCACGGAGACGCTCCATGATCTCGGCGGCCAGCGCGAAGCACAGGTCCACTCGCGCGGCCCGGATATGGAAGAGCAGATCACCGGGCGTGGACACCGCGCGGTGCACGGGCCCGCTCAACTCGCGGAAGGGGTGCAGCTCCGCCGGGCGCGGCCCCGAGAACAGGCGATCCCATCCCTCGGATCCGATGCCCGCGACACAGCTCAGCTTGCCTTTGGGCGTGGCACGGAAGCCGACGGCCCGCTGCAGCCCGTTCAGATCGGACAGCAACGCGCGGACGGCTTGCTCGCCTCCTGGATCCACGGTCGTCACCAGAAAGATCGCGGCAGCGGTCAACGGGGACAGCACCGACTGGGGGACCGGCTCCTGAGAGCGTTGGGCCACGGGCCTTTCACCTCTCCCGGGTCACGAGCGGGGGATGCGTGCGGACGCCTGGGGGCCAGGGACCTTGAGCCGCCGCCTGCCGCAGCCTTGAGCCGCCGCCCGCCCCTCCAGAACTGCACACCGGCCCGACTTCTCACGATGCGTCCGGCGTTGTGGGAAGACGGAGTTGTGGGATGACGGAAAACGTTCCCTCACTCTAGGGCGGCCCCAACCCGCCCGCCACCGCGGAACCACACGGCAGTTGCAGCGCCGTTCACCTGATCCGCTGCGCGGGCGTCAGCGGGAGTTCGGCCCGGATGGTCTTGCCGCGGAGGTGGACCGGTGGGGATCCGTAGCGGAGCGCGCTGGTGAGACCGCACGGGGATCCTCCCGAACAGGGATTTCCACACCTGTCGAGTTGTCCACAGGGTCTGACGCCTCCCGCCCGCCGCCTGTACGGTCATCCGCAGTTGATGTTCGTACGGCTGCATGAGCAACGGGGGAGGCGGTCGGTGTGACCGAGGTCGGTACGGAGGTCGGGGCGGCGGTGCCGCGGCAGGCGGGCAGGATCTCCGCGGTGCGTGGCTTCGCACGGTGGCCGGTTCAGGGCTCTCCCAAGGAGGAGAGCAAGGCCCTGCGCGCCCGGGTGCGGCGACGGGCGCACGCCGAGTTGGTGGTGGACGCCGACCGCCCCGACGCGGTCACCGCGGTGGAGGAGTCCAACAGAGGGCGGATCCCCGAGCTCACGCCGATACGCGTCGGCAGAATGGCGGCCTCCCCCTTCGCCTTCCTGCGCGGCTCGGCCGGCCTCATGGCGTACGACCTCGCGCGCACCCCGACGACCGGCATCGGCGCCCAGATCTGCGGCGACGCACACGCGGCGAACTTCGGTCTGTACGGCGACGCACGCGGCGGCCTGGTCATCGACCTGAACGACTTCGACGAGACGGTGCACGGCCCCTGGGAGTGGGACCTCAAGCGCCTCGCCACGTCGCTGGTCCTCGCCGGCCGCGAGGCGGGGGCCGACGAGGACAGATGCCGGGAGGCGGCGCACGACGCCGTGGGCGCCTACCGGCACACCATGCGCCTGCTGGCCAGACTCCCCGTCCTGGACGCGTGGAACGCGATCGCCGACGAGGAACTGGTCTCCCACACGGACGCCCATGACCTGCTCGGCACGCTGGAGCGGGTCTCGGAGAAGGCACGGAACAACACCAGCGGCCGGTTCGCGGCGAAGTCCACGGAACCGGTCGTGGGAGGCGGTCGCCGCTTCGTGGACGCGCCGCCGGTGCTACGCCGCATACCGGACGCGGAGGCGGCGGCGGTCGCGGCATCGCTGGAAAAGTATCTGACGACGCTGTCCGAGGACCGCCTTCCGCTCCTGGCCCGGTACGCGGTGCACGACGTGGCGTTCCGCGTGGTCGGCACGGGCAGCGTGGGCACACGCTCGTACGTGGTGCTGCTCCTCGACCACCGTGGCGAACCGCTGATCCTCCAGGTCAAGGAGGCACGTCCGTCCGCCCTGCTCCCCCATCTGGCCACGGCCGGCCACCCGGTGCCGGAGGTGGAGCACGAGGGCCGCAGGGTCGTCCTCGGCCAGAAGCGCATGCAGGTCGTCAGCGACATCCTGCTGGGCTGGACGTCGGTCGACGGACGGCCCTACCAGGTACGGCAGTTCCGCAACCGCAAGGGCAGCGTCGACCCCACGGCGCTGGCCGCCGACCAGGTCGACGACTACGCCCGCATGACCGGAGCACTGCTGGCCCGCGCCCACACGCACAGCGCCGACCCACGCCTGATCTCGGCCTACTGCGGCAAGAACGAGGAGCTGGACGAGGCGATGGCCGCGTTCGCCGTGTCGTACGCGGACCGCACGGAGGCGGATCACGCGGAGCTGGTGGCGGCGGTGCGTGGTGGGCGGGTTGTGGGGGAGATGGGGGTCTGAGGGGGTGGGGAGGGAGGGGGCGGGGGGAGGGGGGCGGGGGGAGGCCCCCGGAATACGCCGACGTGCCTCGAGGCCTTCCCCTTCCCCGACGCCACCCAGCACCGTGCCCGACCCGGAGAACGCTGCCGCCGACGTGTCTTACGCTGGTCCGGTGACGACGCCCGAAGCCGAGCAGAGCGAGCCCCTGTCCGCTGCCGAGGAACCGGTTGCCGAGGGCGCCGGTTCCGGTGAGGGCCCGGACACGGGTGTGGACGGCGCCGGGTCCGGTCAGGGCGCGGACACCGGAGTGGACGCCACCGGGGCCGGGGACGGCGCCGTGGGTGGGGCGCGGCCCGAGGAGCGGCTGGAGCGGGCCGTGCGGGCTGCCGAACAGGCGTTGATCGAGTACGAGATCGCCGTGGAGACCTTCCGCGTCGAGGTCGAGAACTTCTCGCGGCTGCACCACCAGAAGCTGGGGCCGATGTACACGCGCCTCGACGAACTGGAGGCGGAGATCGCTGAGGCGCGGGCCGCCCGCACCGGTGACCCCGAGGACATACGCCGCGCCCAGGAGGCACGCGCCCGGGTCATGCCGATGCCGGGCGTCGAGGAACTGTTCCACGGCTGGCTGGACTCGGAGGAAGGGCTGTTCCCGGAGGCGCAGGCCATGCTGACGGACCGGCCCGTACGGCCGCCTCAGCGCGTCCGCCCCAGCGAGGAGGCCCGCAAGCTCTACCGCGAGCTCGTCCGCAAAGCCCACCCCGACCTCGCCGAAGACGAGGACGAGCGCAAGCGGCGCGACGCGTTCATCACCCGGGTCAATGCCGCCTACGCCCGCGGTGACGAGGCCCAGCTGAGGGAGCTGTCCGAGGAGTGGGCCGCCGGCCCCGTCCCGGAGGAACGCAGGCCGAGCCCCGGCGAGGAGCTCTACGCCCGCCTCGAATGGCTCGCGCAGCGCAAGGAACTGCTCACGCTCATGGCCCGGGAGCTGGAGGAGAGCGCGATCGGCTCGCTGCTCCGGCTTGCCCCCGACGACCCCGACGGTCTCCTGGACGACATCGCGGAACAGTTGCTGGCCCAGGTGGCGGAGAAGGAAGCCGAACTGCAGGCGCTGCGCGGCTGAGCCGGTCCGGTCGGCGACGGCGGCGGTCTTCGTGAGGGCGTTGCTGATCTCCGGGTGTCCGGTACACCGCGTAAGTTCGACGCTGACAGCCCTGTCGATCGGGGCCGAGGCACGTCGGCGCTCTCGTCGGGTAGCGTCGGAGTATGCATTTCGGAGCTGGTGTGCCCACGGTCGAGGTCGCGGACCTCAAGGACGGCGACTTCCTGCTGGACGTCCGCGAGGACGACGAGTGGCAGGCGGGTCACGCCGAGGGGGCGCTGCACATCCCCCTGAGTGAGTTCGTCGCACGGTACGGCGAGTTCACGGGGGCGGCGCCGCAGGACGGGCGGGTCCATGTGATCTGCCGTTCCGGTGGCCGTTCGGCCCAGGTCGCGATGTACCTGGTCCAGCAGGGCATCGACGCGGTGAACGTGGACGGCGGCATGCAGGTCTGGGCGGCCGCGGGCCGCTCCGTCGTGGACGTCAAGGGCGAGCCCGGCTTCGTGCTGTAGTCCAGGCCCGGGGCCTACCCCCCGAGCGGTCCGTCCGCTCGCCCCAGTGCATGCGCCCCGTCTCAGGTGAGGCGCCTCATCCCAGTGGATGCGCCGCCAGTAGGTCGCCCAGTGCCTCCTCGTGTGCCGCCGCCGGGCCGAGCGAGAGTTCGAGGTGCTTGGCCCAGGCGTGGTAGCGGTGCAGGGGGTAGTCGGTGTCGGCGCCGAAGCCTCCGTGCAGATGCTGCGCCGTCTGCACCACCCGGCGTACGCCCTCTGACGCCCAGATCTTCGCCACCGCCACATCTCCGGCCGCCGGCAGCGCACCCGCCGCCCCGGAGCCGATGCGCCACGCGGCCCGCCAGAGCGTGGCCTCCATGGCACGCAGGTCGATGTACCGGTCGGCTGCTTGCACGGCGACCGCCTGGAACGTGGCGACCGGGTGGCCGAACTGCTCCCGCTTGCCGGTGTACTCGCTTGTCATCCCCAGTACGCCTTCGCCGAGACCGAGCGCGAGCGCGCACGTCCCGGTGGCGAGCAGCAGGCGCAGCCACTCCCAGGCTCCCTCGGCCTCGAGTACGTACCGCCCCGGGATGCGAGCTGACTCGAGCCGCAGTTCTGCGAGCCGTTCCCCGTTGGTGGAGAATTGTTCGGCAAGGACGACGCCCTCGTGCGCTCGGGCTACCAGCGCGAGGACGGCGCGGCCCGAGTCGTCGGTGTGGGCCGGTACGAGGATGTTGTCGGCGTTGTATGCCCAGGGCACCGCCGTCTGCATTCCGTCCAGCACCCAGGTGTCGTCTCCGTCCCGCCGTGCGATCACCGCTAGTTCGGCCGGGTCGTGCCCGGTACGGCCGTGCGCGGCGACCGTGAGTACCTTTTCTCCCCGGCCAGCGCGCGTGAGCAGTTCCTCCTTCAACTCGGGGCTGCCGTAGGCCTGTACGGTTGTGGCCACGGCGGTGTTCTCCAGCAGCGGGGTGCGTGCCAGTACCTTCGCCGACTCCCGAAGCAGCAGGCAGAGGGCGATCGTGTCGAGGCCGGCCCCGCCGTATTCGGGGTCCAGGAGCAGGCTCAGCAGGTCGGCGTCCGCGAGCCGCGCCCACAGTGCACGGTCGAAGTCGTCGGCGATGGCTCCCGTGGTCAGTGCGGGACTGGGCACACCGTCCGGCGCGACCCCGGCGAACACGGCCTTTGCCGCTTCGACTGCCGCCTGCTGCTCCTCGCTGAAGGTGAAGTCCACGGCCTGTCCTCCTGGCGGATCCGCTGATCTGACGGGGCGTCAAGATAGAACAGGTTCCAGAAGAAGGGAACGGCCGGTGGACGCGTGCACGGACAAAGACACCGTCAGCCGGTACCCGTCAGTGGCTACCCGCCGGCCGCCCCGCGCTCACCGGTCGAAGTCCAGCTCCACGGTCTCCGTGACCGGATGCGACTGGCATGCCAGCACATACCCCGCGTCCGTCTCCTCCGGTTCCAGCGCGAAGTTACGGTCCATGCGCACCTCGCCCGAGACGAGGAAGGCCCGGCAGGTTCCGCACACTCCGCCCTTGCACGCATAGGGTGCGTCGGGACGGTTGCGCAGCACCGTCTCCAGCAGCGACTCGCCGTCCTGGACGGGCCAGGTTCCGCCGCGTCCGTCGAGCCGCGCGGTCACCGTGCTGTGTGCGGGAGCCGGTGTGGACGGCCCGGCCAGGGCTCCGTCGTCCACATGGAAGATCTCCTCGTGGATGCGCGTCCGCGCCACTCCGAGACCGCGCAGCGCCCGCTCCGCCGACTGCACCAGCCCGAAGGGTCCGCACAGGAACCAGCCCGCGACCTTCTCCACCGAAAGCAGCGCCGGCAGCAGGCCGGACAGCCGCTCCTGATCGAGCCGCCCGGACGGCAGCCCCGCCTGCTGTTCCTCCCGGGAGAGCACCGTGACCAGCTGGAACCGCTCAGGAAAGCGGTCCTTGAGGTCGGCGACCTCCTCCAGGAACATCGTCGAGGCGGATGTCCGGTCGCTGCGTATGAGGCAGAACCGCGCCTGCTGCTCCCGCGCCAGCAGCGTCGTGACGATCGACAGAACCGGTGTGATCCCGCTGCCACCGGCCACTGCGGCGTACAGACCGGGTGCGGGTTCCAGCGTGAACCGTCCCGCCGGTGTCATCACCTGCAGCTCGTCGCCGACGGCGATCTCCTTGAGCGCGTACGGGGAGAAGGCGCCGCCCTCGACCAGCCGCACCCCGACCCGCAGCGTGCTCGGACCCTCGCCGTCCGGTGCCGGTGCGGAGGAGCAGATCGAGTACGTGCGCCGGATCTCCGTGCCGTCGACGATGCGGCGCAGGGCCAGGTGCTGGCCGGGCGTGTGCCGGTACTCCTCGCGCAGTGCGGGCGGCACGGTGAAGGTCAGGGCAACGGAGTCCTCGGTGAGCCGGTCCACCGCGGCCACCGGGAGCGGGTGGAAGCGGGCCATCACAACTCCTTGAAGTGGTCGAACGGCTCGCGGCAGGCCAGGCAGCGGCGCAGCGCCTTGCACGCGGTGGACGAGAAACGGCTCAGCAGCTCGGTCTCGGCGGAACCGCAGACGGGGCAGCGTACGGGGCCGTCCGGCCGGAGTGAGCCGGCGGCCGTGTGCGCCGCGTGCGGTGCGCGGGAGTCGGTGACCGTTCGCGTGGCGCCCAGTTGTACGGTGACCGGGCCGGTGGCCTCCCCGTGTCGTACGCGTGGGGGCGCTATCCCGAACTCCCGCAGCTTGCGGCGGCCCTCCTCGGTGATGTCGTCCGTCGACCAGGCGGGGGCGAGCACCGTACGCACGACGACGTCCCGGACGCCGTGCTCGTGCAGGACCCGCTGTATGTCGAGGGACATCGCCTCGAGAGCGGGGCACCCCGTGTAGGTGGGGGTCAGCTCGACCTCCACTGTGTCCGCGCCGCGCACATGGACCGCCCGCAGAACGCCCAGTTCCTCCAGGGTGAGCACGGGCAGCTCCGGGTCGGGGACGGAGCCCGCGAGCCGACGCAGTTCCTCTTCGAGGGCCGTGGTCGTCACCATGACGCCCCCGGGTGGCTGCGGTGCAGATGCTGCATTTCGGCGAGCATCCGCCCGAAGGGTTCGGTGTGCAGGCCCTGCCGCCCGGCGCCCGCGGTCCACGCCCCGGACTGCGGTCCCTCGGGAAGGTCCAGGGTGGCCCGGCGCAGGACGTCGCCCACCGACTCCAGCCAGGTCGCCTTCACGCCCGTCCAGTCGATGTCCACGCCCTCGACGGGCTGGAACATCTCCCCTGTGAACCGCCACAGCGCCTCGCAGGCGTGGCGCATCCGCTCATGGCTGATGTCCGTGCCGTCGCCGAGGCGCAGGGTCCACTGTTCGGCGTGGTCCTGGTGGTAGGCGACCTCCTTGACCGCCTTGGCCGCCAGTTCGGAGAACTCGCTGTCCCCGGAGGCCAGCTGGGTGTAGAGGAGCCGCTGGTAGGTGGAGAAGTACAGCTGGCGGGCGATGGTGTGCGCGAAGTCGCCGTTGGGCTGTTCCACGAGTTGCAGATTGCGGAAGGCGCGCTCCTCGCGGAGGTATGCCAGCTCGTCCTCGTCGCCCACCATCGACAGCAGCACGCGGGCCTGCCCGAGCAGGTCGAGAGCGATGTTGGCGAGGGCGACGTCCTCCTCGAGCACCGGTGCGTGGCCGGCCCACTCCCCCAGGCGGTGCGAGAGCACCAGGGTGTCGTCGCCGAGGGCCAGGGCGGCCGCGGTGTGCACGGTGACGGTCACAGGTGCTTCACTCCTTCCGGGATCTCGTAGAACGTCGGGTGCCGGTACGGCTTGTCGGCGGCCGGCTCGAAGAACGGGTCCTTCTCGTCGGGTGAGGACGCCGTGATGGCGGACGACGGGACGACCCAGATGGAGACGCCTTCGCCGCGCCGTGTGTAGAGGTCGCGTGCGTTGCGCAGGGCGAGCTCCGCGTCCGGGGCGTGCAGGCTGCCGGCGTGGGTGTGCGAGAGGCCGCGGCGGGAGCGCACGAAGACCTCCCACAGGGGCCAGTCGGTGTTCGTCATGCTCGCGTCGCTCCCGTCGCGCCGTTGTGTTTCGCCGCGTGGGCCGCGGCCGCCTCCCGTACCCATGCGCCCTCGTCGTGCGCCCGTCGGCGCTGTGTGATCCGCTGCTCGTTGCAGGGGCCGTTGCCCTTGAGGACCTCCCAGAACTCCGTCCAGTCGATCGGGCCGAAGTCGTAGTGCCCCCGCTCCTCGTTCCACTCGAGCTCCGGGTCGGGGAGTGTGAGACCCAGCGACTCCACTTGCGGGACGCAGATGTCCACGAAGCGCTGGCGCAGTTCGTCGTTCGAGTGCCGCTTGATCTTCCAGGCCATCGACTGCGCGGAGTGCGCCGACTCGTCGTCTGGCGGGCCGAACATCATCAGGGACGGCCACCACCAGCGGTCCACCGCGTCCTGCGCCATCGCGTGCTGCTCCGGCGTGCCCCGGCTGAGGGTGAGCAGTAGCTCGTATCCCTGGCGCTGGTGGAAGGACTCCTCCTTGCAGATGCGGACCATCGCGCGCGCGTACGGGCCGTAGGAGCAGCGGCACAGGGGCACCTGGTTGGTGATCGCGGCGCCGTCCACGAGCCAGCCGATGGCGCCGACGTCCGCCCAGGTCAGCGTGGGGTAGTTGAAGATCGACGAGTACTTCTGACGGCCCGTGTGCAGTTTGTCGAGCAGGTCGTCGCGGCTTGTGCCGAGCGTTTCCGCCGCGCTGTACAGGTACAGCCCGTGTCCCGCCTCGTCCTGGACCTTGGCCATCAGGATCGCCTTGCGGCGCAGCGAGGGGGCGCGCGTGATCCAGTTGGCCTCCGGCTGCATGCCGATGATCTCGGAGTGCGCGTGCTGTGCGATCTGCCGGACCAGGGTGGCGCGGTAGGCGTCGGGCATCCAGTCGCGTGGCTCGATGCGCTCGTCAGCGGCGACGGCGGCGTCGAAAACGGCCGCGTACGCCGTGTCGTCGGCCTCGGCTGTGCCGCCCGCGCGGGCCGTCCGGTGGGCTGCTGCTGTCGCCATGCGATCCCCTCGACCACTCCGTCTCCCGACCGATCGTTCGGTCCGTTCGGTTCAATGGTGGGCCGAGGCGCCGTAGGGTGTCAACCGCTGTGGACAACCTCCGGGGCCGCCGTTGGCCCGCTGTGTCCATTGGGCTGTGCGGGGCGGGCGGGCCTGAGTACCGTTCCGGTCCGTATGCCGCGCAGTGCTGCGAACGGGTGACGCGGCCCACGGCGCAGAAGCAGGCGATGGACCGGCCCGACGGCACGACGCGGCACCGGGGCACGCGAAGCTCAGGAGACGGGGCGGGATGGACGCGCACGACGAGGGACCGGACGCCCGGCGGGAGCAGCCGGGCGGTTCCGACGACCCGGTGTCCCACCTGCCCGAGGGCACCGCCACGGACGTGTCCGAGGATCCCTCGCCGACGGAGGCCACGGAGCCACCGAACACGGGCGGCCCGGCTACGGACGCGTCGGCCCTGCCCGGGCCCGTGCCCCCCGGCGCTCCCGCCGACCCCGGCGACGCGGAGCCGGCGGCTGTCCGCACGGGCATGGCCGCTCTCTCCCTCCGCTACCAGATCGCCGCCGCACTGGCGCTCGCGGTCGTCGCCGTCGCCGCCTCCGTGCATCTCGGGATGGTGTTCCTGCACGTCGCGCCCGCCAACACCGTCACCAAGAAGCACGGCAAGGCGATCGACGAATGGGTCTACCCCGAGTTCGAACAGAACTGGAAGCTGTTCGCGCCCAACCCGCTGCAGCAGAACATCGACATCCAGGTCCGCGCCGAGGTGCGCACCGGTGACGGCGGCGAGCGGACGACGGGCTGGTACGACCTGTCCGCCCTCGACGGCGCCGCCATCAAGGGCAATCCGCTGCCGAGCCACACCCAGCAGAACGAACTGCGCCGCGCCTGGGACTTCTACGTCGCCTCGCACGACGCCGAGAACCGTCCCTCGGGCCTGCGCGGCGCCCTGTCCGAGGACTATCTGCGCCGCCTGGTCGCGCTGCGGCTGCGCCAGGAGCATGCGTCCGGTCGCGGGGAGAGTGTCGACCGCGTGCAGGTCCGCTCACGCACGACCAATGTGCCGCCCCCGCAGTGGAGCGACGAGCAGATCCCGACCACGCCCGCCTACCGTGAGCTGCCCTGGTGGTCGCTTCGGGACGCCGAGCGGACGGGGGTGAGCGCCTGATGAACCGGTTCGCCCTGTGCGTCGCGCGTGGCGTCGGCCGCGTCACGGAAGCCGCCCTCGGCCCCTACCAGACCGCCGTTGTCCGTATCGGCTTCGCCGCCACCTGGCTGCTGTTCCTGCTGCGCGAGTTCCCCCACCGTCAGGAGATGTACGGACCCGACGGAGCGTGGAGCTGGGACCTGGCCCAGCAGCTCATCACGAACAACCACGCCTTCACGATTCTGATGTGGTCCGACAGCCAGGCGTGGTTCGAGACCGTGTACGCCCTCGCCGTGCTCTCGAGCGCCCTGCTGCTGGTCGGCTGGCGAACCCGCACGATGTCCGTGCTGTTCATGGTCGGCGTGCTCTCGCTGCAGAACCGCAACGTCTTCATGGGCGACGGCGGCGACAACGTCATCCACCTGATGGCGATCTACCTGGTGTTCACGCGCTGCGGGCAGGTGTGGTCGCTGGACGAGCGGCGCGTCCGGCGCGCCCGTGCCGCACGCGCGCGTGGCGAGCGGCCGGTGCCGGACCGGACGGGACCCGCCCTGTGGGGTGTGCTCGGTTTCGCGCTGGCCCTGGCCACGGGCGCGGGCCGGATCGGCGTCGACTGGCTCATCGTGTTCTGGGTGCTGTGGGCCGTGCAGGGCCTGTGGTGGTACGTCGGCCGGCGCGCCCCGTTCTCGGAGCCGCGCATCCTGCTGGATGTCGTCGCCAACCTCGTCCACAACGCGGCCCTGCTCGTGATCATGGCCGAGGCGTGTCTGATCTACTCGACCGCCGGCTGGTACAAGATCCAGGGCTCCCGCTGGCAGGACGGCACGGCGGTGTACTACCCGCTCCACCTCGACTACTTCTCGCCCTGGCCCGCCCTGTCCGACCTGCTGTCCTCGCACGGCGCGATGGTGCTGCTGGTGACCTACGGAACGGTCGCCGCGCAGGTCGCCTTTCCGTTCACCCTGCTCAACCGGCGTGTGAAGAACGTCCTTCTGGCGTTCATGATGACCGAGCACGCGGTGATCGCCGTGGTCCTCGGACTGCCGTTCTTCTCGCTCGCGATGATCGCCGCCGACTCCGTGTTCCTGCCGACGTCCTTCCTGCGGCGGCTGGGCGCTTGGGCGGCACGTGCGCGTGGACGGCTCGTACCGAGCGGCGCCCGCCCTGCGCTGCCCGGCCCGCGCGGGGAGCGGCCCCCGACCGAAGAGACGGCCGAGCACAGGCATGCGAACTCGACGGTGTGAGGCGCCCAGCGGGCTGTCCGGCCGAGCCGGAGATCGGCCTGACCACCCTGGAGGAGACCGTCGACCGCGCCGCGGTGAAGTACGACCGCGACGGCGACCAGCACTACGACGTGGCGAGCGCCCTGATCAAGTCCATCCGAGGCTCGGACGTCGACGCCGCACTGCACTATCTGGCCCGGATGATCGCGCCGCACGTAGGCTGCACGCATGACGGATCCGCTCCGCAGCACCACCGATCCGCTGAGCACCTGGCGGGGGCTGGCCGGCGCCTCCGTCCTGCTCGACGGGTTCCACGCGCTGAAGCACGCCGTGCGCTTCCACGCGCGCGTGCCGGTGGCCGTCACCACCGACCGGCGGGCGGCGCTCGCCCTGGCCGACGAGCTCGCCCCCGACGTGCGCGACACGCTGGACGCGCTCCTGACGGAGGTTCCCGAGGACACCTACCGGGCCCTCGTACCGCGTCCCCACCCCACGGGTGTCGCCGCTCTCGCCGTGCGCCCCTCGCGCGAGGCCAACCTGGAGACGCTTCGGCGTACGCCCCGCCCCGCACCCGTCGTCGTCCTCGACAATCCTCGCAACCTGGGCAACGCGGGCGCGGTGATCCGGCTGGCGGCCGGCTTCGGCGTGACCGGGGTGGTCACGACCGGCACGCTCGACCCCTGGCACCCCACGGTGGTCCGCGGTGGGGCGGGACTGCACTTCGCGACCGCCGTGGAGCGGCTGTCCGTGGCCGAGCTGCCGCCCGGCCCGCTCTTCGCGCTGGACCCGGAGGGCGACGACATCCGCGCACTGAAGCTCCCCGACGACGCCGTGCTCGCGTTCGGCTCCGAGCGCACCGGTCTGTCCGCCCAGCTACGCGCCCGCACGGACCACTTGGTGTCCCTGCCGATGCGCCCCCAGGTTTCCAGCTACAACCTCGCGACCAGCGTGGCCATGACGCTGTACCACTGGAGCGCCACCGGGGGTGCACCCTCCTGAGACGGTCCTACGCCTCCCGGCGCACCTCCACCACACGGAAGCGGTTCGCCACGAACGCCCCGTCGCACAGCGCCCCGTTGGCCGCCGGGTTGCCGCCCGAGCCGTGGAAGTCGGAGAAGGCGGCCGTCTGGTTGACGTACACACCGCCGGTCAGGTTGAGCGAGAGCTGGGCGCACTCCTCCAGGCAGGCCTCCTCGATGTTCCGCTCGACCTCCTCCGAGGTGGTGTGGGCGCCGACGGTCATCGCGCCCTTGTCCCTGATGGTCCGCCGCAGCAGTTCCACCGCGTCCGCGGCCGAGTCCACCGCCACCGCGAAGGAGACCGGGCCGAAGCACTCGCTCATGTAGGCGGCCTCCGCGTCCGGCTTGGCGCCGTCGAGCTTCACGATCACCGGCGTGCGGACGACCGCCCCCGGGAACTCGGGGTTGGCGATCTCCCGGGAGGCCAGGGCGACCTCGCCGAGCCCGGCCGCCGCCTCCAGTCGGGCCTTGACGTCGGGGTTCACGATCGCGCCGAGCAGCGCGTTCGCCCGGGCGTCATCGCCCAGCAGGCCGTCGATGGACTGCGCGAGATCGGCGACGACCTCGTCGTACGACTTCGGGCCCTCGTCGCTGCTGATGCCGTCCCGAGGGATCAGCAGGTTCTGCGGGGTGGTGCACATCTGACCGCTGTACAGCGACAGGGAGAACGCGAGGTTCGACAGCATCCCCTTGTAGTCGTCCGTCGACTCCACGATCACGGTGTTGACGCCGGCCTTCTCCGTGTAGACCTGCGCCTGGCGGGCGTTGTTCTCCAGCCAGTCGCCGAACGCCGTGGAGCCCGTGTAGTCGATGATCCGGATCTCCGGACGCACGGCCAGCGTCTTGGCGATGCCCTCGCCGGGGCGCTCGGCGGCCAGCGCGACCAGGTTCGGGTCGAAGCCCGCCTCGGCGAGCACCTGACGGGCCACCTGCACCGTGAGCGCGAGCGGCAGCACCGCGCGCGGGTGGGGCTTGACCAGGACCGCGTTTCCGGTGGCCAGGGACGCGAACAGGCCCGGATAGCCGTTCCACGTCGGGAAGGTGTTGCAGCCGATGACCAGTGCGATGCCGCGCGGGACGGGCCGATACGTCTTGGTGAGTGCCAGCGGTTCGCGCTTGCCCTGGGGCTTGGTCCACTCCGCCGTGTCCGGTGTGCGGACCTGCTCCCCGTATGCGTACGCCACCGCTTCCAGGCCGCGGTCCTGCGCGTGGGGGCCGCCCGCCTGGAACGCCATCATGAAGGCCTGGCCGCTGGTGTGCATGACCGCGTGCGCGAACTCGTGCGTCCGGTCGCTGATCCGCTTGAGGATCTCCAGGCACACCAACGCGCGCACCTCCGCGCCCGCGTCGCGCCACGCCCGCTGGCCCGCGCGCATGGCGGGCAGCAGCACGTCGATGTCGGCGTGGGGGTAGGTGATTCCCAAATCGATTCCGTACGGCGAGACTTCGCCGCCCGTCCAGTCGTCCGTGCCGGGCTGGCCGAGGTCGAGGCGGGTGCCCATGAGGGCGTCGAAGGCGGCCTTGCCCGCCCCGGCGTCCAAGCTGCCCCCCTCGCCGTAGGCCTTGGGGTGCTCGGGGTGCGGGGACCAGTACGCGCGTGTGCGGATCGCTTCGAGCGCCTGGTCGAGGGTGGGCCGGTGCTGGGCGATCAGCTGGTGCGCGGTGAGTTCGGCGGCCATGCGGGACCAACCTCCTCGTCTCTCGAGCTCGTCCTTGAGCTCATGACCTGGGCAGGAACAGGCGGACAGAGTTAGAGTAACCGAACGATCGGTCGGGACAAGGGGGACCGCCGCATCTGTGGAAAACCCCGTGCGGGAGGATCGCGCACATGACAGCACTCGACCTCAGCAGCCCCGTGGCCGTCGTGGGTACCGGCACCATGGGCCAGGGCATCGCCCAGGTCGCGCTGGTCGCGGGACACCCCGTGCGGCTGTACGACGCCGTCCCCGGCCGCGCGCGCGAGGCGGCCGCCGCGATCGGAGCCCGCCTCGACCGGCTCGTCGAGAAGGACCGGCTCACCGGAGCCGAGCGGGACGCGGCCCGCGCCCGTCTGCTGCCCGCCGAGGGCCTGGACGAGCTGGCCGGCTGCTCGCTCGTCGTCGAGGCGGTCCTGGAGCGCCTGGAGGTGAAGCAGCAACTGCTGCGGGAGCTGGAGGGCATCGTCGGTGACGACTGCCTGCTCGCCACCAACACCTCGTCCTTGTCCGTGACCGCCATCGGCGGCGCCCTGCGCAACCCGGGCCGTTTCGTCGGCCTGCACTTCTTCAACCCCGCGCCGCTGATGCCGCTGGTGGAGGTCGTCTCCGGGTTCGCCACCGACGTCACGTCGGCCACGCGTGCGTACGAGACGGCCCGCGCCTGGGGCAAGACCCCGGTCGCCTGCGCGGACACCCCCGGCTTCATCGTCAACCGCATCGCGCGGCCCTACTACGCGGAGGCGTTCGCGGTCTACGAGGCGCAGGCCGCCGACCCCGCCACCATCGACGCGGTCCTGCGCGAGTCCGGCGGCTTCCGGATGGGCGCCTTCGAACTGACCGACCTCATCGGGCAGGACGTCAACGAGTCCGTCACCCGCTCCGTGTGGGAGTCCTTCTTCCAGGACGTTCGCTTCACACCGTCGCTCGCCCAGCGGCGGCTGGTCGAGTCGGGGAGGCTCGGCCGTAAGAGCGGACACGGCTGGTACGACTACGCCGACGGCGCCGAGCGGCCCGAGCCGCACACCGCGGAGAAGGCGCAGCCGCCCGCATACGTGGTCGCCGAGGGCGATCTGGGCCCTGCCTCCGAACTGCTGGCGCTGATCCGCGAGGCGGGTATCGGTGTCCGCGAGGACGAGGAGGACCACGGCACACGGCTGGTCCTGCCCGGTGGCGGTCAGCTGGTCCTCGCCGACGGGCAGACGTCCGTCGAGTTCCGTGACGTCGTCTACTTCGATCTGGCGCTCGACTACCGCCGGGCGACCCGCATCGCCCTGTCGGCCTCCCAGGACACCTCGCCGGGGACGCTCTGCGAGGCCACCGGGCTCTTCCAGGCGCTCGGCAAGGACGTCAGCGTCATCGGGGACGTGCCCGGCATGATCGTCGCCCGTACGGTGGCCCGGATAGTCGACCTGGCGCACGACGCGGTGGCCAAGGGGGTGGCCACGGAGGAGGACATGGACACCGCGATGCGCCTCGGCGTCAACTACCCGCTGGGGCCCTTCGAGTGGAGCCGCCGGCTCGGCCGCAGCTGGGCCTATGACCTCCTTGACGACCTGCACATGCGCGACCCCTGCGGTCGGTACGCGCCATCCCTCGCGCTGTACCGCCACGCGTACGCCTCCGAGAAGCGGGAGGGCACCTCATGACCACCGCCAGGCGCGACACGTACACCCCGGAGAGCCTGCTCTCGGTCGCCGTGCAGGTCTTCAACGAGCGCGGCTACGACGGCACCTCCATGGAGCACCTCTCCAAGGCGGCGGGCATCTCCAAGTCGTCGATCTACCACCACGTGGCGGGCAAGGAGGAACTGCTGCGCCGCGCCGTCAGCCGGGCGCTGGACGGCCTGTTCGGGATCCTCGGCGAGGAGCACGCGCGCGTGGGGCGTGCCGTGGAGCGGCTGGAGTACGTCGTACGGCGCATGGTCGAGGTGCTCACCGCGGAACTGCCGTACGTGACGCTGCTGTTGCGCGTACGCGGCAACACCGGCACCGAGCGGTGGGCGCTGGAGCGACGCCGCGAGTTCGACCACCGGGTCGCCGAGCTGCTCAAGGCCGCGGCCACCGACGGGGACGTGCGCGACGACGTGGAGGTGCGGCTCGCTACACGGCTCGTCTTCGGAATGATCAACTCGGTCGTGGAGTGGTACCGGCCCGACGGGCGCGGCGTGGGCGAGCGTGAAGTCGCCGACGCGGTCGTGCAGTTGGTCTTCTCGGGGCTGCGCAAGGATCACTGACGCCGGCCGCACGCCCGTCGAGGTCAGCGCTCCGGCTCCAGGTCCTCCTCCTCGAACACCAGCAGTGTGCGCGTGCTGAGCACTTCGGGGATCGCCTGGAGCCGGGTGAGAACCAGTTCGCGCAGCGCCCTGTTGTCGGGCGTGTGCACCAGCAGCAGCACGTCGAAGTCGCCGCCGACGAGGGCGATGTGCGAGGCGCCGGGGAGGATGCGCAGCTGCTCGCGGACCGTGCGCCAGGAGTTCTGCACGATTTTCAGGGTGATGTACGCCGACGTGCCGTGGCCGGCGCGTTCGTGATTGACGCGTGCTCCGAAGCCGCGGATCACGCCGTCCTCGATGAGCCGGTTGATCCGTGCGTAGGCGTTGGCGCGCGAGACGTGGACGCGCTCGGCGACGGCTCGTATGGAGGCGCGGCCGTCCGACTGGAGGATCTGCAGGATGTCCCGGTCGATGGCGTCGAGGGGGCGCGGCAGCGACAGCGCCGGGCCGTGCTCCGGCGGCTCGGCCATTTGTTCAGGTGCCATGTGCCCCCGCCTCTCTACCATGGACGTACTGCGTACATCTCAGGTTGTGGAGAACCGTTTGTCCACAGCCGTGAGGCGCCTGTAGCCAAAATGTGCCGACGACCGAACAATCGGTAGGTGAGGCGCATCACTCCCGTGGCGCGCCTGAAGCCGCTCCCACGAGGAGGTGCCGTCATGACGGTCATGGAGCAGCGGGGCGCCTACCGGCCCACACCGCCGCCCGCCTGGCAGCCCCGTACCGACCCCGCTCCGCTGCTGCCCGACGCACTGCCGTACCGCGTCCTCGGCACCGAGGCCGCCGCCAAGGCCGACCCGGAGCTGCTGCGCCGGCTGTACACACAGGTGGTGCGCGGCCGCCGGTACAACGCACAGGCGACGGCGCTCACCAAGCAGGGCCGCCTGGCCGTCTACCCCTCCAGCACCGGGCAGGAGGCCTGCCAGGTCGCCGCCGCGCTCGTGCTCGAGGAGCGCGACTGGCTCTTCCCCAGCTACCGCGACACGCTCGCGGTCGTCGCCCGCGGCGTCGACCCCGTCGAGACCCTGACCCTGCTGCGCGGCGACTGGCACACCGGCTACGACCCCTACGCGCACCGCGTGGCCCCCCTGTGCACCCCGCTCGCCACCCAGCTGCCGCACGCCGTGGGCCTCGCACACGCCGCGCGCCTGAAGGGCGACGACGTGGTGGCGCTCGCCATGGTCGGCGACGGCGGCACGAGCGAGGGCGACTTCCACGAGGCGATGAACTTCGCCGCCGTCTGGCAGGCACCGGTCGTCTTCCTGGTCCAGAACAACGGCTTCGCGATCTCCGTCCCGCTCGCCAAGCAGACCGCGGCACCCTCCCTGGCCCACAAGGCCGTCGGGTACGGCATGCCCGGCCGCCTGGTCGACGGGAACGACGCGGCCGCCGTGCACGAGGTCCTCAGCGACGCCGTCCGGCACGCGCGCGCGGGCGGCGGTCCCACGCTTGTCGAGGCCGTGACCTACCGCATCGACGCCCACACCAACGCCGACGACGCGACTCGCTACCGCGGCGACGCCGAGGTCGAGGCCTGGCGCGACCACGACCCGGTACTGCTGCTGGAGCGCGAACTGACCGAGCGCGGGCTGCTCGACGAGGACGGGATACGGGCCGCGCGTGAGGACGCCGAGGCGCTGGCGGCGGACCTGCGGGCCCGGATGAACCAGGACCCGGCGCTCGACCCGATGGACCTCTTCGCCCACGTGTACGACCAGCCCACCACCCAGCTCCTCGAGCAGGACACCCAGATGCAGGCGGAGCTGGACGCGGAGGCCGCCGGACCGGAAGGAGCCGGGCGATGACGACCGTTGCCCTCAAACCGGCCACCATGGCGCAGGCCCTCACGCGCGCGTTGCGCGACGCCATGGCGGCCGACCCGTCCGTGCACGTCATGGGCGAGGACGTGGGCACGCTCGGCGGTGTCTTCCGCGTCACCGACGGGCTCGCCAAGGAGTTCGGCGACGACCGCTGCACGGACACACCGCTCGCCGAGGCGGGCATCCTCGGCACGGCCGTCGGCATGGCGATGTACGGTCTCAGGCCCGTCGTGGAGATGCAGTTCGACGCGTTCGCCTACCCGGCGTTCGAGCAGCTGATCAGCCATGTCTCGCGCATGCGCAACCGCACCCGCGGTGCGATGCCGTTGCCCCTCACGATCCGCGTCCCCTACGGAGGAGGCATCGGTGGCGTCGAGCACCACAGCGACTCCTCCGAGGCGTACTACATGGCGACGCCGGGACTTCATGTCGTCACACCCGCCACGGTCGCCGACGCGTACGGACTGCTGCGCGCCGCCATCGCCTCCGACGACCCGGTCGTCTTCCTCGAGCCCAAGCGGCTGTACTGGTCGAAGGACTCCTGGAACCCCGAGCAGCCGGAGGCCGTCGAACCCATAGGCCGTGCGATGGTGCGGCGCCCGGGCCGCAGCGCCACGCTGATCACCTACGGCCCGTCGGTTCCCGTGTGTCTGGAGGCCGCCGAGGCGGCGCGCGCCGACGGCTGGGACCTCGAAGTCGTGGACCTTCGTTCCCTGGTGCCGTTCGACGACGCGACGGTCACCGCCTCCGTGCGCCGAACGGGCCGGGCCGTGGTGGTGCACGAGTCGACCGGCTTCGGCGGGCCGGGCGGGGAGATCGCCGCGCGGGTGACCGAACGCTGCTTCCACTATCTGGAGGCCCCCGTGCTGCGGGTGACCGGGTTCGACATCCCCTATCCGCCGCCGATGCTGGAGCGGCACCATCTGCCGGGCGTCGACCGGATCCTGGACGCCGTCGGGCGTCTGCAGTGGGAGGCGGAGAGCTGATGGCCCAGGTGCTGGAGTTCAGGCTGCCCGACCTCGGGGAGGGGCTGACCGAGGCGGAGATCGTCCGCTGGCTGGTCCAGGTCGGCGACGTCGTCACGGTCGACCAGCCGGTCGTCGAGGTGGAGACGGCCAAGGCGATGGTCGAGGTGCCCTGTCCCTACGGAGGCGTCGTCACCGCCCGCTTCGGCGAGGAGGGTGCGGAACTGCCCGTGGGCGCTCCGTTGTTGACGGTCGCCGTCGGCGCCGTCGCGGAACCGGCCGAGGAGTCCTCCGGGAACGTTCTGGTCGGGTACGGCACGTCGGCGGCGCCCGCGCGCCGCCGCAGGGTGCGGCCGTCTCAGCCCGGCACGTGGCCCACGGACGGAGTAGCCCGGACGGCCCAACCCGGCTCCGGGCAGGCACCGGCCCGGGCGGACCTCGGCCCCACGCCCACCGCCGGGTCCCCGGCGCCCGCGGCCCCGGGCCGGACGCACCGCGCCACCGTCACGGAGCGTCCTGACGGCCCCGTCCCCGTGATCTCCCCGCTCGTCCGCAGGCTCGCCCGCGAGAACGGCGTGGACCTCCGCCAGGTGGCGGGTTCGGGGCCGGACGGGCTGATCCTGCGGGCGGACGTGGAGGACGTCCTCAGGGTCGCGGGGGCCCGTGCGGGAACCACGGCGGCCATGGCTGCCGCGGGAGCGCCCGGGACGCTCGCCACGGCCGGGGCACCGACTCCCGACGTGGTCCCTTACACCCCCGGACCAGGCACGTCCGCCGGCCCGGCGGCCACCGTCGGCACCCGCGTCCCCCTCAAGGGCGTCCGAGGCGCCGTCGCCGACAAGCTCTCCCGCAGCCGGCGCGAGATTCCCGACGCGACCTGCTGGGTCGACGCCGACGCCACGGAGCTCATGCGGGCGCGGGCAGCCATGAACGCGGCCGGCGGCCCGAAGATCTCCCTGCTCGCACTGCTGGCCCGTGTCTGCACCGCCGCGCTCGCCCGGTTCCCCGAGCTCAACTCCACCGTCGACATCGAGGCCCGCGAGATCGTCCGGCTCGACCAGGTGCACCTCGGGTTCGCCGCGCAGACCGACCGGGGGCTCGTCGTTCCCGTCGTGCGGGACGCGCATGCCCGGGACGCCGAGTCGCTGACCGCGGAGTTCGCGCGGCTGACCGAGGCCGCACGCGCCGGAACCCTGACCCCCGGGGAACTCACCGGCGGGACGTTCACCTTGAACAACTACGGAGTGTTCGGCGTCGACGGCTCCACGCCGATCATCAACCACCCCGAGGCAGCCATGCTCGGCGTCGGCCGCATCGTCCCCAAGCCCTGGGTGCACGAGGGCGAACTGGCGGTGCGGCAGGTCGTGCAGCTCTCGCTCACCTTCGACCACCGGGTGTGCGACGGCGGCACGGCGGGCGGCTTCCTGCGGTACGTGGCGGACTGCGTGGAACAGCCGGCGGTGCTGCTGCGCGCCCTCTGAGCAGGGTCCGTGACCGCGGGCCCGTCGAAACTGTGAGCAAGCTCCCGCGCACAGCCGATGTGCGCGGGGGTGGCAATGATCCGTGCGGCGCCCATACTCGGGGGCATGACCGCGTACGAGACCCCTGGTGACCCCGGCGACGGGTACGACGCCGTCGTGCTCGCCGGCGGTGCCGCCCGGCGGCTCGGCGGGATCGACAAACCCGGCGTGCGTGTGGGCGGGCGGGCGCTGCTCGAGCGCGTGCTGGCGGCCTGTTCCGGCGCGGCCACCACGGTGGTCGTCGCCGACCCCAGGCCGGTCCCGCGCCCCGTGGTCTGGACCCGGGAGGAGCCGCCCGGCGCGGGGCCGGTCGCCGCGCTCGCCGCGGGCCTGAGCCGGAGCACGGCCGCATACGTCGTCGTGCTCTCCGCCGACCTGCCATTCCTCCAGCAGGGGACGGTACGACGGCTGTTGGGCGGCCTTGCGGCGAGCGGCGCCGAAGGGGCGGTGCTGACCGATCCCGAGGGCCGTGACCAACCTCTCGTGGCGGCCTACCGGAGCGCGGCGCTGCGTCGCGAGCTGGCGCGGCTGGCCACCGAGCACGCCGGTCTCACCGGCCTTCCGCTGCGACGTCTGGTCGCCCGGATGGCCCTCACCCGTATCTCCGACCCTGTCGCGTCCTTCGACTGCGACACCTGGGACGACATCGCCGCGGCCCGGACACGCATCAGGGAGCATGAGCACGTGCTGGATGAATGGATTTCCGCAGTCAAGGACGAGCTGGGCATCGACCTCGACGTCGACACCGGCGTCCTCCTCGACCTCGCCCGCGACGCCGCGCACGGCGTCGCCCGCCCCGCTGCCCCGCTGACAACGTTCCTCGTCGGGTATGCGGCCGCGCAGGCCGGCGGCGGGCCCGAGGCGGTCGCCGAGGCCGCCCGCAAGGCCGCCGAGCTGGCTCTGCGCTGGGTCGGCGAGGATGCGGCCGAGGCCAAGCCGGACGCCGGATGACCGGGCGGGGCGGCCAGGAACGCCTGGACACCGAGGAACGCGACATGGAGGAGGCCTTGACCGTGGCCAACGACAGCGGGGGCCGCAGCCGTCCGCAGGAGGCCCGCCCCGCCGGTTCGCCCGAGGACCGGCACGACCTGGACCTCGAGGAGGCCCTCGCCCTCGTCCGCAACCCGGACCAGCGCACCCCCGAGCCCGCCCCGCCACTCCCGGGAGCCGGTGCCGGTACGCCCGAATCCGCGCTGCCTCCCGTGCTGCACGCCGGCACCCGGGACTCGGTCCGGGACCGTCCCGAGGGCCCCGGATCCCATTCCACCGTGGCGTCGAAGCACCATGCCCGGCACAAGGCCACGCCATGGCCCGAGGCCCGTGCCGTCGCCGAACGCGCCGCACGTTCCGTGCCGCGCCGGGAACCCGTCCGTGTCGCTCTCGACGCCGCCCTCGGCCTGGTGCTCGCCGCACCCCTCACCGCCCTCACCGACCTGCCCTCCTTCGACACCTCGGCCATGGACGGCTGGGCGGTCGCGGGCCCCGGCCCCTGGGACGTGCGGGAGGAAGGAGTCCTCGCCGGACACGCCGAGCCCGCGTCGCTCGGCGACGGCGAGGCCGCACGGATCGCCACCGGCGCGCGCATCCCGGCGGACACCACCGCCGTCCTGCGCAGCGAACACGGGCGCACCGACGACAAGGGGCGGCTGCACGCCACCTGCGAGGTCGCGCACGGGCAGGACATCCGGCCGCGCGGCCAGGAGTGCCACAGCGGAGACCAGTTGCTTCCCCCCGGCGCCCAGGTGACCCCGGCTGTCCTCGGGCTCGCCGCGGCGGCCGGGTACGACACCCTGTCCGCGCTGCCCCGGCCGCGCGCCGAAGTCCTGGTCCTGGGCGACGAACTGCTCACCGAGGGGCTGCCCCAGGACGGCCTGATCCGGGATGCGCTCGGACCGATGCTGCCGCCATGGCTGAGGGCCCTCGGCGCGGACGTGGTGGCCGTTCGCAGGCTGGGGGACGACGCCGAGGCCCTGCACCGGGCGGTCACATCCTCGACGGCCGACCTGATCGTCACGACCGGCGGCACGGCCGCGGGCCCCGTCGACCATGTCCACCCCATCCTGCGTCGCATCGAAGCGGAGCTCCTCGTCGACGGTGTGCAGGTGCGCCCCGGCCACCCCATGCTCCTCGCCCGCATCCGGGAGAAACAGCACCTCGTCGGTCTGCCCGGCAACCCTCTCGCGGCCGTCTCGGGTCTGCTCACGCTCGCCGAGCCACTGCTGCGCACCCTGGGGGGCCGAATGGCTCCCGAGCCGTACACGCTGCCCCTGAAGGACCCCGTCCACGGTCATCCGTACGACACGCGGCTCATCCCCGTCGCCGTACGGGCCGACCACGCCCTGCCGCTGCACTACAACGGCCCGGCCATGCTGCGTGGAATCGCCGCGGCGGATGCCCTCGCCGTCGTACCGCCGGGTGGCGCACGGCCCGGTGAGGAACTGGAACTCCTGGATCTGCCCTGGGCATTGGCGGGATGAATTCCCGGCGGGGCCTGCGCAGCGGGAACCGGGCAGGCTGAGCGTTTCACCCGATGGGTGACGAAGCTTTCATGTGCCGGAACGGGGGGTTGTTTCACGTGAAACGTCCGGACCGGGACGCGATCATCCGCGCGTGGCCCACCGTGAGGAGTAGCGTCCCCCTCATGTACGCGATCACGATTCCTGAACCCGGTGGGCCTGAGGCGCTGGTGTGGACCGAGGTCCCCGATCCCGTACCCGGCGAGGGCGAAGTGCTGGTCGACGTGGTGGCCGGCGCCGTCAACCGCGCCGATGTCCTCCAGCGGCAGGGCTTCTACAACCCGCCGCCCGGTGCTCCTCCGTACCCCGGACTCGAGTGCTCCGGGCGGATCTCCGCGCTGGGCCCCGGCGTCTCGGGGTGGGCCGTCGGCGACGAGGTGTGCGCGCTGCTCGCAGGCGGCGGATATGCCGAGAAGGTCGCTGTCCCGGCAGGGCAGCTGCTGCCCGTGCCCGAGGGGCTCGAACTGCGGCATGCGGCCGCGTTGCCCGAGGTGACGTGCACGGTCTGGTCGAACGTCTTCATGGTCGCCCATCTGCGCCCGGGTGAGACGCTGCTCGTGCACGGCGGCTCCAGTGGCATCGGCACGATGGCCATCCAGCTGGCCAAGGCGGTGGGCGCCAAGGTCGCGGTCACCGCGGGCACCAAGGAGAAGCTGGAGCGCTGCGCGGAACTGGGTGCGGATGTACTGATCAACTACCGCGAGCAGGACTTCGTGGAGGAGATCCGGGAGTCCACGGCCGGGGAGGGGGCGGACGTCATCCTCGACAACATGGGTGCGAAGTACCTGGACCGCAACGTCCAGGCGCTCGCGGTGAACGGGCGGCTCGCGATCATCGGCCTGCAGGGTGGGGTGAAAGGCGAGCTGAACATCAACACACTGCTGCGGAAGCAGGCGGCGATCACGGCGACCTCGTTGCGGGCGCGCCCGCTCGGCGAGAAGGCGGCGATCGTCGCGGCGGTGCGTGAGCACGTCTGGCCGCTGGTCGCCTCCGGACACGTCCGCCCGGTCATCGACCGCGAGATTCCGATGAACGAGGCGGCCGCGGCCCACCGCTTGCTGGAGGAGAGCGGGCACGTGGGGAAGGTGCTGCTGGTGGTGCCGTAGGCGGCGTGACGGTCACTCCCGGCGCAGCCGCAGGGCGAGGAGTGCCAGCGCCAGTCCGGCACCGACGAGGACCAGGCCGCTGCCGAGGGGAAGGATCTCCACCACGGGTTCCGAGCCGCCGGCCTCACGGGCGAGGACGGCGGCGTCCTGCGACGGGGCGGGGGAGGACCCTGCGGGGTCGGCCGCACCGATGGACGCCTCGTCCTCCCTGTTCGAGTCCTCGCTGTCACCTTTCGTCGGCACCGGTATGCCGTCCTCCGGTGTCGGCGGGTCCTCATCCGTGTACGTCGGCTCGTCCGTCTCGTCCTGCAGCTCGGGGTCCGGCCGTCCGGGCCTGAGCTTCCCCTCGCCGGCCCCACTGCCGGCACGCGAGGGGTCAGCCGGGGGAGAGACGGAGGACGGGAGAGCGGCGGGACGCACGGGGGCGGGTGGGCCTGCCGGCCTGGCGGTCGCCTTGTGCCCGGGCACGGATATGCGGGTGGACGTGGCGGAGGCCTTGTCCGCGAGCGGGGACTTACCGGTGGGCGTGGCGGGCACCTTGTACTCGGCGGCAGATGCCGGGGCAGGTGCGGGGGACGCCTTGTGCCCGGCCCGGGATGCGGAGGGGGCCGAGGCGGACGGCTTGGGCTCGAGGGAGCGTGGGGAGGCCGCGGCGGAGGCCGTGTGCTCTGGAGCGGGCGAGCGGGTCGTGGGTGGCGCTGCGGAGGGACGTCCGGGGTACGCGAAGCGGGTGACGTACGCCGGCGAGGCGGCCGCGTCGGAATTCCGTGTGTCGTACGTGAGCTGAACGGTGTACGAGGCGGATCGAAGGCCGTACGGAGGCCCGATTCCGTATCCGGGCGGAATGCCGTACGCGGAGGATATGCCCAGGAGGGCCGTCGTCGTGAGGACCGGCGGCAGAACGGACACGCGGAGCGTGCGGAACGTGGACGGCGTACACAGCCTTGGAGTCACGTGTGTGACCCCCTCCCGTGCTCGGGGCGGCAAGATCAACGGCTTCAGCGTCACACGGACTCCGGTGTCCGGCATCTCGACCGCCGGCCCGACGAGCGGTCGGTTCCTCGGCTGGCACTCCCCCGCCCCACCCGCTACACATACCGCCATGTCGATCCGCCACGGCCTGCTGGCGCTGCTGGAGCGCGGCCCCCGGGACGGCGCCCGGCTGCGCGCCGAACTCGAGGCGCGGACCGGGGCCGTGTGGGCGCTGAACGTCGGGGAGGTGGACACCGCCCTGGAGCCGCTGGAGAGGGAAGGACTGGTCTCTCGGGAGAGCCGGGACACGACGGGGCGCTCGCCGTACGCCCTCACCGACGCGGGTCGGGCCGAACTGCACGACTGGTACACCCGTCCGGTGGAACGCACGAGTCCGCCATGCGACGAGCTGGCGATCAAGCTGGCCATGGCCGTCGGCACGCCCGATGTCGACGTACGGACCGTCGTCGAGACGCAGCGCCGACATCTGAGGGAGGCACTGCGGGCGTACACGCGGCAGCGTTGCGCCGCCCTCGCCGAGCTGCCCGACCACCGGGACGAGGTGGCCCGCCTGCTGGTTCTGGAACAGCTGCTGCTGCACACCGAGGCCGAGCTCCTCTGGCTCGATCACTGCGAGGCCCGGCTGCAGCGCCTCGCCGGAGCGGTGGCCACGGAACCGCCCGCTCAGCCGGACTGACGGATGTCACAGGGTGGATCACCACTCACCGGGGCACAGGGCTGATGAGGTCTACGGGTGCGAGAGAATGGCGGCATGGAGATGCCGAGGAACGACAGGTCGTCGGAGAACGCCCAGAAGATCCTGGTCGTGGGCCAGGACGGAATGGCTCTCGGCGGCACCGGAGATGATGACGCCCGCGAAATCCCGGTGACGGAACAAGTGGAGCAGCCCGCGAAGGTCATGCGCATCGGCAGCATGATCAAGCAGCTGCTGGAGGAGGTGCGCGCCGCTCCTCTGGACGAGGCGAGCCGACAGCGTCTGAAGGAGATCCACGCCAGCTCGGTGAAGGAGCTGGAGGACGGTCTCGCCCCTGAGCTCGTCGAGGAGCTCGAGCGGCTCTCCCTGCCCTTCACGGACGAGGCGATCCCGAGCGACGCGGAACTGCGCATCGCGCAGGCCCAGTTGGTGGGCTGGCTGGAGGGCCTCTTCCACGGGATCCAGACCACCCTGTTCGCCCAGCAGATGGCGGCGCGGGCACAGCTGGAGCAGATGCGCCGCGCCCTCCCGCCGGGCGTAGGCTCCCCCGACGGCGAGGAGGACGGCCGCACGGGCGGCCGCTCAGGCGGCCCATACCTGTAAAGACCCAGGTCATGCAGGGGCCCGGCACCATCGAGGTGCTGGGCCCCTTGCGCATGGGTCAGCAGCGGTTCACGACGGGTTGCCCGTGGACACGCTGAGTTCGATCTCCGGCATCTTCTTCGGATCGACGTCCGTGCCGGCGGACGGGAACTGGTCCGTCACCGTGCCCTCGCCGTACGTGTTCTCGTCGACGTACTTGATCTTCATCTGCCAACCCGCGGCCTGGAAGCACGACTTGACGGACTTGATGTACTTGTAGGAGAAGTCCGGGACCCGGACCATCTTCGGGTCGTTGTACGACTCCTCCGGCTCCGTGCACTTCGTCGTCTCGATCGTCTTCGTCGTGTCGGGGCCCTTGTGGCCCGCGACCACGCTCGAGGACGCGCCGGTGCTGGTGCCGCCGCCGTCGGCGCTGTCGTCGCTGCCGCCGTTCAGCGTCAGAGCCGTGATCAGGCCGCCTATCGCGGCCAGGGCGACCACGACGGAGCCGATGATCACGGCCCGGTTGCTCTGCTGCCCGCCGGAGCCGCCGGTGGCGGCTGTTGAGGGCTGTGGGGTGATGTTGTACGGCGGCGGGGTCGCCGCGGCCTGCTGCGGCGCGTACGCGGCGGTCTGCGGCGGCGCCTGGTAGCCGCCCTGCTGCGGGTAGCCGTACGCGGGCGACGGGTTCGGCACGGGGGTCGGGCTGCCGTACGGGCCGGGCTGGTACGGCGTCTGCACGGGGCCCGGCGGGGCGGGCGTCGACTGGCCGATCGGCGGGAAGACGGCCGAGCCCACACCGGCGCCGTTCGACGTCTGCGCGCCCGGCACGATGCTCGGCGCGGCGGCCGTGAAGGACGCGGCCACGCGCAGGCACTCGTCGCGCATCGCCTCGGCGCTGGGGAAACGCTCGTTGGGGTTCTTCTTCAGCGCGCGGGCGACCAGCGCGTCCACCGCGGGCGGCAGCGAGCGGTTGATCGACGAAGGAGCCACCGGCTCCTCCTGCACGTGTGCGTACGCGATCGCCAGCGGCGAGTCCGCCTCGAAGGGCAGCCGCCCGGTGACCAGTTGGAACAGCATGATGCCGACCGAGTACAGGTCGCTTCGCGCGTCCACGCCCCTGCCGAGGGCCTGCTCGGGCGAGAGGTACTGCGGTGTGCCGACCACCATGCCCGTCTGCGTCATCGACGTGACGCCGGACTGCATGGCGCGGGCGATGCCGAAGTCCATCACCTTGACGACGTTGCGCTTCGTCATCATCACGTTGCCCGGCTTGATGTCCCGGTGGACCAGACCCATCTCGTGGCTGATCTCCAGGGCCGCCAGCACGTCGGCCGTGACCTTCAGCGCCTTGTCGGCCGGCATCGCGCCGTAATGCTGGATGTCCGCGTCGAGGACCGAGCCGAGCGGCTTGCCCTCGATGTACTCCATGACGATGTACGGGGTCGTCATTCCGCCGAGCTCGTCCTCGCCGGTGTCGAAGACCGAGACGATGTTCGTGTGCGTGAGTTTCGCCACGGACTGCGCCTCGCGGCGGAACCGCTCGCGGAAGGCCTGTTCGCGAGCGAGCTCGGTGTGCAGTGTCTTGATCGCGACCTGCCGGTCGAGCACGGTGTCGTACGCGAGATACACCGAGGCCATGCCGCCCTCACCGAGCAAGTCGCGCAGCTGGTAGCGGCCCCCGGCGACCGATCGCCCCGCATACCGGCCCTGTGCGCCGTCCTGGCTCATGTTCTGCGTCCCCCATCGGCGCGGCGGCAGCGGCTGGTCGTGCTCCCGCGGTCCGTGATCGATATGCGCGTCTTCGACGATCGACGCGATCGTTCCGTGATCGACTGGCTCATTCCCGGCCAGTCTGCCCCAGGGCACTGACACGTCAAGCTCGGTGCCCGTTCCGTGACCGTACGCGAAAGAAGCGTCGCGGAAGCGTTACAGGGGCCGTACGGGCGGTACACAGGATTTGCACGTGGGACCACGCGCACGGTTTGATGACCGGTCCATCTCGATTCCATCTCGGACCGGCGTCTTGCGCGGAGCCTGTAGCGTGGCCCGTCGGAGACCGTGACAACCACCGCGCAGATCGCGGGCAGAAACGACGGCGAGGACTGATGGCACAGACGCAGCGCGCCCAGGGCCCGTCCGACCCCGAGGCGACTGGCGGCGGGATGTCAGACGCGCCGGAGATGTGGGGCAACGGCGGACTTGTCGGGGACGGCCGGTACCGGCTGACCCGCCGACTCGGCCGGGGCGGCATGGCCGAGGTGTTCGCGGCCGAGGACGTGCGCCTCGGGAGGACCGTCGCGGTCAAACTCCTCCGCTCGGACCTCGCCGAGGACCCCGTCTCCAAGGCCCGCTTCACGCGCGAGGCCCAGTCGGTGGCCGGGCTCAACCACCACGCGATCGTCGCCGTGTACGACTCGGGCGAGGACTTCGTGGGCGGCCAGTCGGTGCCCTACATCGTGATGGAGATCGTCGAGGGCCGAACGATCCGCGACCTCCTGCTCAACGCCGAGGCTCCGGGCCCCGAACAGGCCCTGATCATCGTCTCGGGCGTCCTGGAGGCGCTGGCCTACTCGCACCAGCACGGCATCGTGCACCGCGACATCAAGCCCGCGAACGTCATCATCACCCACAACGGCGCCGTGAAGGTCATGGACTTCGGCATCGCGCGCGCCCTGCACGGAGCGTCCACGACGATGACGCAGACCGGCATGGTCATGGGCACGCCGCAGTACCTCTCGCCGGAGCAGGCGCTCGGCAAGGCCGTCGACCACCGCTCCGACCTGTACGCGACGGGCTGCCTGCTGTACGAATTGCTCGCGCTGCGGCCCCCGTTCGTCGGCGAGACGCCGCTGTCCGTGGTCTACCAGCATGTCCAGGACATCCCGGTGCCCCCGTCCCGGATCTCGGACGGGGCGACGCCGCCCGAGCTGGACGGACTCGTGATGCGTTCCCTCGCGAAGGAGCCGGACGACCGGTTCCAGACCGCCGAGGAGATGCGCGGCCTCGTCCAGTACGCCCTGCAGATGCTCTACGACCAGGGCGGACACACTGGTACCTGGAACACCGGCCCGGTGGAGATGCACGAAGGCCGGCACACGCCGGCGGCTGGTTTCGCCGGCACGACGGTGATGCCGCATCCCGGCGAGCCCGGCACCACGCAGATCCCGCAACCGATCCTGCCCACGGGATACGGCGGGAGCGACGACGGGGGCTTCGAGGGGCACGGGAACAAGGGCAGCGGCCGCGGCAAGCTGTGGATCCTCGCTGTCCTCGCGGTCATCGCCATCGCGGCGGGCGTCGCGCTGGCGATGAACAACACGGGCAGCAGCGGCGGCGGGACCAGCACGACGCAGTCGCCCACCGCCACCAAGTCCCAGGAGAACAAGCAGTCCAGCCAGACGCCGACGGACGAGGCGACCGACACGTCCACGAGCGGCAGTTCGGACACGGGCACCGGCTCGGACTACACGCCCTCGTACACACCGTCGCAGGACTACAGCCAGCAGCCGCCGGCCGAGCCGTCGACGACGCCGGACCAGCCGAGCGACCAGCCCTCGCAGACCGCGCCCACGGACCAGCCGTCGGACTCACCCACGGATGGCGCCAGCACGGATCCCTCGGCGACGGACGGGGGCGGGGACAGCGCGGGCGTGACGCCGAGGACCTGACCGCACGGAGGGGCGACCGGCCCCGCGCAGCGAGGGCGGGACGACCACCGAGTCCGCCGCACTCCAGGACCGGGATGCCCGCCGCGCGCCCGGGGCGAGTCCCCCGGCGGGCGGCGGGGTCGGCGGCGCCCGCAGAAGAACGGTCTCCACGACGCGTGGACCCGGGAACGGGCACCACGCGCGCGTGGCGTTGTTCGGGGACGTTCCCGGGTGTGGGGACGTCCCTGGGCGCTGGGCGACCCGGCCCCGTCTCTCAGCGCGCGAACGCGTCGCACGCCGTGCCGTGCTCGCGCGACCACCGCACGGCCAGGGTCGAGGCCGCCGGGAACTGTGAATCCGCGCGTGTGGCGCCACGGTCGCGGCCTCTGCGCGGCTGGACGCCGAGTCGGTCCCCGTCGACGATCGCGCCGGGTCCTTCCCGCTGGTGGGGCAGGTCGGGGAAATCGCCGTTCCCGACCCACCGAGCCACCGCTCGCCAGCCGCCGGTCCGCATCAGCGGCGCGTGAGCGCCTCGCCCGCCGCGCGGCGGCGCCCGCGCCACCCCGAAAAGACGTCTTCCCGTGCTCTGGGTGAGCGGGATAACGTGCCGTTGTTCCGGCCCCCTGCAAGGCTGTGACCAGCACCTGTTCCCGACTTACTCGATTTACTTGGATATCCAAGCAAAAATCCCAGGTCAGGAGGGGTTTCACAGAAATGTGGAGCACTGGGTAACGTGCCCCTTGCAGGGCGCTCGCCGGGGCACCTGTCACGTCTGTTTCGAACGAGACGCACCCACCCCGTGCGTCCGTGCGCTGCAGGCGAGCCGCTCCCACCGGCCCGGAACGGGCCGAGGGGACCCCCAGGCACCCGGCGAACCCGGGGGCCGGACCGACGGAGGAGCACACGTGACCGTGGAGAGCACTGCCGCGCGCAAGCCGCGACGCAGCGCCGGAAGCAAGGCCGGCACCACCGGCACCAAGCGCACCACCAGCACCGCGCCCAAGCAGGGCGCCGACCCCGACCTCGTCCAGTTGCTGACGCCCGAGGGCAAGCGGGTCGAGAACCCCGAGTACGACGCGTATGTCGAGGGCATCACCCCCGAGCAGCTGCGCGGTCTGTACCGGGACATGGTGCTGACCCGTCGCTTCGACGCCGAAGCCACCTCCCTGCAGCGCCAGGGCGAGCTGGGCCTGTGGGCCTCGCTGCTCGGTCAGGAGGCCGCCCAGATCGGGTCGGGCCGGGCCCTGAACGACGACGACTACGTCTTTCCGACCTACCGCGAGCACGGCGTCGCCTGGTGTCGCGGGGTCGATCCCACCAACCTGCTCGGGATGTTCCGCGGTGTGAACAACGGCGGCTGGGACCCGAACAGCAACAACTTCCATCTCTACACGATCGTCATCGGCTCGCAGACGCTGCACGCCACCGGCTACGCCATGGGCGTCGCCAAGGACGGCGCCGACTCGGCGGTGATCGCGTACTTCGGCGACGGCGCCTCAAGCCAGGGCGACGTGGCCGAGTCCTTCACCTTCTCCGCGGTCTACAACACCCCGGTCGTGTTCTTCTGCCAGAACAACCAGTGGGCGATCTCCGAGCCTACCGAGAAGCAGACCCGCGTGCCGCTCTACCAGCGCGCGCAGGGCTACGGCTTCCCGGGCGTGCGGGTCGACGGCAACGACGTCCTGGCCTGCCTCGCGGTCACCAAGTGGGCGCTGGAGCGGGCGCGCAACGGCGAGGGCCCGACCCTGGTCGAGGCGTTCACGTACCGCATGGGCGCGCACACGACCTCCGACGATCCGACCCGCTACCGCCACGACGACGAGCGGGCAGCCTGGGAGGCGAAGGACCCGATCGCGCGTCTGCGCGCCTATCTCGAGGCCTCAAACCACGCGGACGAGGGATTCTTCGCGGAACTCGAGGCGGAGAGCGAAGCGTTGGGAAGGCGAGTACGCGAAGCGGTCCGTGCCATGCCGGACCCGGACCACTTCGCCATCTTCGAGAACGTGTACGCGGACGGGCACGCGCTCGTCGACGAGGAGCGGGCCCAGTTCGCCGCCTACCAGGCGTCGTTCGCGGACTCAGAAGGGGGACGGTGACATGGCCGAGAAGATGGCGCTCGCCAAGGCGATCAACGAGTCGCTGCGCAAGGCCCTGGAGTCGGACCCCAAGGTCCTGTTGATGGGCGAGGACGTCGGCAAGCTGGGCGGCGTCTTCCGCGTCACCGACGGTCTGCAGAAGGATTTCGGCGAGGATCGGGTCATCGACACCCCGCTCGCCGAGTCGGGCATCGTCGGCACGGCGATCGGCCTGGCCCTGCGTGGGTACCGGCCGGTGGTGGAGATCCAGTTCGACGGCTTCGTCTTCCCGGCCTACGACCAGATCGTCACGCAGCTGGCGAAGATGCACGCCCGCTCGCTGGGCAAGGTCAAGCTGCCGGTCGTCGTCCGTATCCCGTACGGCGGCGGCATCGGGGCGGTCGAGCACCACAGCGAGTCCCCCGAGGCTCTGTTCGCGCACGTGGCCGGTCTGAAGATCGTCTCTCCGTCGAACGCGTCGGATGCGTACTGGATGATGCAACAGGCGATCCAGAGCGACGACCCGGTGATCTTCTTCGAGCCGAAGCGGCGGTACTGGGACAAGGGCGAGGTCAACGCCGAGGCGATCCCCGGCCCCCTGCACAAGGCACGCCTGGTGCGTGAGGGCACGGATCTGACGCTCGCCGCCTACGGCCCGATGGTGAAGGTGTGCCAGGAGGTCGCGGCCGCCGCGGAGGAAGAGGGCAAGTCCCTCGAAGTGCTCGACCTGCGCTCGGTCTCCCCGCTCGACTTCGACTCCGTCCAGGCGTCCGTGGAGAAGACCCGCCGCCTGGTCGTGGTGCACGAGGCACCCGTGTTCTTCGGTTCGGGCGCGGAGATCGCCGCCCGCATCACGGAGCGGTGCTTCTACCACCTCGAGGCGCCCGTGCTGCGCGTCGGCGGCTATCACGCCCCGTACCCGCCGGCGCGGCTGGAGGAGGAGTACCTGCCGGGCCTGGACCGCGTGCTCGACGCTGTCGACCGCGCCCTGGCGTACTGAGGAGAGGGTCGTGACGACGATGACTGACGCGTCCGTGCGCGAGTTCAAGATGCCCGACGTGGGCGAGGGGCTCACCGAGGCCGAGATCCTCAAGTGGTACGTGCAGCCCGGTGACACGGTCACCGACGGACAGGTCGTCTGCGAGGTGGAGACGGCGAAGGCGGCCGTCGAACTGCCCATTCCGTACGACGGAGTGGTCCGCGAGCTCCGCTTCCCGGAGGGCACCACGGTGGACGTCGGCACCGCGATCATCGCGGTCGACGTGACCGGGGGTGCCCCCGCCGAGGAGGCACCGGCGTCCGTCGAGAAGACCCCGGCCGAGCAGCCGACGGCTGAGGAACCCAAGCAGGAGGGCCGCAAGCCCGTCCTCGTCGGATACGGCGTCGCCGAGTCCTCCACCAGGCGTCGCCCCCGCAAGACCGCGGCGGCAGCCGAGGAGACCCTCTACGCGGCCACGGCGCTCCAAGGGGAGCTGAACGGGCACGGCAAGCGGGCCCGTCCGCTCGCGAAGCCGCCGGTGCGCAAGCTCGCCAAGGACCTGGGGGTCGATCTGGCGACGGTGCGACCGTCGGGTCCGGACGGGGTCATCACCCGTGAGGACGTGCACGCCGCAGTGGCGGCCGCACCGGCCCCCGTGGCCCCTGCCGCCGTCGAGGCGCCCGTTTCCGTCGGGGCGCCGGCGCCGGTGGTCACGTACGACAGCGCGCGGGAGACCCGTATCCCCGTCAAGGGCGTTCGCAAGGCCACCGCACAGGCGATGGTCGGTTCGGCGTTCACCGCTCCGCATGTCACGGAGTTCGTGACGGTCGACGTGACGCGCACCATGAAGCTGGTCGAGGAGCTCAAGCAGGACAAGGACTTGCAGGGCCTGCGCGTCAACCCGCTGCTCCTCATCGCCAAGGCCCTGCTGGTGGCGATCAAGCGGAACCCGGACGTCAACGCGTCCTGGGACGAGGCGAACCAGGAGATCGTGCGCAAGCACTATGTGAACCTGGGCATCGCGGCGGCCACCCCGCGCGGTCTGATCGTGCCGAACATCAAGGACGCGCACGAGAAGACGCTTCCGCAACTGGCCGAGGCGCTCGGCGAGCTGGTGGCCACGGCCCGCGAGGGCAAGACGTCCCCCGCGGCGATGCAGGGCGGCACGATCACCATCACGAACGTGGGTGTGTTCGGCGTCGACACGGGCACGCCGATCCTCAACCCGGGCGAGTCGGCGATCCTCGCGGTCGGCGCGATCAAGCTCCAGCCGTGGGTCCACAAGGGCAAGGTCAAGCCCCGCCAGGTCACCACCCTGGCGCTCAGCTTCGATCACCGCCTGGTCGACGGCGAACTGGGCTCGAAGGTCCTCGCGGACGTGGCGGCCATCCTGGAGCAGCCGAAGCGGCTGATCACCTGGGCCTAGCGGCCAAGGGCCGGGCTTGGGGCGGGGCCGGCGGGCCTGGGCTCGGGCGTGGGCGGCGTGCGGCCGGTACTGGCCGTTGCCCGGGTGCCGGTTGCGGCGGATCTCGCGGCTGATGGTGGACGGGCTGCGGCCCGGCTCGGCGGCGATAGCGCGCACCGTGGCCTTCTCCCGCAGCCGGTCGGCTATGTGGATGCGTTCGGCCTCGCCCAGGTAGCGGGACAGACCCGACGAAGGCGGCGCCTCCTGATAGATCGGAGGCGCCGCCTTCTCGCGGCCTTTGTGGGCGTGGCGACCGCTACGCCACTTCTTGCCGGTCCGGACGTCGATACCGACGATCCGACAGGCCTCCCTGCTGCATGAGCTGGAAGTATGCCGCCCGCTCCCGAGTCAGCTTCTTCCGTCCCTGAGGCTTCCGGTCCTTACGGATCTCGAAGTCCATCGCACCCCTTCAGCTGGGGTGTTGCGACGAACACTAGAACCCAAGGGTAGCGGCCGGGCCCCTTCGTCGTACGCGCTGATGATCAGACAGCGAAGCCGTAGTTCAGGAGCTTCTTCGCGTCCGACGTGCGGTTGGTGACCGAGGTCGACGCCAGGATGGTGCCGATGACGGTCTTGCCGTTGCGGGTCGCGGCGAAGACCAGGCAGTACTTGGCCTCCGGACCCGAACCCGTCTTCACACCGATCGCACCGCTGTAGGTACCGAGCAGCGGGTTGGTGTTGGTCCAGGTGTAGTAGCGGTAGCCGCCGCTCTTGGTGGTCACCTTCTGCTTCGTGGACTTGGTCTTCACGACGGCGCGGAAGGTGGAGCTCTTCATGGCGCTGCTCGCGATCTTGGTGAGGTCGCGGGCCGTCGAGTAGTTGCTGCCCTTGCCGATGCCGTCGAACGAGTCGAAGTGGGTGTTCGTCAGGCCGAGGCTCTTGGCGGTGCTGTTCATCTTGCCGATGAACGACTTCACGCGAGCGGCGCGCGTCGAGCCGGAACCGAACTTGTCCGCGAGCGCGTAGGCGGCGTCGCAGCCGGAGGGCAGCATCATCGCGTACAGGAGCTGGCGGACGGTGACCTTGTCGCCGACGATCAGGTGGGCCTGGGAGGCGTTGTTCGCGACCACGTAGTCGCTGTAGGCCTTCTGGATCACGAACTTCGTGTCCAGGTTCAGGTTCGACTGCGACAGCACGACCTTGGCAGTCATGATCTTGGTGGTGGAGCCGGTGGACAGCCTCGTGTCGGCGGCCTTGGTGAACAGGCTCTTGCCGGTGGCGTTGTTCATCACGTAACCGCCCTTGGCGGTGATCGTGGGCTTCGTCACGGCCTGCGCGGGCGCCGCGGTGAGGGCTCCGGTGGTGAGCACGGCTCCGGTGGTGACCACTGCGGCGACTGCCCTGCGAACTCGCGCGCCCTTAATGCCGGTAATCAAGTTAAACGCTCCGATTGCGTCGCTGATGCGTCTGAAAGCATCCAAATGCCCCTGAAGGGCGGCCAGATGGCAAGGCCGCCTTCTCGTGAGACCCGCAAGTAGCACAAATGGATGTGCGGTTGTGGGGCGATTTTTGAGACGGATGTGCGGTCCACATGATGGACGTCGATCGGCATGCGTACGTGTTGTATCTATGATGTGCGCATGCCTTCAGCGCCGTCCGCCGCTCCCGCTCCCGAGAAGTCGACCGTCAAGCAGCCGCCCGCCGCCGACCGCGTGTACGCCCATGTCAAGCAAGGCGTTCTGGAACGCCGTTATGAAGGCGGAACGCTGCTCACCGAGGGCGAGCTGGCCGATGAGGTCGGAGTCTCGCGGACGCCGGTGCGCGAGGCGCTGCTGCGGCTGGAGGTCGAAGGGCTGATCAGGCTCTACCCGAAGAAGGGAGCCCTCGTCCTGCCCGTCTCCGCCCAGGAGATCGCGGACGTGGTCGAGACGCGCCAGCTCGTCGAGGAGTACGCGGCCCGCAAGGCGGTCCCCTCCCCGCCCGGGCTGATCGCCCGGCTCGAGGAACTGCTCGCACGGCAGAAGGAGCAGGCCGCCGCCGGTGATCTGGCCGGGGCGGCGATCACCGACCGCACCTTCCACGCAGAGATCGTGCGCAGCGGCGGCAACGAGATCCTCTCCCGTCTGTACGACCAACTGCGCGACCGCCAGCTGCGGATGGGTGTCGCGGTCATGCACTCGCATCCCGACCGGATCGCCAAGACGCTCACCGAGCACGAGGAGATCCTGCAGGCCCTGCGGTCCGGCGACGCCGAGGCGGCCGTCGGCATCGTCCACCGGCACGTCAGCTGGTTCTCCCACCTGGCGCGGGGTGAGGTGCGATGAGTTCCGGCTCCGTGAGATCCCGTTCCCTGTCCCTGCCCGGCGATCCGCCCGGCGGCCGTCGTGCCGTCGCCGTGTGGGCCATCGGCGTCTCGGTCTATTTCGTGGCCGTCATCTTCCGTACGTCCCTGGGTGTGGCCGGACTTGACGCCGCGGACCGCTTCCATGTCGGCGCGTCCGCCCTGTCCGCCTTCTCCATCCTCCAGCTCCTCGTGTACGCGGGCATGCAGATACCCGTCGGCCTGTTGGTGGACCGGCTCGGCACCAAGAAGGTGCTGGCCATCGGGGTCGTCCTCTTCACAGCCGGCCAGGTGGGGTTCGCCATCTCGCCGACGTTCGGCATGGCGCTCGCCTCGCGGGCGCTGCTCGGCTGCGGTGACGCGATGACGTTCATCAGCGTCCTGCGGCTCGGCACCCGGTGGTTCCCGGCCCGGCGAGGGCCGCTGGTCGCGCAGCTCGCCGGTCTGGTCGGCATGGCGGGCAACCTGGTCTCGACGCTCGTGCTGGCCCGGCTGCTGCACGGGGTGGGCTGGACGGCGGCCTTCGGCGGCAGCGCGCTCGCGGGAGTCGTGGTGTTCGTCCTGCTGCTCGTCTTCCTCAAGGACCACCCCGAGGGGTACGAGCCGGAGCCGTTCCCGCACCACGGATCGGCGTATGTGCGGCGGCAGATCGTGGCGTCCTGGAAGGAGCCCGGGACGCGCCTCGGCATGTGGGTGCACTTCACGACGCAGTTCCCGGCGATGGTGTTCCTGCTGCTGTGGGGCCTGCCGTTCCTGGTTCAGGCGCAGGGCCTGTCGCGGGCGACGGCCGGTGAGCTCCTCACGCTCGTGGTGCTGTCGAACATGGTGGTCGGTCTGGTCTACGGGCAGATCGTCGCCCGGCACCACACGGCGCGGCTGCCGCTGGCGCTCGGGACGGTCGGGGCGACCGCGCTGCTGTGGGCGGCCACGCTCGCCTACCCGGGCACACACGCGCCGATGTGGCTGCTGATCACGCTGTGCACGGTGCTCGGCGCCTGCGGCCCCGCCTCGATGATCGGCTTCGACTTCGCGCGTCCGGCGAACCCGCCGGAGCGTCAGGGTACGGCCTCCGGCATCACGAACATGGGCGGTTTCATCGCCTCCATGACGACGCTGCTGGCGATCGGCGTGCTCCTGGACGCGACGGGCGACAACTACACCGTGGCGTTCTGCGCGGTGTTCGTCCTCCAGGCGCTGGGGCTGAGCCAGATCCTGCGGTTGCGCAAGCAGGCGGCGCGCAGGGAGCGGGAGCGGTTGGTGGCGAGCCGCGTGGAGACCGTGCACGTGCCGGCGTAAGGGCGCGTGTGCCCGCGTAACCGCGCAGGTGACGACGCCGGGCTCGCCGGGGGTGTGCCGCGCCGGCTCACGGCTACCGGTGGTGACGTGGGCGCTGCAGGCCCAGTACCCGGTCCTTGAGCGCCGGGAACTGCTCCCGTGTCGTCGCGACCTTCGCCGGGTCGAACTCCACGGTGAGGATCTCCTCGTCAAAGCCCGCCTCCGCGAGGACCTCGCCCCACGGATCCACCACGATCGAGTGACCCGCCTGCGGAACCCCGGCGTGCGTCCCGGCCGTTCCACAGGCAAGGACGTACGCCTGGTTCTCGACCGCCCGCGCCTGGGCCAGCAGCGTCCAGTGGGACCGGCGGCGCTCCGGCCAGCCCGCCGGGATCACGAGGGTTTCGGCTCCCGCGTCCACGAGTGAGCGGAACAGCTCGGGGAAGCGGAGGTCGTAGCAGGTGGCCATGCCGACGGTCGTCTCCGGCAGACGCACCGTCACCAGCTCCGTCCCCGCACCCATCAGCACGGCCTCGCCCTTGTCGAAGCCGAAGCGGTGGACCTTGCGGTAGGCGGCGGCCAGCTCACCGGAGGGGGAGAAGATGAGAGACGTGTTGTAGAGAGTGCCTTCGCCCGTGGCGGAGCCGCTGTCGGATGCGGCCCATTCGGCGATCGACCCGGCGTGCAGCCACACGCCCGCGTCGCTCGCCGCCTTGGCCATCGCCTCGTACGTCGGCCCTTCGAGTGGCTCGGCCTCGGTCCCGAACCGCTCGTAGGCGAACGCCCCGGTCGTCCACAGCTCGGGCAGCACCACGAGATCGACTCCGGCTTGATCCCGTACCAGCGAGGCGGCTCGTCGGCGGCGAGAATCAACCGATTCGTCCTCGTCTACCCGGATCTGGATGAGGGAGGCGCGCACAGTACCACCGTCCTGGCATTCGAGCCGTTTCCTACGGGCCTACGATCGTCACACGAAAGCACTGCCGGGGTGCCTCGCAGCAGCGTAACTTAACGTCCCAAGACACCCGCTGACAGCCACCTCCCGCAGTACAAGCCACCGACAACGCCGTCGATCAACGCCCGTGCACCGACCGCCCGAGGGGTCCCGTTCCGTGAGTCTGCATCCCACTCTTCAGCCCTACGCCGACGCCTGGACCCACTCCATCGAAGCGATATCCGAGCTGGTGCAGCCGCTCGTGGAGGGCGAGTGGAACCGTCGGACCCCCTGCCCCGGCTGGTCGGTACGCGACGTGGTCTCCCATGTCATCGGCATGGACTGCGAGATGCTCGGCGACCCGCGGCCGATCCACACGCTCCCGCGCGACCTGTTCCACGTCACGAACGAGCACCAGCGCTACATGGAGATGCAGGTCGACGTCCGCCGCCACCACACGGCGCCGGAGATGACGTCCGAGCTGGAGTACACGATCATCCGTCGCAACCGTCAGCTGCGGAACGAGACGCGGGACCCCGGCACCAAGGTGCGCGGTCCGCTCGGCAGCGAACAGACCCTCGAGGAGGCCATGCGGTACCGTGCGTTCGACGTGTGGGTGCACGAGCAGGACCTGCGCACGGCACTGGGCCGGCCGGGAAACCTGGACTCGCCCGGCGCGTACATCGTGCGGGACGCACTGCTGGCCGCACTGCCGAAGGTCGTCGCCAAGGACGCGGGGGCGCCCCCCGGTTCGGCGATCGTCTTCGACGTCCACGGTCCCGTCGACTTCCTGCGCACGGTGCGGATCGACACGGAGGGCCGCGGCTCGATCGACGGCGCACCCTCGCTGGGCCCGACGGTGTCGCTCACGCTCGACTGGGAGACGTACGTCCGCCTCGCCTGCGGCCGCGTCACCGCGGACGTCGTGGCGGATCGCATCAAGGCGGAGGGTGACCCGGAACTGACGGCGGCGATCCTGCTGGCGTTCGCCGTGACGAAGTAGCGGAGCCGGCGGGAGCGGGGCACGTGGCAGGCCGGCGGGCGACCAGGTCCGCGCGGGTGGCACGGACGCCTGTGGACCCCGGGCCGTGGTCCGTGGGTCCAGGGGTCCGTGGCTCCCATGACCGCGCCGCTCAGTCCTCCTCCCGCTCCTTGTCCGCCAGGTGGATCACGCACACCGCCACCGCGATCAGCAGTGCCGGGTCCGCGTCGTCGCGCACGATGTCGACGCCGTACGTCTCGCGCACGTGCAGCCAGCGGCGGGAGATCTGCGCGAGCAGCTCCCCGTCATAGTCGATGGCGAACTCGCGGTCGAGGATCTTGCCGCTGACGTCGAGTTCCGTGCCGTCCACCAGCGAGACGCGGTAGTGGTTGCGCAGCAGGGACAGGCGCTTGCGTTTGATCGTGGCCAGCGGGTCGCCGTCGCGTTCGATGATCATCGTGTCGCGCAGGGCGAACATCTTCTGGTGGATGTCGATCAGGACCCGCCCCTGCGCGTCCTTCAGCTCGAAGGTGTCGCGCAGCCGCATCGCCTTGCCGTCGACCAGGAAGACCTTGTTGCCGTGCTGGTCCTCGATCCAGTAGTCGTCACCGAAGCCGAGGAGCCGGTCGCGTACCAGGAATCTCATACGAGGAGAGCTTCCCCCGTGGCCGGTCCGAAACGCCGTCGGTAGGCCGACGGACTGAGTCCGGTCTCGCGCCGCAGCCGCGCCCGCAGGTTCGCGGCCGTACCGAGGCCGCTGCGCGCGGCCACCACGTCCACCCGTTCCTCCCCGCGCTCGATCAGCCGGCATGCGAGGGCCACCCGCTCCCCGGTCAGCCAGGCCAGCGGGGTGGTGCCCAGCTGGGCGCGGAAGCGGCGGTGCAGCGTGGCGGGCTCACCGCGGCGCGCGCCGCCAGGTCGGCGACGGTGAGCGGTTCGCCGAGGCGCTCCTGGGCCCAGGCCAGCAGCGGGGCCAGTGACTCGTCCGGCACCTCGGGCACCGGCCGCTCCACGAACTGCCGCTGCCCGCCGTCGCGGTGCGCCGCGAAGACCAGCCGCCGGGAAACAGCGTTGGCGATCTCGGCACCGTGGTCCCGGCGTGCGACGTGCAGGCCGAGGTCGAGCGCCGAGGCGCTGCCGGAGGCGGTGAGGATGTCGCCGTCGTCCACGAACAGCACGTCCGGCTCCAGCCTGACCCGTGGAAACCGCTCCCGGAACGAATCGGCCCACATCCAGTGGCATGCCGCCCGCCGCCCGTCGAGCAGCCCGGCCTCCGCGATGGTGAACGCACCGGAGCAGAAACCGATCAGCCGCGTGCCCCGGGCGTGCGCCCGGCGCACCGCGTCCAGGACCTCCGGGCAGCGCGGGGTGCCGGTGTCGGGCCGGTTCGGCACGATCAGGGTGTCCGCGTCGTCGACCGCGTCGAGCCCCGCGACGTCGGTGAGGGTGAAGAAGCCGTCCCGCATCCGGGTCGTCGGCGCGGCCGCGCACAGCCGGAAGTCGTACAGCTCCCGGCCGAGTTCGGGCCGCCTCAGCCCGAACACCTCGATGGCGCAGCTCATCTCGAAGGGATTGGAGTTCTCGTCCACGACCAGGACGACACGGTGCACGGGCGGCACCTGAGAGGATCCTTGCGACATATGCGATTTCTAGCACTCGTGCGTCAGGCGGGGTACCCGGACGATGGCGGCATGGAACCCAAGGAACCCACCGACGCCAAGGAACCCGTCTCTCTCGCCGGGGCGCTCGCCTCCTTCTCCGAACTGTGGAGCCCGCGCATCGTCACGGCCGTCAACGACTACGACGTCCGCGTCGCGAAGGTCGAGGGCGAGCACCTCTGGCACACGCACGACCACACCGACGAGTTCTTCCTCGTCCTGGACGGCGAACTGCACATCGCGCTGCGCGGGGCGGCCGGCGAGCGAACGGTCACGCTCCCCAAGGGGTCGGTCTTCACGGTCCCGCGCGGCACGGAGCACAAGCCGTCCGCCCCGGCCGGAGCGTCGATCCTGCTGTTCGAGCCCACCGGCACCATGACGGTCGGCGACCGCCACGAGGAGATCCCGGACCATGTGGACGCGACGACGGGGCACGCCCTCACCTGAGCCTGCAAGGGGAACGGGCCGCCGAGCGCGGACGAGTCCCCCGCCGGGCGGCGGGGGACTCGCACGTACCGCGCAGATACCGCTGATGGACCGCGCAGGCCGGGTTACCGGTAGCCCTCCTGCATGTCGTCCTCGTCGTCGTCCCACGACGAACGCCGGTCGCCGCGCTCACGGCCCATGCCGGAGCTCCCCGTGTCGGAGTCCGACGCGTCGGACCCGCTCACGTCGGGGTCGCGCCTGTCCCGGTGGCGCATCTCGTCGCCGGTGATCTCACCGTGCTCGCGTTCGCGGTCCCGGCGTATCTGGTCGTCGATGTCTCGTGGCATGGAACTGCTCCCTTGCACTGGCCCCCCTGTATGCGATGAGCATCCCTCGGTGACGGCATGAACGCATCCGGTAGTCATGTGTGCACGCACAGTCATCGAGTTGTCCACAGGCTCCGCGGCACCACCGACGCGGATGGCACTCTTGACCCATGAAGACTCCACACCGCGTCGCGTCCGTGTCCGCGCCCCCGAACTGGTCGGCAAGGGTGGCTGGCTGAACACGGGCGGTGAGCAGTACGCCCTCGCTGACCTGCGAGGCGTATCGTCATCCTCGATTTCTGGACGTCCATAACGGAGTAACGACCTTAGGATGTCCGAATGCACCATCACACGTTGGCCGACCTCTACCTCCGGCTCTCGCTCGACCGGGACGGTAAGACGGCCATCGAGCGCCAGGAAGCCGACTGCCGAGCTTGGGCCGAACGGAACGGCCTCGAAGTCCGCAAGGTCCACATCGACCGGGGCGTGTCAGGCTACAAGAAGGTCGAGCGCAGGGGGTTCGAAGCCGCCCTAGCCGCCGTGACCTCCGGCGTCGTCGGAACGCTGATCGTTTGGAAGCTCGACCGACTCTCGCGTAAAGGCATGGCTGGGGTCGGCAACGCCCTCGAAGCCATCACCGCCGCCAAGGGCCGCCTCGTGTCCGTCATGGATGGGATGGACACCTCTAACGACAGCGCCCGGCTCGTCATCGCGATGCTGTCCGAGCTCGCATACACGGAGTCGAAGAATCTCGGCACTCGCGTCGGTCACGCCAAGCAGTACCTCCGTGCACGCGGGCAGTGGGTCGGCGGACAGCCGCCGTTCGGCCTTGTGATCGAACCCGCCACCAAGAAGCTTGTCCACGACCCCGAGGACGCCGTCTACGCCCGGCTCATCGCCGACGAAGCCCTCGACGGCAAGCCCATGGCGAAGATCGCCCGACTGCTCAATGAGCACGAAATCTTGTCCCCGCGCGGTGGCCAGTGGAACGCGGCTACGGTCATGCATCTGCTGCGATCGCCCGCGTTCGCCGGGCTCATGCCGGAGACCATCAAGAACAAAGAGACCGGCCGCTACACGTCCAAGGTCGTCCCGTACCGGCACCCCGACACCGGCGACGTCGTCGAGGTCGGCGAAGGCATCATCACGGTCGCCGAACGGGAGAAGATCATCGCTCAGCTGGAGTCGCGTACGTTCCAGCACGCCGGTCGTCGACACCCGAAGCCGATCGGTACAGCTCTGCTAACGTCCATCGCTCGCTGCGCGCACGACGGTTGTGGCAAGGCCATGGCTATCTCGGGGAACTCGTACCGGTGCCTCGACGCGCTGCAAGGCAACACATGCCCCGGTGCGTCAGCGATGGCTATCCGTGTCGACGAGTACGTGACCTTCCAGTTCCTCGCTCGGCTGCCAATGTTGGAGCCGGGAGACCCGCTGCTGGACGCCGTCGCGGATCGATGGATACACAAGGCCGACCCGGAACTGTTCGCGCAGCGAGACGCGATAACCGCCGAACTCGCCGACGCCGAAGCACGCATGGCCGACCTGGAAGACGCGCGCTACGTTCGCGGTGAGTTCACTGGCGCCGAAGCGATCGAACGGTACGGCCGGCTCGCTGACCGGCTGCGTGGTCGCATCGGCGGGCTGCGGTACGACCTTTCCAAGCTGCCGACGCCGGAGGCCGACATTTCCCCTCTCCTCGACGGCGAGTTGCTGGCGGAGGCGTGGGAAGCCGCCGAGGTGCTGGAGCGGCGCGAGCTGCTGAAGCTGGCCATCGACCGCGTCGAGGTCACCAAGGGCCGACACGGCGCGCGGTTCGTCGCTGAAGACCGCGTCCGGATCGTGTGGGCGGGCAGCGGCGAATAGCGCCACCGCTGACGGCCGACGGGCGGTGTCTCGGGCGGATGCCCCGGGGCGCCGCCCGCGTCGTTTACACGCCCAGCAGTGAACGCGGGGATGTCAATCCCCTGGTTTCGTAGAGACCTCTCCTATGCGGCCTGGCACCTCTGGTCGCTCTTCTTGCGTGCTTCGGTGATGGTCCGTTCGAACTCC